>JAJFGY010000023.1 GCA_021775935.1 Alphaproteobacteria bacterium
TTTAGCCACGAAATCTTCCATAACATCGGCGGCAATTGCCGAAATATCCAAAAAACCTATCTTCTCTGCCAGAAATGCCGCCACTGCAATTTCATTAGCGGCGTTCATTACCGTCGCCGTTCCCTTGCCAAGCCGCAAAGCTTCGCCCGCAAGGGCAAGTGCTGGAAACCGCTCTAAATCTGGGTCTTTGAAGGTCAATTGGCCGATTTCGGCCAAATTCAACCGCGCCGCCGGCGTAGCCATACGCTCAGGCCAGGCCAAAGTATAGCTAATGGGCGTCCGCATATCGGGCGCACCGAGCTGGGCCAACACTGATCCGTCATTGTAGGCGACCATTGAGTGAATGATTGACTGGGGATGGATGACCACTTCCAGCTTTTCGCGGCCAACCGGGAACAAATAGTGGGCTTCGATCACTTCGAGGCCTTTATTCATCAAAGTAGCCGAATCAACTGAAATTTTGGCGCCCATCGACCATTGGGGATGCGCCACGGCCTGCGCAGGTGTTGCCCGGCGCATGTCGTCCATAGACGTGTTCAAAAACGGTCCACCAGATGCCGTCAGGATGATCTTATCTACGCAGTCATATTTGCTTGGGTCCAGCACCTGAAATATGGCGTTGTGCTCGGAATCAGCTGGAAGCAAGGTGGCGCCCGACGCCGCTACCTCTGCCAAGAAGATATTTCCTGCAGAGACCAGGCATTCCTTATTCGCCAATGCGACGTGCGCGCCCTGCCTAACAGCCTCCAAAGTTGGCGCCAGGCCAGCTGTACCCACAATAGCCGCCATCACCCAATCTGCGGGATACGCACCTGCCTCTTCTAACGCCAGACGCCCCGCTGCACACTCTATGCCCGTGCCTGAAAGAGCCTCGCGCAAATCAGCGAGCCGGGCATCGTCCCCAATCACCGCAAACTCGGCTTGAAACTCAGTGGCTTGTTCGGCGAGCAATTGCACATTCGTTTGGGCCGTCAGCGCGACCACATCATAGTTTTCACGATTGCGCCTGATCAAATCGAGCGTATTGCATCCAATTGATCCGGTGGCGCCTAGAATGGACACGCGCCGGCGGGACGGCTCAAGTTTCGATGCAGCGCTCACACTCATGACATCCAACCAACCATGTAATGGGTGGCGATGATCACGAGTGCCACAAAAGTTGCGGCGAACATCAGCCCGTCCACCCGATCCAAGATCCCGCCATGTCCTGGAATGATTGTTCCAGAATCCTTCACGCCGGCGCGGCGTTTCATCGAAGATTCAAACACATCTCCGGCTTGAGATAGAAGAGCGACCAGCCCTGCAAAGATTGCCAAAGCGATGACAGTGGTCGTTGTTACTGCAACGCTCTCAAGATCTGCAAAAACGAAAATTACAATGCCGACAAGGGCTGCTGAAGCCATGCCCCCTAAGAGCCCCGACCATGTTTTATTGGGAGAGAGCTTCGGCGCCATTTTCGGTCCACCAATTGTGCGACCAACAAAGTAGGCGCCTATATCCGTTGCCCAGACGACACCCAACAACCAGATTATGGTCAAGCGCCCAATATCACTATCACCGCGCAACCACGCGAACGCAGCTACTGCTCCACCAACATAGGCAAATCCGATCAGTGTCTGCACGCTCGATGTCCCGCGCCAGATCGACATTGCCAAGGTGAGCCCGAGCATTGTTAGCAGCAGCGCAAACGCCAACCCAGCATCACCGACACCCAATGTAAGAAGGTAGATAATCACGCCTACCGTCAAACCGACTTGATCTCTCCAGGCAGCGCCATCGGGTGCCGCCAGATTTGCCCATTCAAGCGCCATCAAAGGCCCGACTATGATGAGCAATCCAATAAACACGGTCCCACCGAGCCAGACCGCGCCCAGCACGATGGGCGCCAGGACCAGGGCCGATAGGACACGCAAGCGGAGCGACGATGATTTTTGTTCAGCGGGAGAGTGTGCGTTCAATGCCCCTACCCCTCGCCAAAGCGGCGGTCACGAGAGCGAAACTCCGACACGGCTTCTTCAAGCGTGTCCTTACTAAAGTCGGGCCACAGGACATCTGTGAAAACGAACTCAGAGTACGCACTCTGCCACAGAAGAAAATTTGAGAGCCGCTTTTCACCGCTTGTGCGGATGACGAGGTCCGGGTTGGGCACTCCGGCTGTGTCCAAATGCGCCTCGATCATCTCAGGGTCAATTTTGTCGACGTTGATCTCGCCTGCTGCAACTTTCCCGGCGATGCGCCGTACCGCTGCAGCAATCTCCGACTGACCCCCATAGTTAAAAGCAATCACAAGATGAAGGTTATTGTTGGCTGCCGTTAGCGTCTCAGCTTCTTCAATGAGGGAGATGATGTCTGGGTCAAGATGGGTTCGTTCCCCGATGATCTTAATCTGCACACCGTTCTGATGCAGCTCGGCCAAGTCGCCACGAATAAACAGGCGCAGCAAGCCCATCAGGTCTGAAACTTCTTCCGGTCCCCGGTTCCAATTCTCCGATGAAAATCCAAAGAGCGTCAGATATTCGACACCAAGATCACCCGCAGCGCGCACAATTTTCCGAACCGCATCCACGCCAGCTTTGTGCCCCAGCTTTTTTGGGAGATGCCGCTTAGCTGCCCATCGCCGATTGCCGTCCATGACAATCGCAACATGTCGCGGCGCTTTGGCTTCCGCTGTGTGTTCTTTTTCGATTGGCGTCACAATTCGGTTCCGTTTCCGGTTTTGGGTTCGCTAAGCCACATAGAGCTGCTGTCCCTTAGACCTGCATGATCTCTGCTTGCTTCGTTTCAAGCATCTTATCGACCTCAGCGATGAACTTGTCCGTCGCCTGCTGAACCTTGTCGCCCGAGGACTTCTGCTCATCTTTGCTCATCTTGCCGTCTTTCTCCAGACGCTTGAGCTCATCCATGCCGTCACGGCGCACATTGCGAACGGCAATCCGCGCTTCTTCGCTGTATTTGGCGGCGATCTTCGTCAGTTCCTGGCGACGCTCTTCGTTCAACTCAGGAATGGGAATACGCAGAAGCTGCCCATCGACAGCTGGATTGAGGCCCAATCCTGCTGTGCGAATGGCTTTTTCTGTTGCTCCGACAAGACCTTTGTCCCAGATCTGCACCGTGATCATGCGGCTCTCGGGCACAGACACGGTTCCCACCTGATCGATCGGCGTCATTGCCCCGTACGCTTCAACCTGCACAGGCTCGAGAAGGCTTGCAGATGCCCGCCCTGTCCGCAGACCTGCAAACTCACTCTTCAGCGCAGCAACAGCGCCTGTCATCCGGCGGTTCAGATCGTCAAAATCAAGTTCCTGCTCAGCCATGGTTGCATTCCTTTTTCTGTCGGGGCCGTTTTCTATCAGTGTCATTCAGCACAAATATTACTGCTGCGCTTACGTCCCGCTGTCTACCTTTGTGAACAATCCATCACCGCGCAGCACTTCAACGAAGCCGCCGGGATTGTGGATTGAAAAAACCAAAATTGGGATGTCGTTCTCTCGCGCCAACGATACGGCGGAGGCATCCATTACCTTCAAATCTTTTGCGAGCACGTCGGTATACGACAGTTGGTCATATCGTTTTGCCGCTGGATCTGTTTTCGGATCTGCTGTGTAAACCCCATCAACCTGCGTGCCCTTCAGGAGCGCATCGCATCCCATTTCCGAAGCGCGCAACGCAGCTGCTGTGTCGGTTGTAAAAAACGGGTTGCCTGTGCCCGCAGCAAAAATCACCACGCGCCCCTTTTCCATATGCCGTTCAGCCTTCCGCCGAACATAGGGCTCACAGACACTCGTCATTGGAATTGCTGATTGCACCCGCGTGGGCACGCCCATCCGTTCCAAAGCATTCTGCATCGCGATTGCATTCATGACGGTCGCGAGCATGCCCATATAGTCGGCGCTGGCACGTTCCATACCTTCTGCAGCCCCTGAAAGCCCGCGGAAAATGTTCCCACCACCAATTACCAGACAGACCTGCACACCGATCTTAACGGCCTGCTTCACCTCATCGGCAATGCGATCAACCGTGCCGACATCAATTCCATAGGCCTGGTCACCCATCAGGGCCTCACCTGAAACTTTCAGGAGAACCCGACGGTACTTTGGATCACCAATCTTTGCCGGATCACTTGGCTTTGCTAGGTCACTTTGCTTAGCTATGTCACTTGGCATTGCGGTCCGCTCATCCCCGTTTTGGATCCGCCACTTTCCCCCGAAAGCAACCGGTTCCTCATGCAATTAAGGCGTGCGAGGCTGGGCCGCTGTTTGCGAATCCCTATCTCACACGCCTCAATAATAGCGTTCCCAGCGAGGCATGGCGACCTTGCGGTCACCTCATCTCACCAGACTTTAGGCTGTTTTTAGCCTTTAGCTGCTGCAGCAACTTCAGCGGCGAAATCTGCCTCTTCTTTTTCGATGCCTTCACCAAGTGCGAGGCGGACAAAGCCCACGACTTTGATCGGAGCGCCAACGTCACCTTCAGCGTTTTTCACCGCTTTTTCGACCGTGTTTTCACCGTCAATAACAAAGGTCTGAGAAAGAAGGACAACTTCTTCATAGAACTTGCGGATCCGGCCCTCAATCATCTTGTCGATGATGTTTTCAGGTTTGCCTGATTCCCGTGCTTCCGCCGCCAGAACGTTGCGCTCACGCTCAACCACGGCTTGATCAAGTTCATCGACGCTTGTTGCAAGTGGGCTTGTTGCTGCAACATGCATTGCAATCTGCTTACCGAGCGCAGAGAGCTTTTCAGTGTCGCCGGTTGATTCAAGCGCTACAAGAACACCGATCTTGCCAAGGCCAGGAACTGCCTGGTTGTGGACATAGGAGACCACAACGCCTGAGTTGACACTCAGAGCTTCTGTCCGGCGAACATTCATGTTCTCACCGATTGTGCCGACAGCTTCCGTCACATAGTCGGAAATAGATTTCTCTGACCCTGGAAACGGTGAGCTAAGAAGCTTATCGAGATCACCCGCCGCCGTATTGGCGACACCGGCAATCCCTGAAACCATTGCCTGGAAATTCTCGTTGCGAGCAACAAAGTCGGTCTCGGAATTCACTTCGACAGCGGCGCCAGAGGTGCCTTCTGCAACAACACCGACGAGACCTTCAGCAGCGACGCGGCCTGCTTTTTTTGCGGCCTTCGCCAAACCTTTTGTCCGCAGCCAATCGATTGCTGCTTCCATGTCTCCGTCTGTTTCTTTCAGGGCTGCTTTGCAGTCCATCATGCCTGCGCCGGATTTCTCGCGCAGATCTTTCACCAGGCTTGCTGTAATTTCAGCCATTGGTAATCCTCATCTGAAATATGGGGTCCGCCTCGCTCATGCGAACCGGACCCACCTTTAAGTAACGCAGTTAGGTAACTGTCCTGGTGTCAGGACGCGTCAGCCGGTGCTGCAGGCGCAGCTGCTTCAGCTGCAGGTTCCTCAGGCAGAACTTCTGCGATTGGCTCAACCTGTTCGCCGATATCTTCACCCGACCCAGCCTGGCTCGCTGAGATACCATCAATGGCAGCGCGTGAGATCAGGTCTGTGTAGAGCGCGATAGCCCGTGCCGCATCATCATTCCCTGGGATCGGGTGCGTGATGTTGTCCGGGTTACAATTGGAATCGAGGATCGCAATAACGGGAATGCCGAGCTTGCGGGCTTCCTTGATCGCAATCTCTTCTTTGTTGGTGTCGATCACGAACATGATGTCGGGAACGCCGCCCATATCCTTGATGCCACCGATTGAAAGCTCGAGCTTGTCGCGCTCACGCGTGAGGTTCAAAAGCTCTTTCTTAGTAAGGCCTTTGCCTTCGCCGGCGAACAATTCTTCCAGCTCGCGCAGACGGCGGATTGAATTGGAAATGGTTTTCCAGTTCGTCAGCGTGCCGCCAAGCCAGCGGTGATTGATGTAGTACTGAGCACACTGTTTTGCGGCCTGAGCGATAGGCTCTGATGCCTGACGCTTTGTGCCTACAAACAGAACCCGACCACCTGCAGCCACAACGTCACGAACAGCGACGAGAGCTTGATGCAGAAGAGGCACGGTCTGTGTCAGGTCGACAATATGAATGCCGTTGCGATCACCGAAGAGATAACTCTCCATCTTCGGGTTCCAACGATGTGTCTGGTGACCGAAGTGAACACCGGCCTCCAGCAGTTGACGCATAGAATAATCAGGGAGTGCCATGACGCCCTATCTCCTTCTTTTCCGGTTGGACCTCTGCGGGGGGAACCATGGTCTCCCTCACGGGACGGCCACGGACCGGATCGAGTTTTTTCTATGAGGGGGTGTTTGGCATATGCCGCGCACTCCATGAAAAAGCCCGTATCCCCGCATGTGGAATGGGCGAACGTATAGGGCTGGAGCCTGAAAAACGCAAGCGCCAATTGGGGTTGCGGGAAAAGGGACCGAAACGGATGCTCCCGCCGCGAAATTATATGTCGCGCTCAGATGTCCTGAACGTCCACGACCCCCTGCACCGCCTGTATGGCAGAGCGCACCGGCGGCGTTATGTGGAAGCGCTCCTTCAACTCCACCTCAACCTCGCGGCCGTGGCCGGCCAGTAAAACAAGAGAAACGACGCCTCTGCCCTTGTCTGGCAGGCGGGATTTGATGGATTCCAGCGGTTCGGGCGTATCCAGGAAGATTTTGAGGCCATCTGCCGCTGTGGCCGCCACCTCGTCAACAGGTCTGACGGACTGGGCTCGAAGCCGCACATCATCCCCCGTCCGGTCAATTTCCACGCCAATCACGACGGACCGACCGGGTTCCAGCAGGTCCCGGAAGGAATTCAGTTCTTCGGAGAAGATCACGACCTCGAACCGACCAGTGGGATCTGAAAGCGTCACAAAAGCAAAGGGATTGCCCTGTTTTGAACGGCGGTCCTGCCGCGCGGCCACAGTTCCAGCCACTCGCTCTGCGCTAGATGTCTTTTGCAGCAGTTCGGCATAGGTTACGACGCCCGTCTGTTTCATCGCCTTGGCATAATCGTCCAAAGGATGGCCTGAAATGTAGAAACCGACTGCATTAAACTCCTCATTCAGCCGGTCCATTGGCAACCAGGGCTCAACTTGAGCCAGCACCGGATTGTCCATAGCATTTTCCATGGCGTCGCCAAACAGGCTGACCTGCTGACTTTCACGTTCATTGGCTGCCTGATTGGCAAGGCTCGTGATCAGGTCGACCGAGGCAAGCAATTGGGCCCGGTTAGGGTTCAGACAATCGAGGGCACC
>JAJFGY010000221.1 GCA_021775935.1 Alphaproteobacteria bacterium
GGACTATTCCCCTGTCTATCCACTCGATCATCATGATGCGTGTCTTGTACCAGTGAGGAAGAACCTCGTCCAGCAGATCGCCCTATTGAGCAAGCTCCCAGGGTTTTGCCACCTTTTTGAGGCGCTCCCGGGCTTGTTCGCTATCAAGCGCGATTTGTGCCTTGAGGCTGTCCAACCCATCAAATTTGCGCTCAGGACGTAAATATTCCACGAAGGAAACGGCTGCATGAGCTCCATAAAGGTCCCCTTCAAAGTCGAAGAGATGGGCCTCCAGCAGGACATCCGACTTATTGAAGGTGGGTCTGCGGCCAATATTTGCCACACCCTTGTATGAGCCTTCGTGGGGACCATCCTCAATTTCGATCAGCACCGCATAGACGCCAAGTGCTGGCTCAACGTGCTCCTCCAGGGGCAGATTGATGGTGGGGAAACCGATTGTGCGCCCGCGCTGATCGCCCGTGACGATATGTGTTTCCACCGACCACCAGTGGCCCAGCAATCTTGCGGCACCCTGGGGATCACCTGCATGAAGACATTCGCGAATGCGGGTTGATGAGTAGGTTTCCCCCTCATCGGTCACTTCTTCGACAATGGTCACGCCAAAGCCGAGCTCTCGCCCCATCTTCTCAAGCAGGGCGCCGTCGCCTGCACGGCCTTTGCCAAAGCGAAAATCGTAGCCCACAACAATATGGGAGGCTCCCAGGCCAGCGACCAAAATGTCCCCAATAAAGCTCTCAGCGGAGCGTTCAGCCATATTGGCATCAAACGGCAAGGCCGCCAGCACGTCCAGCCCCTGGGCCTCCAGGAGCCGTGTTTTGGCGCGAAAAGGCGTTAGCCGGAAAAACGGTTTGTCCGGAAAGAAAAATTGCTGGGGATGGGGTTCAAAAATCAGCACGCCGCTCGGCACAGAATTCTGCGATGCGATGCTCGACGCCTGGCCGATAACCTGCTGATGGCCCAAATGCACCCCATCGAAATTTCCAAGGGCAAAGGCGCCGCCGCGGTCAGCGGTTGCCATATCCTGAGTATGTCGAATGACATGCATCGCTTGATCGACCTCTCTCAATCGCTCAATAAGTAGCCATTGCGCGTTTATTCACCCCGTGGTGATAACCATCCCTCAGGGAAGGTCAAGCCTTGGCGCATGCCAGGTCCTGGCCAGGTGCCGGTTGATTTTGTGCATACACGCTGCGGTAACCTTTCGCTAACCGAGCCATTTAACAAAAAATTTAAAGCCACTCCCGTAGGTTGTGGCAGGGGCCAAGAACGGGCGCAGATCAAAAAGCTGGGTTCATTTTGGTGTAAGGCACACGATTCGCGGCGCAGCAACATGCGTCCACGACATGGAGAACAACCATGGCAGTAGATCTCTCAATGCCCGTTCTGGTAGTCGATGACTACAAGACGATGATCCGTATTATCCGCAATCTTCTAAAGCAGTTGGGTTTCACCAACGTCGATGATGCCGCGGACGGCACAGAGGCATTGGCAAAGATGCGCGGCAAACGCTATGGGCTGGTCATCTCCGACTGGAACATGGAACCTATGACCGGTTATGAGCTTCTGAAAGAAGTTCGAAGCGACGAAGGTTTGAAGCCAACGCCCTTCATTATGATCACCGCTGAATCCAAGACGGAAAATGTCATCGCAGCGAAAAAAGCCGGTGTGAATAATTACATCGTGAAGCCTTTCAATGCAGCGACGTTGAAGACGAAGATCACGGCCGTTATCGGCGAATTCTAATCCTCTTTGAATATGACAGCGGTTTTACGCCATGAGTGCGCCTGAAAAAGCAGTAGATACAAGTCTCGACGCGGTCGCGGGTCATATCCGTGACATGGATACGGACAGCCTTTCCCTTCCCGATATTTTGAACCTCGCAGAGATTATGGTTGGATCCA
The DNA here is from genome assembly GCA_021775935.1 of Alphaproteobacteria bacterium. Lineage (GTDB taxonomy): Bacteria > Pseudomonadota > Alphaproteobacteria > Parvibaculales > Parvibaculaceae > Mf105b01. Next base: position 1,902 of record JAJFGY010000221.1, read on the forward strand.
TGCAAGGCTTTTTCGGCCATGTGGACACTGCAATCTATAAAGAGCTTATTGAGATTTCGGATTTCATTGACACGACACGCAGTGAAATCGGCCGTTTGCAGCCGCGTAACCTCAAAGACAAACACTTCCCTGAGGCAGGCCTGGAACTTGAGGCAATTGTTCAGTCGACGGAATCTGCGACCAATACCATCATGGAGCAGGCAGAGCTGATTATGGCTGCCGACCCAGATGACATGCCTGGCTATCACGACACGGTTCAGGGTGCGGTGATGGAGATTTTCGAGGCCTGTTCGTTCCAGGACATTACCGGTCAACGGATCAGCAAGGTTGTGAGCACGCTCGTGCACATCGAGGGTAAAATCAGCTCACTGGCTGACGCTCTGGGCTCCGCTTTGAGCGAAGAGAGTGTTGAAGAAGAAACAGCCGAAGAAAAGCGCAAACGCGAACTCATCCTCAATGGCCCTGCCCTTGATGGCGAAGGCATCGAGCAGTCAGATGTTGATGACATTTTGAGTGAGGGTGCCAGCCAGGACGATATCGACGCCCTTTTCGACTGACCTGCGAAACCAGCTTATCTCACCAGATCAGGCGGGCCATGGCTCCAATGGCCGTACCGTTGGTCTCCGCCAGCACTTCTGTCACCAGACCTGACTGCGGATCATTCACTGTCGGACCACAGCGCTCATGGGCGATGCCGCCTGTGACAAAGAGCGCATCGATGCCCTGGTCGTTTGCACCCTTGATGTCGGTTAGCAGACCATCACCCACCGCCAAAATCTGACTGTCTTTCAGATCGCCCAGTCGACCACGCGCCAAATCGTAAATTGGGGCATGGGGCTTACCAAAATAGTGAGAGCGTCCACCCACTTCTGTGTACGCAGCCGCAATGGCGCCCCCGCAGTAAACGCGCTTCTCACCCCGATCAACAATAATGTCTGGATTGGCGCAAACGAGATCTAAATCACGCTCTTTCAAGCGGGCGAGCAGCGGCGCATAGTCATCAGCCGTTTCCGTTTCGTCGTCGAAAAGCCCGGTACAAAGAACGAAGTCGGCAGCGCCTTCCTCTGTCTGATCGAGTGGAAGTCCCTCAAAGGTCGGACGGTCGCGCTCGGGACCTAAGTGCCAGAATGACTTTCCGAACTGCCCTGACGCAATACTGGCCCGTGTTGCGTCACCTGAGGTGAGCACATCATCATAGGCCTCCCGGGGGACGCCTAAACCCTCTAGGTGGCCTGGAATGCCGACGCCTGGTCGCGGCGCATTTGAGAGCAGAAGCACCCTCCCCCCTCCAGCGCGATAGCGGGTGAGCGTTTCCACGATCCCGTCATAGGCGGCAACACCATTGTGGAGCACACCCCAAATGTCGCAGAGCAATGCCTTGTAACGCCCCGCGATGGGTTCGAAATGGGCATAGATAGGTACTGGGATGGGGACTGCCTGAGATGTATCTGTCATAGCGGCCAAGTAGGACGTTCAGGGCGCGATCGTCAAGCCCTTGCCCACGAGATCAGGCAACTGCGGCGAGAACCTCATCGCGGACAGGCCGAGGAGACCCAAACAGATAGCCCTGGCCGTAGTCCACATTGAAATCGAGAACATCGACAACGGCGCGTTCTTTTTCGATCATGTCGACAATGAGGTTGATGCCATAGCGGGCCATAAGATCCTTAATGTCTTCAGGCCGGATGTCGGTCAGCCCATCGTCCGCCTGACCAACCAGCACATGAGCTGCAATCTTCACATAGCGCACGTTTAGGTTATGGAGACGCCTGTAGTCGATATTGATGTCGGTGACCTGATCCATGGAGAAGCGGAAACCAAGTTTGGCCAGCGCATCCAGGCTGGCGATCTCGATTGGCCCACACGCATTGATGGTGGACTGAGAGAATTCAAAGACAAGCTGATCAGCAAGGTTGGTGTTGTGCTGCATATATTCCACAAACTGCGGAAAGAAATCACTGTCGAGCAATGAGTTTGCAGAGATGTTGCAAAACACACCGGTGTCAGAATCACGCTCGTTCAGTTTGCGCACAACCTGAACGCATCGGAATAGAAGCAGATTGTCGATGGTCGGCATCATGCCTGCGGGTTCCGCCACACGCATATAGTCGCCTGGCATAATGATCTCGCCGGAACCACCGCGCAGTCGCGTCAAGGCTTCGTAATATTTCACTTTGCGTTGCGGCAGCGTCACGATGGGTTGCAGGTAAAGGTCAACGCGGTTTTCTTCCAGCGCATGGCGGATCACATCCAAGAGGTCTGTATCGTTCAACTCACCAATTGGAACCGCTGGTGCCGTAACACCTGGCATTGCGACAACTCTGTTGCCAGGCTGAGTGTTTGCGGTGGCTTGTTTTGCGGGGCGGCGTTCCTCTGCCAGCCGTTTCACGAAACTTTCAATGACGCGCATCTCAGCGACGATTTCATCATTCCGGGCTTTGGTTTCAGTTTCCAGACGCTCGGTCAGCTCTTCGATATCAGATTCCGCGCGCTCCAGATCGCGATTGAGACCTGAGGCAAAGGAGTTCACATCTGCAATGCTTTTGACGAAGACCTTGCGTTCGCCGATTCGTGCCAGCGCAGAATGTGTCTGGGCCACCAGCAGAAACATCATTCCGCCCGCCAGCCAGGATTCCATGTCGTTTAGCTCAGCAAAAACAATCACACCAAGTGACAGCGATGCTGCCAAAATGATCGATGTCATCACAAGCATGATCTTGTTTAAGCGCGACATGGCACTTTTCCCTCATCTGTCGTCAGGGTCACTTGTCATCAGGACTTTGGACCGCACGTTTCCCACTTTGAGACAGTGGCAGCGAGCCCTTGAGAAAGTGTTAACCATGGCAGAAATGGGAAGGCGTCAAGGTGCCGGGAAGTTTGCGACGCGATTTAGCCCGTTCCAGTGACGACGGTACAGTGCTGAAGGGCGCCCACGCCGCTGTGGGATGACGTTTCTGACGGTTTCCAGCCAGCTTTCCTCTGCATCTGCAGCGGTCTGCCAGCACTGCCGTGATAGGCGTCCAGCGTCGTCGCGTGACCCTGCCTCCACTATGAAACGAGCAACTTCCTCCTGGAATTGTGTTTCCAGCGCCATGCGCTCATCGGCGAAGACGCAGATGCGGGATACATAATCCTGAAGAACGGCTCTGTGTAGTTTTTCATGGCGCCACCAAAGGGTCTTTTCGTCGAACTGGTCTGTTGGGGCAGGACCAAAATCAGGCAGTTCAACCCCTTCCCAACCCGGCCCAAAAAAGACCGGCTTGAAGACGCCAGTGTCTGGTGCTGACGTGCCTGTGATCCAATGGACGGGTCGTCCATCATGGAATTCCGTAACCCAAGAACCTGTGGTTTGACCCGCGGCTCGGAACGGTCCCCAGGAAGCATGTGCGCAGACTGACGTGCCCAGCACACCGTCGGGCCGCCAATTGGGATTGGCCGCTGCTGCGGCGCCATGATCGCGCAAGACTGCCATCATGTCCGCTGCGGTAATTGTTCCTGATTTGGGTACCAGCAGGTCGGTGGTCCGGCACCAACGTTCTGGACCAGAAGACACTTTCCCCGCAACACGATTTGCAATCGCATCCGTTAAGTTGAGTGGCCCTCGTTTTTGTTTCCAGCCAAGTGCCTTAGCTGCGTCCCTAAGGCCCGCACTTTCCCCGTCGATCTTTGTGCCAATCGTGTAAGTGTTAGAGATTGAGCGAACGGATGCAACCTGCTCCACTGCCCATTCCCGACCCATTGTCTCCATAACTATCGCGTTGCCTTGGGCATCGGCGATTAAGAAAGAATTGTGGTAGTGGAACTCACCGGTATGAGCACAATTGCCTCCCTGTCCATGGTCCGCAAGCAGGCTGGCAATAACCTCAACCGCCTGTTCGGCACTAGCAGCACGCTCAAGCGCGAGGCGCAACAAGTCCATACCTAAGAGAGCAGGTTCTTTCTTCGGCGCCTTTTTCGCAAAAATGGCCTCGTTGCCAATAACGACACCTTGATCATTCGCGCCCATTTCCGCTCCCCACATCCAATAGGGGCGGGAGAGTAAGACGCCATGGGTATGGTGGGCCTGGGGGATATCGATATAGGTACAGGAGACTTGGGTGCCGGGTTCGTAGTCAGCCGCGGGATATGCACAAACAAGCTGGGCTTCGTTTGCCTCTCGGTCGGAGTTTTTGGCAAAGATTAGGCCACCATTGGCTGTCGTCGCCGGGCGCGCTACCATAGTGTCACACATTCAAATAATCCCCCTCGACCGTCTTGGCCGCAAAGGAGCATAGGCTTTGGTTTTTACCAAGTGAAGCTCGGCCTGCTGACCAAATGACCGGACCAATGAAAACAGGATCAGAATCAATGAGCGCACATCAGTTTGCTTTTCAGCACATTTCAGGTGGGGAACTTGCTCTCTCCGCTTTTTCCGGCGGTACAGTTCTGATTGTGAATACCGCAAGCCAATGTGGGTTCACACCTCAATATCGGGATTTGCAGGGCCTTTGGGAACGCTATGGCGACAAGGGCCTGACGGTGATCGGTGTTCCGTCCAACGATTTCGGCGCCCAAGAGCCCGGCACAGAAACTGAGATCGCAAGCTTCTGTGAGGTCAACTATGCCGTCACCTTCCCTATGGTCACCAAACAAGTGGTCGTGGGTGGTGATGCACATCCATTTTATAAGTGGGTTGTTGCCGAGGCCGGCGAAGGGGCTGCGCCAAAATGGAATTTTCACAAATATCTGATCGGACCGGATGGGCAACTTGCCGGAACCTTTCCCAGCAAAGTGGGGCCTTTAGATGCTGCCCTACTGGCGGAGATTGATGCTCTGCTCTCTTAGTTCCTGAGCCCTTCGCAGCGGCGCAGAGGACATAGAGGCAGAGGACAAAAAAAGGGCGCCTCAGAAAACTGAGACGCCCGAGATATCGTATTGCAACCAGCCTATGCCGTCAGGGGGGCAATCCTGATCTCGACACGGCGGTTCTGAGACTTGCCTGCGGCTGTTGAGTTCGAGGCGATTGGCTGACTTTCACCCAGGCCACGAACGAACAAACGATCACCAATTACGCCTCGCGTCGTCAGATAACGCGCAACGGACTGAGCACGGCGCTCTGACAGAGACTGGTTGAACTGCGCGGAGCCATCGGAGTCTGTGTGGCCATACACATCCACAAGTGATTTGTCATATTCGTCAAGCACGAGGCCAACAGAGTTCAACACTTCGTAGAAGTTGGCATTGATGTCAGCAGATCCGGATGCGAACGTGATGTTGCCCGGCATGTTGAGAATGATGTCATTGCCGACACGGGTGACAGATACGCCGGTCGACTGCAGGCGCTGGCGAAGCTTCGCTTCCTGCTGGTCCATGTAGTAGCCGATGCCACCCCCGGCGAGTGCACCAACACCCGCACCGATCAAAGCGCGTTTGCGCCAGTCGCCACCGCCAATGAGAGCGCCTGCGACGCCGCCTGCCAGCGCGCCAAGCCCGGCACCGATGGTTGTGTTGTTGGTCCCTTGCTCGCCCGTATAGGGGTCTGCTGAAGTACAGGCCGAAAGTGCAAAGGCACTCGCGACAATCAAGGTTGCGATACGTTTCATAGAATAACTCCTGACTTGTCCCAATCCGATTTCAGCGCCGCTTCTCAAGGGAAAGCCGCCCTTATCTCGGTTTCAATTCGTTTGCGTACCCCCACGCACGGACCACATTGCCGATCCATTGCGGTCACTCTACACGAACTTATCACGCTTGTGTCTGGCAGATGTCCCCAAAGGGTGTAAAAATGTCTTCACAAAAATTCGACAATTCCGGCGTTTGCCGCCGAAATCTCACAGAAGGATCAAACTTCATGGAACTTTTCGATCTCAGCGGGAAAACCGCCATCGTCACCGGTTCAACCCGCGGCATTGGTGAGGCGATTGCACACCGAATGGCTGAGCATGGCGCCAATGTTGTCATTTCCAGCCGGAAGGCAGATGCCTGTGAAAAGGTCACAGGCGACATCAACGCCAAATTTCCTGACCGGGCTATGGCTGTTCCCTGCAACATTTCCTCGAAAGAAGATCTGCAACGGCTGGTCGACACCACCAATGACAAATGGGGCAAGATCGATTCGCTCGTTTGCAATGCAGCCGTCAACCCATTCTATGGATCCTCCGCCGACATTCCCGACGACGCGTTCGACAAAATCATGAGCTCAAATGTCAAGAGCAATCATTGGCTCTGCAATATGGTCCTTCCACAGATGATTGAACGCAAAGAAGGCAACATCACCATCGTTTCTTCTATTGGTGGCCTTAAGGGATCACCGGTGCTGGGGGCCTATTGCATCTCAAAGGCCGCTGACTTTCAGCTCGCGCGCAACCTCGCGGTTGAGTTTGGTCCACACAATATCCGGGTGAATGCCATCGCACCGGGCCTCATCAAAACAGATTTTGCCAAAGCGCTGTGGGACAATCCTGAAACGCTGAAACGCTCCACTGCCAACGCTCCGCTTCGCCGCATCGGCCTGCCCGATGAAATTGCTGGGGCGGCTGTCTTCCTCTCCTCCAAAGCAGGCGCATTCATGACCGGCCAGGGCCTCGTGATCGATGGCGGCGTGACAATCAGCTGAGGTCGGTCGCTCAATGCCTCCCCTCATCAGAGCTCTTTTGCCGGAGGACAAGCCACAGTGGCTTGCCCTCTGGCAGGGCTATCTGACCTTCTATGAAACAAAGCTCGCACCTGAAATCACTGAGGAGACCTGGAACAGGCTTCTTGTGGCCAGCGGCAATATAGAGGGACTGGTGGCCGTGTCAGCGACGGGTGAGATAATCGGATTTACCCATTATCTGCTTCACGGTGGCACGTGGGGTCCCGGCCCCGTTTGCTATCTCGAAGACCTGTTCGTCTCTGAAGGCGCGCGTGGCTCCGGTGCCGGACGCGCCCTCATTGAAGCTCTGGCGAAGAAAGGCCGGGCCGCAGGCTGGCAACAGATCTATTGGCAGACAGCCAAGGATAATCAGACAGCTCAGCGCCTATATGACAAGCTCGCCGCGCGGACCAGCTGGGTGCGCTACGAGATGGAGCTCTAGCTCATTCACGTTTTTCAGGAGTAGACAGATGAAATCAGTTGTCGTGACAGGTGTTTCCACAGGTATTGGCTGGGGCATCACGAAAGTCCTCACCAAACAGGGCGTGCATGTTTTTGGCAGTGTGCGCAAACAGGAAGATGGCGAGCGTCTGACGTCTGAGTTCGGCGATCTGTTCACCCCCCTCCTATTTGATGTCACCGATGAAGCCGCCGTTGCAAAGGCGGCGAGTACCGTGCGCGCCGCGCTTAACGGTGCCACCCTTTTTGGTCTGGTCAATAATGCTGGCATTGCCGCGCCCGGCCCCCTTCTCAGTCAACCGATCGATGAAATTCGCAATCAGCTTGAAGTGAATGTGACAGGACAGGTGATTGTGACACAGGCTTTTGCGCCCCTTCTTGGCGTCGACAAAGATCTGACCGGAACCCCCGGCCGCATTGTCATGATCAGCTCCGTTGCCGGTAAAAATGGCGCGCCGTTTCTGGGTGCCTATGCCGCGTCAAAACACGCGCTTGAAGGCCTGGCTGAAAGCCTGCGACGCGAGCTGATGTTGTTTGGCATTGACGTCGTGATTGTGGGTCCGGGCGCTGTTGCTACAAAAATCTGGGACAAGGCTGACGAGGTTGACGTCACCCAATATCAGAACGGTCCGTTCGCACCCGCGCTCGACAGGATTAAGGATTATATGATCGCGAACGGCAAAAAGGGTTTCCCACCGGAAAAGCTTGGCCGCGTTGTTTGGACAGCGCTTTCAACCGCAAACCCAAAAACACGGTATGCCGTCGTTCCTGGCCGTTTGATGAACTGGACGCTGCCCGGCCTTCTGCCAAAGCGTACGGTTGATGGGATGATGGCCGGACGTCTGGGTCTCAAGAAAGACGACTGACTATTTCCCTTTCCCAAAAGAAAGCCCCCGGCGAGGGGAGCGCCAGGGGCGGGGTGGGATCTGGCCTGCAGCGGGAGGGGGGGTGCTGCTTTGTTGGCCGATCGCCAGTCTCATGAGAGAGAGATAAGATCAGGCGGTGGATTTACAAGGTCGACTTAGACAATTTCCATTCGAAAAATGGCATTGCGACAAAATGACACCAAACCCTCTCTCCGACGCCTAAACACACGCGTCCAGGACACGTTTGAACTTCTCAAACATCTCTGTGATGTGGCTTTCGGTGGCCATAAGGGGTGGCGAAAACGCAATTGTGTCAGCTGTCACACGGATCATCATGCCTTCATCATGAAAGGCGCGACACATGGCATCATAGCCCCGCTTTCCCGGCAAACCATCGATCGCCGTCAGATCAAACGCAGCAACTAGACCGATAGTTCTGATATCCAGCATCAGTGCATGGTCTTTCAATGCATGGGCCGCATCGGCCATCACACTTTCGTTCGCGGCGGCCTGTTCGAACAGTCCCTCATCGCGATAAAGATCAAGGGTTGCAAGCGCGGCGGCCATGGCAAGTGGATGGCCTGAATAGGTATAGCCATGAAACAGGTCGATGGCGTGGTCAGGTCCACCTTCACCTTGGAAGCTGTCATAGATTTCCTTTGAGACAAGCACGCCGCCCATCGGAACTGTGCCGCCGGTCACGCCCTTCGCAAAGGTCATAAGATCGGGTGTCACGCCAAACCGTTCGGCTGCTGTCGCTTTACCCAACCGTCCAAACGCCGTGATGACCTCATCAAAGATCAGAATGATGCCATGCTTTGTACAAATCTCTCTCAGGCGTTTCAGGTAGCCTTGTGGTGGCGCAAGCACACCGGTTGAACCGGCCATAGGTTCCACGATCACTGCGGCAATGGTGGAGGCATCATGGAGCTCAACAATCTTTTCAAGATCGTCCGCCAGATGTGCGCCCCATTCGGGCTCGCCCTTGCTAAAAGCCTGGCGCTCGCGATTGTACGTATGGGGAAGATGATCCACGCCGGGCAACATGGTTCCATAGAATTTCCGGTTGGGGGAAATGCCCCCGACAGAGATGCCGCCGAAACCTGTGCCGTGATAGCCCCGGGCGCGCCCAATGAAGCGCGTGCGGGATGCTTCCCCGTTCAAGCGGTGATAGGCGAGCGCCATCTTAAGCGCGGAGTCCGCAGCTTCCGATCCTGAGTTGCAGAAGAAGGCATAATCAAGCCCTTCCGGTGCCATGGCCGTCAGACGACTTGCGACTTCAAATGTCTTTGGATGAGAAAACTGGAAAGTCGGCGCGAAATCCAATTCAGCTGCTTGTGCCTGAATGGCTTCTACGATGGGCGCTCTGCAATGCCCCGCGTTTGAGCACCACAGACCTGCCGTCCCATCCAGCACCTTGGTGCCGTCGGGCTTAAAATAATGCATGTCTTTGGCCCGCGAGACGATGCGTGGATCCCGCTTGAAATGACGGTTGGGTGTAAAGGGCATCCAGAAAGCCTCAAGATCGTTGGGTGCCGTACCCCCAGGTCCTTCTGCCTGATCTTCCCTACTGCCTGCCTCGGCCATGCCGAAATCCTCGCCTAAGTTCATCAACTGTTCTGTCTGTGTCCCAATTGGACGCTCTCGGCTTCCTCTGCGCAACCAAGACTGGGCGTGACAAATTCTGCTCGTTTAGTAAATTAAACGAATGGACAAGGATTTTCGAATTGCCCACGGGCAGAAACAGGCCGAAGCCAAGACTGAAGCGCCTGATATTGGGCGGCGCCTTCGCGAACTTCGGAAAATGTACGGCTTTTCTCAACGAGAACTTGCCAAGCGCGCTGGCGTCACCAATGGCACCATTTCTCTTATCGAGCAGGAGCGCATCAGCCCCTCAATTGGTTCCATGAAGAAAGTGCTGGATGGCTTCCCCATCAGCATGACGGATTTTCTGACCCTCGACATGCAGCCCAACAGGCAAATCTTCTATACCGACAAGGACCAGAAAGAGATTGCCGGGGGTGATCCGATTTCGTTCAAGCTGCTGGGCAAAGATACCCGCAACCGCGCGATCCAGATGATGCACGAGAAGTACCAGCCGGGCGCAGACACGGGCGAAGAAATGCTTGCTCATTCCGGTGAAGAATGCGGGATCGTCATTTCTGGCGAAATCGTGCTGACCGTCGGCGGCGAGACACGGCTTCTGCAACCCGGCGAAGCTTATTATTTCGACAGCCGGCTGCCGCACCGCTTCCGAAACCTTGGTAAGGAAGAATGCGTCATCGTCTCCTCTTGTACCCCTCCGTCTTTTTGAGAGTACCCCATGTCTTTTGCCACAGATCAGCTGAGCGCCTTGCTCAATGCACCCGATATCATCCTTGCACCGGGCGCTTATGATGCGCTGTCTGCCAAACTTGCCGCACAAGCTGGTGCAAGAGCGGTTTACATGACCGGCTTTGGGGTTGCCGGTTCCACCCTTGGTGTGCCCGATATCGGATTGATGAGTGCCACCGAAATGGCAGACCGGGCGCGGGCCCTGGCGGGTGCCGCTGCCCCTGTGCCCGTTTTTGCCGATGGTGACAATGGTCATGGCGGACCGCTTAATGCGGCACGGCTCACCCGGCTTTACGAACAGGCAGGAGTTGCCTGCATTCAGCTGGAAGATCAGGTGTTCCCCAAGCGCTGCGGGCATATGGAAAACAAAGAAATTGTGCCCCTGAAAGATGCCGCTGCGAAAATTCGCGCAGCCGTTGAAGCGCGGGACAATCCGGATTTCAAAATCATGGCGCGGACAGATGCCCGGGCAACAGATGGCTTTGATGAAGCGATGCGCCGTGGCGACGCTTTTCTCAACGCAGGTGCTGATATTCTTTTCATCGAAGCGCCTCGCTCGCTCGAAGAGTTAGAAATCGTCGCCTCCACCTTCAAAGGCACGCCGCTTGTGGCGAATATGGTGGAAGACGGCAAGACGCCCTATCTTGATGGGCCGACGCTTCAGGACATG
>JAJFGY010000222.1 GCA_021775935.1 Alphaproteobacteria bacterium
GCATCAACGTCCTGGAAGATGATGAGATCCGGAATGGCATCAAGGAATATTCCGACTGGCCGACCATTCCCCAGCTCTATGTGAAGGGTGAGTTTGTCGGCGGCTGCGACATCATCCGGGAAATGTTTGAGAGCGGCGAGCTCCGTGAATATTTCAGCTCCAAAGACATCGCACTCGAAACGGCTTAAAGCTCTTTACGAAAGAACACCCGTTCAAACCCATCTTGCATGCCACGTCCGGTTTCAGTGAAACCGGCACGGGTGTACCAAGCTATGTTCTCTGTCATATGAACGTTGGTGTAGAGCGTGTAGGCGTCAAACCCCTCCCCACGCAAATGCGACTCTACCTGCGCAAGCAGTTTTGAGCCAAGCCGCTGTCCTTGGACCTCCGGATTGGCAGCAATATTATCAAGCAGCGGCTCTCCATCACCGGCGACAATGACCGCATAGGCCTGCACCCCTCCCTCATCCCAGACAAAAACTGTGTCAGCGGCAATGTGCGTGGCGAAATCGGGGCGCATGGGCGCTGGTTCCAGCCCCATCCGCACGACATAAGGCGAATAGGCCTTCGCCGCGATGTCCTCGAGAGTGGGAATGTCAGCCGGAACAGCCATCCGAATACTCATGCCCCACCCTAACAAAAAAGGGGCCCGAAATCGGACCCCTTTGAAACTCTGTTATCGGCGATGAGCAATCAAGATCGCGATGAATTTGGACTGAAATGGTCCAAATTCATAAACGTGATCGTCAAAAAGACTCAGCGCGAATAGAACTCAATCACGAGATTTGGTTCCATCTGAACCGGATAAGGAATATCCGCCAGAACCGGTGTGCGAACGAAAGTCGCTTTGAATTTCTCCAGATCAACGTCGAGATAATCCGGCGTGTCCCGCTCTGGGCTGCCTGCAGCTTCGAGCATTTTGCCGTTGGTCCGCATCTTCTCGATGACTTCGATCGTGTCGCCTTCCTTCACCCGGTAGGATGGGATGTTGACGCGCTTGCCATTGACCAGAATGTGGCCATGACCAACTGCCTGACGAGCAGAGAAAACGGTAGGAACGAATTTCGCGCGATACACGATGGCATCCAGACGGCGCTCAAGAAGACCAACCAGATTTTCACCGGTGTCGCCCTTGATCCGTGACGCTTCATGATACGTGCGTTTGAACTGCTTTTCGGTGATGTTGCCGTAATGGCCTTTCAGCTTCTGCTTCGCGCGAAGCTGCAGACCGAAATCCGAAAGCTTGCCGCGGCGACGCTGGCCATGTTCACCAGGACCATATTCCCGACGGTTTACTGGGCTCTTTGGACGACCCCAGATGTTTTCGCCAAGACGACGGTCAATTTTGTATTTCGCTTGAATGCGCTTTGTCATCGCAGTTTCCTTGATCAAAATGTAGGAAACGCGCCCTCCTCTGTGAGACCTGAAAATCAGGGCCCACCGACAGGAAAGGGACCAATGCGCTTGGGTCTTTCCACGGGTGCGTCTTAAAAAGATAGGCGGGCCCGAAAGGACCCGCGAACTGGGCGCACTATACTCAGCCCCAAGCCAATGTCAAACGGCAGGTCATGTGGAATCAAACCCTTAGGAAAGACACTCAATCCGTTGATTCTCTTTAGGAAATTCTCTGCTCGTTAGACAGAACCTGAACTCACTTATCCCCCTTCATCTTCTCTATCGCGCGACGCTGCGCATGCTTCGTGAGCGCAGAAACAATCCCCCTCAGCGTGCGGATCTCCTGCTCGGTCAGCGCCGCCCGCTGGAACATGTTGCGCAGGTTCCGAACCATGGCCGGCCGCTTATCCAAAGGCAGCAGAAAGCCGGTATCATCCAGCTCTGCCTCCAAATGATCAAAGAAGCCATGAAGCTCAGACTTACTGGCAGGTCTCGTGCCATTCATCGGCATCGCCTCTGCCGCTGTGTCATCCTCAAGCTGGCTCCACTCATAGGACAGAAGCAGGACGGCCTGCCCCAGATTGAGGGAGGAAAAGCCTGGATTGAGCACCGCCGTGATTACCGCGTCAGCAAGCGCAATATCATCATTATGAAGCCCTGCCCGCTCCGCCCCATACAGAACACCAGGCTTTCCGCCCTCTGACATGGCCACCTTGAGGCGCCGCGCCCCTTCTTCAGGCGTGAAAACCTGCTTGGTCATATCGCGCGGGCGCGCTGTTGTGGCCAACACATAGTCCAGGTCTGCAATGGCGTCAGGAACCGTGTCAAAGAGCTGAGCCTTTTCAATCAGCTCCACCGCACCTGAAGCCGCTTTCAGGGCATGCTCATTGGGCCAACCATCCCGTGGAGCCACCAGGCGCAGTTCCGTGATCCCGAAATTGAGCATTGCGCGAGCTGCTGCCCCTATATTTGCGCCCAATTGCGGGCGCACGAGAATGATCGCGGGCGCTGGAGGAAGCCCTGCCGTAGCGTTTGCCTTGGAGCGATCAGTTCCTGCCATCTCACATCCCCTTCATCTCCTCCAAAATTGAAGGACATTAAGGGGTGATAAGAGATTGGCGCGCTTTTATCAACGTGGCTCAGGTGTTATACGAAGGTTTCGGGTGAGACGTGTCTCTGCGACCGATTCTGCGCATGGCACTTCGTTTCCCCTCTCCCCGTTCGTCCGGAACGGAAAGCAGCGCCCGTCCTGCCATTCGGGCATAGGCTGCTATCGAAATGGCTTAAGAGGTCCGTACGCATGTCCAAAATCAAGGTGGAAAACCCAATCGTCGAACTCGACGGTGATGAAATGACCAGAATTATCTGGACCTTCATCAAAGAGAAGCTGATCCACCCCTATCTGGACATAGACCTGAAATATTACGATCTGGGCATGGAATATCGCGATGAGACCGACGATCAGGTCACCATCGATTCCGCCGAAGCCATCAAGAAGTACGGCGTTGGCGTCAAATGCGCGACCATTACGCCCGATGAAGCCCGGGTCGAAGAGTTTGGCCTGAAAAAGATGTGGCGATCACCCAATGGCACAATCCGCAACATTCTGGGCGGCACCGTTTTCCGCGAGCCCATTATTTGCCGAAACATTCCCCGCCTCGTTCCAGGTTGGACGGAGCCAATTGTCATCGGTCGTCACGCGTTTGGCGACCAATACCGCGCCACCGACTTCCGCGTACCCAGCGCTGGCAAACTCACCATTAAATGGGAAGCCGCAGACGGATCAGATTCCATTGAGCACGAGATTTTCGACTTCCCTTCATCCGGTGTCGGCATGGCCATGTACAATCTGGACAACAGCATCAAGGATTTCGCCCGTGCCTGCATGAAGTTTGGTCTGGACCGGAACTATCCCGTCTACCTCTCGACCAAGAATACGATCATGAAAGCCTATGACGGCCAGTTCAAAGATCTGTTCCAGGAAGTCTTCGACAAAGAATTCAAAGCAGATTTTGACGCAAAAAATCTGACCTACGAACACCGTCTGATCGATGACATGGTGGCCTCCGCCATGAAATGGAGCGGCGGCTATGTATGGGCCTGCAAAAACTATGATGGCGATGTGCAGTCCGACACCGTTGCGCAAGGCTTTGGCTCGCTTGGTCTCATGACCAGTGTGCTGATGACCCCAGATGGCAAAACCATGGAAGCTGAAGCAGCCCATGGCACTGTCACCCGACACTATCGGAACCATCAGAAGGGCGAAGAGACGTCAACGAACTCCATCGCGTCCATTTTTGCGTGGACACGGGGCCTCAGCCACCGCGCGAAACTGGATGGCAATGCGCAACTCGGGAAATTCGCGACCCTCATCGAGACTGTCTGTGTCTCGACGGTAGAGAGCGGCTACATGACGAAAGATTTGGCACTGCTTGTCGGCGCCGAGCAAAAGTGGCTGTCGACAACAGGCTTCCTCGACAAAATCGCCGAGAATCTTGATAAGGCGATGTCTAAGGGACTCTGAGCCAAAAGGGCTTTTCTAGGCCCTACTGGTCCTTCTTCTCTTCTTCAATCTCACGTTCCAGCTCGTCGGTTGCACCGAAGGCGAGATCGCGTGTGTGGATGGCTTCGAGGATCTTCACCCGTGCGTCGGGGTGCCGTCCGATAAATTCACGGAAGCTGCGTGCATCAAGCTTTAGAACATGGGCTTGGGTGAGTGTGACGATATCGGCTGAACGACGCCGGTCATCCAGGAGCGCCATTTCGCCAAAAAAATCACCCTCCGCCAACTCGATAGACCGTTCCTCAAAATCGAGACGGACCCGACCTATAACGATGAAATACATCGCGTCTGCCACATCGCCCTTATGGGCGATCACCGCGTCCTGGTCGACCACCTGAGCTTCAAGCAACTCAACAAGGTCCACCAGAAGCGCTGGCTTTAGTTCCTGAAAGAGTGGCACCCGCGCAACCATGCCCCAGGACACCACGAAATCACGCCGGTGAATTTCTCGTGCAAAGCCACTGGAGATAATGGCAATGGGCATCGCAAACATGCCAAGTCCAAAAACCATCACCAAGCCGCCGAAGAAACGACCAAGGGTGGTGACAGGCACCACATCGCCATAGCCAACGGTCGTAAGCGTTGCCAGCGCCCACCACATGGACATCAAGACAGAACCGAAGACTTCCGGCTGCACTTCGTGCTCAAGCAGGTAGATGCCTGAAGCCGAAAAAATCAACATGCCGAGCATCGCGATAAGCGCCGCGAGGATGGCGCGCCGCTCTGATCGCAAAACGCGGCCGATCGTATAGAGCGCAGGGGAATACCGTGCGAGCATCAAAAAGCGGAAC
>JAJFGY010000223.1 GCA_021775935.1 Alphaproteobacteria bacterium
CCTGGAGTGTAGCGGAGAAGTAGGGGTAGTGGCGAGCGCCGGTGACAAAACAGCCATGGATAAAACTCCAGGAAAATAAATTCTGAATACTATGGTCACGACAGCGTGTCGTGGGGAGGGACCCCTCGCGTGAGACGGGCGTGGGTGCCGCCGTGACCAACCAGGTTCCCTCGCCTGATTATGTGCCTGCCCGCAGAGGCGGACAGAACATGAAAGTACTCAGGTATCCTGCAGGCGGAGCGCGACAAAGCGCTGGCCCTCTGCAGACCTGACCAAAAGGAGTACCGACTTCCGGTCCAACTCCCGTGCGTTCGCGATGTCTTTTGTGACGTCCGAAAGTGTCGCAACCGGGTCGCCCGCAACCTCCACAATAATGTCGCCTGGACGCAGGCCTTTTTCTGCAGCCTGGCTCGCTGGTTTTACGGCGCGGACCACAACACCTTCGGGACTTTCTGCCAGTGCGAGCCCCAGCCCGTCCAGGACACCGTCTTCGGCCGGAGACGCTAGGGCGGCTGATTGTTGCTCATCTGGATAGGCACCGATCTCAACATTGATTGTCGTGCGTGATCCATCGCGCCAAAGATTAAAAGAGGCTGTGTGCCCGGCCTTGAGGCCAGCGACCGCTTTGCTCACATCTTTCGGCGTTTCCATGACCGTGCCATCGATGGAATAAATGACATCACCCAATTCCAGGCCACCGGCTTCAGCCGGACTGCCCGCCATGACCTGCGATATCAACGCACCTTCATCTTCAGCAAGGCCCAGCGACTCAGCAATCTCAGGTCCAACTGGCTGGATAGCGACACCCAACCAACCACGGTCGACCCTCCCGTTTTCGCGCAGGTCTGCAATCACGTCGGACGCCACAGCTGCCGGGATCGCAAAGCCAATGCCGACATTCCCGCCGGTGGGAGAGAAAATCGCCGTGTTCACGCCAACCACATTGCCAGCGAGGTCGAATGTTGGACCGCCGGAATTGCCCTGGTTGATTGAGGCATCAATCTGAATGAAATCATCATAAGGCCCCGCGCCAATGTCGCGTCCACGCGCCGACACAATGCCCGAGGTGACCGTGCCGCCCAACCCGAAGGGGTTGCCAACAGCAACGACCCAATCGCCCACACGCAGGTCATCGGTCTCTTTAAAAGAAACAAAGGGAAGGTCTCTATCGGCCTCAATTTTGAGCAACGCCAGGTCGGTCTTCTGGTCGGTTCCGACGATTTCGGCTTTTACCTCCGTCCCGTCTTTGAACACGACAGAGACGTCCACGCCTTTGTCCACAACATGATGATTGGTGACGATATAGCCGTCAGCAGAAATCACAAACCCTGAGCCTTGCGACTGTGGGCGCGGCCCCTGACGGCGCGGCTCAGCCTCACGTTCCCCACCCTGTCGGTCACGAAAAAAGCGTTCCAATGGATGGCCCTGGGGGAAACCCGGCGCGCCTTGTTGCGCAGCAGCAGGGACAGCCTGCACAACCTGGATGCTCACAACGGCCGGCGTCACCTGCTCCACCATGTCTGCAAAGCCAAGCATTGGGTGACTTTGGCTAAGACCCGTTTGCAATGCCTGAACGCTTGTCTCCGCCGAAACAGGATGGTCCAGCGACGCAGCACCAAAGCCGATAATGGCGGCGGCGCCAACGGCTGCGATAAATGTGCCTTTGGTTTTGAAGATGTTCTTCTTTTTGATTTCGGTCGTGTGGGACATGCTGAGGGAACTCCGTAAAAGTGTGCCCTCTCAACATGGGAAGTCTTGCCTTACCGTCACCTGAACGGCCCATTACATTTCGTTTAGCGCAGCGACGCTTTCTCGCCACATTTGAAAGAGGAACGGCGCAAAGCTTACGCTTTCAAGTGTGAGATGACCTCAATGTCAGATTCGAGTGTGCGGTGAACCGGACACTTATCCGCGATCTCCATGAGTTTGGCGCGTTCTGCATCGCTGAGATCACCCTCGATGGTAATTTCACGCGAGATCACATCGATTTTCTGATTGCCTTCGGCGGCGCATTCTTCGCAATCATCTGCATGGACTTTGCTGTGAGACAGGGTCACGCCAAATTTTGTCACATTCAGCTTTTTGCGCGCTGCATAGAGACGCATGGTCATTGACGTACATGCCCCAAGACCGGCGAGCAACAAGTCGTAGGGTGCAAGGCCTGTGTCATCGCCACCCACTTTTTTGGGCTCATCAGCAAAAAGTTCGTGGCTGCCGATGCGAACCAGGTGCTGGAACTTACCAGCGCCGGTTTCTTCGACAGTGAGCTTGCCTTGTTCCAAAGGCAGCAGATCCACGTTTGCGCTTTCGGGCAGATAGCGGGACGCCCAGGCTGACAGAACATCGGCTACATAAATCGCGTCCTCCTTGCGTGTAAGCAAATGGTCTGCATCGTCGAGCGAGACAAAACTCTTCGGATGCTTGGCGGCCTGGAAAATGTCGCCTGCATTGTCGACACTCACCTGTTGATCGCGGGGGCCGTGAAACACAATCAATGCCTTTTTCAGGGATGCGATTTTTTCATTGAGCGTCGTTTCGGCGATGTCTTCGAGAAACTGCTTTTTGATTTTGAACGGGCGGCCCGCGAGAATGACTTCTGCTTCGCCATCTGCCTCGATCGTGGGAATGTCGCTGGCAAATGAGTCTGAGACGTGGTGCGCGGTTGAGGGCGCGCCAATGGTGGCAACAGCGACGGCTTCGGGCACGTCGGACGCTGCAGCGAGGACGGCCGCACCGCCCAGCGAATGACCGACAAGAATGCGGGGTGCTTCATGTTCCTCGCGGAGGTAGTTGGCAGCGGCGACAAGGTCGGCAACATTTGACGAGAAGTTCGTGTTTGCGAAATCTCCTTCGCTCATGCCAAGGCCCGTAAAATCAAACCGCAATACGGCAATGCCGCGCTCTGCCAAAGCACCTGCAATACGCGAGGCCGCAAAAATATCTTTTGAACAGGTGAAGCAATGAGCAAAAAGCGCATAGGCGCGGATGGGACCGATCGGCCGATCAAGGCGGGCGGCAAGTGTATCGCCCAGACTTCCTGTGAACGTGACTTTTTCAGATCGAACAGAACCGGTCGCCATCGGACCCTCCCAGGGTGTTACGTGTAGAGAAAGAGTTTGCCTGATATGGCGTGGAAAAGAGAGACGCTCAATCGCGCTCGTGTTCACGGTCCATCACAATTTCTCCAAGTCGGGCTTTTTCAGCCTCCGATAAAGGAGCCGTGCCCTCGGCTGATGCTGTCTGCCCCCGCCTGAGATAGACAAAGACAGAGATGACCCCTGCCAACAGGACCAATAGCGGTGTCAGCCATAGAAGCACCGTACCGGCGCGCAGGGGTGGCCGCAGAAGCACAAATTCGCCGTACCGGTCGACAATATAGGTCATAACCTCTGCGTCGCTGTCGCCTGCTTTCAGGCGATCACGCACCAGAATCCGCAGGTCTTTGGCCAAAGGCGCATCGCTGTCATCAATGGACTGGTTTTGGCAGACGAGACATCTCAGTTCCTGAGAAAGACCTCGTGCGCGCTCTTCTAATGCAGGATCATCCAGTCGTTCGCCGGGATACACGGCCATGGCAGGCAGGGAGATTAGGAGAGCAAGCAGAATGGCAACACCCTGGATCACGCAGACACCTCTTCTTCAGGCTTGCGGGCCCGGGCCGAAGGCACCGATGCAGCACGGATAGGGGCCCCAACGCGGTACCGCCTGTCGCTGAGCGAGATCATGCCACCAAACACCATGATGACGGCCCCAATCCAGACCCATGGCACCAGCGGGTTCACATACGCGCGCACCGTCCAGGCGCCTGTGCCCGTTTGATCGCCCAGAACCACATAAAGATCAGCGACCCAGATCGTGTAGATGGCGGCTTCGGTTGTTGGCATTTCAGAGACAGGGTAAATGCGCTTCTCAGGCGTCAGGGTCGCAATCTCTTTGCCGTTCCTCTCCACCAGGAACGAGCCTTTGTCGGCACGGAAATTCGGCCCTTCATAAGAGCTCACATTCTGGAAAGTAAGTGTGTAACTGCCCACCTCAAAGGTCGCGCCGGGTTCCAGGGCTTCGATGACCTCCACCCGCCAGGACGTGATGCCGACAATGCCAATGACGATGACGCCCACACCTGCATGGGCAATTGCTGTACCCCAAGCGGAGCGAGGCAGACGCCGCGCCTTGGCGGCGGCTTCTGGCAATGAGGCACCGCGGAACAGACGAACACGGTACCCGATTTCGGAAAAAGCACCACCGATCAACCAGACACCGAGCGCAATACCGAAGGGAGCACCCCAGGGGCCGTCATTCTGCCAGACCCAGGCAGCTGCCAATCCCACAGCGCTCACTGCGGCCGCAGCAGCGAGGCGTTGCGATGCGCCCAGGATGTCGGCTCGCTTCCATCCGAGCATGGGTCCAAAAGGAACCAACAAGAGGAGAGGGACGATGATCGGCACAAATGTCAGATTATAAAATGGCGCGCCGACCGAAATTTTGGTCCCGTCCACCGCATCAAGTGCAAGTGGATAAAGCGTGCCCACAAACACCGCGACAGTGGCCGCTGTCAGAAGCAAATTATTGACGATGAGCGCGGCTTCACGGCTCAGTGGTGCGAAGATACCTTCTACTTTGAGCGCCGGCGCCCGGATAGCGTAAAGCGTCAGAGCGCCCCCCACGAACAAGACGAGAATGCCAAGGATCACAATGCCCCGTGCCGGATCAACCGCAAAGGCATGCACAGATGTCAGCACGCCTGAGCGCACCAGGAAGGTGCCGATGAGGCTGAGCGCAAACGTGAAAATTGCCAGCAGAAGCGTCCAGCGTTTCAGTGCGCCGCGTTTTTCGACAACAATCGCGGAATGCAAAAGCGCTGTCCCCAGCAACCAGGGCATGAGAGAGGCATTTTCAACGGGGTCCCAGAACCACCAGCCGCCCCAACCGAGTTCATAATAAGCCCACCAGGACCCCATGGCGATACCAAGGGTGAGCGAGCACCATGCTGCTAATGTCCAGGGGCGGACCCAGCGCGCCCAGGCAGGATCGACCTTGCCCTCCAGCAGAGCTGCAACGGCAAAGGAGAAGGCGATGGAAAAGCCCACATAGCCCGCATAGAGAAAGGGCGGATGAAACGCCAATGCCGGGTCCTGCAGAATGGGGTTGAGGCCGTTCCCGTCAAAGGGTGCTGGATCGAGCCGCAGAAACGGATTTGAGGTGAAGAGCAGAAACATCAGGAAAGCAGCACCGATAAGTCCCTGCACACCCAGCACCCGGGCGCGCAATCCGTCAGGCAAATTACTTCCGAAGAAAGCCACCGCGCCACCAAAGGTCGCGAGGATGAGCGTCCAGAGCAACATGGAGCCTTCATGGTTTCCCCAGGCGCCGGTGAGCTTATAGATGAGTGGCTTGGCGCTGTGGGAATTTGCTGCCACCAGCGACAGTGAAAAATCCGACACGGCAAAGGCATAGACAAGCGCCAGGAACGAGAGCGAGAGCAACACCAACTGGGCACGCGCAGCAGGCACTGCTACGCGTCCAAGGCTTGCGTTAAACGGCATGCCGATCAGCGGTCCCAATGCCTGCACAAGGGCAACCCCCAGTGCCAGAACCAACGCGAAGTGCCCAAACTCTGCAATCATGGATAGGAGCCTTGTCCATATGTTTCACTGTGTGGCGCTTCCGCACCTTCACCCTGCCAATTGCCATTGCGTTTCAAAGCATCGGCCACTTCTGGCGGCATGTAATTCTCATCATGCTTGGCAAGCACTGTGTCTGCGACGAAGGAAAGATCAGCGCCGAGGACCCCTTCCGCGACTACGCCCTGCCCCTCCCGAAAGAGGTCGGGCAATATCCCATCATAGGTGACGGCGAGCGTTTCGCTAAAGTCGGTCACGTCAAAACGCACTTTCGTCCCCTCGCCTCTTTGGATGCTGTCTTCCACCACCAGACCGCCAATGCGCATACGGGTGCCTTCCGCCACATTCTGCTCAACAATGTCAGCCGGGCTGTAGAAGAAGACGATATTGTCGCGCAGAGCAAAAAGCACGAGACCAACGGCCAGACCCAAAATTCCAAGGCTGGTTCCGATCAGGGTGGCGCGGCGCTGTTTGCGCGTCATGGGTCCTCACTTCTCTGGCTATCGCTTTATCCCTAAGGGTATAGCGATCAAGGCCGGTGCCGGAAACCGACAAATCGCCGCGCGTCAGCCTCTCGCATGGCTCAAGACCGTCTCTGGTGCGTTCTATAACCCCAACGCTGAGCGGGTCATTGGCCCCACCATCCCATCAACCCCAAGACCCAATTCATCCTGACGCTCGCGCACGATGCGTTCCAGGCTCGCGTCGAAGATACCATCGACATTTATGGCGTAGCCGGCATCGACCAACACTTCTTCGAGAGCCTTCACGTCTGCGCCACTCATGGGCGGATCTGTCAGTCTGAGCGTTCTCAGCCCGGCATCTTCCGCCGTGACACGGACAGGCGCAGAGGCAGCCAATGTCTCTGCATCCACACGGACACCCCGCGCGGTGAAGGGAAGCTCAAGCTCCCAATTGCCGGCCTCCATCAGCGCCAGAAAGGTATCCATCCGGTAGACGGTCTTCTGAAGCAGGCGGTTGCGGTGAGACGCCAGCCAGCCCCGGCGCTCCTGCACATAGTGTTTGATCCAGGACCGCCCATTCTGGCTCGCTGGGTTCCCGTGTTCACTGATGGTTCGATCTTTGATGAAACGCCAGGAACCATGAATATGGCTGTCATAGATAGCTGCGATGGAGAGCGGGTCTTCAAGCCCCAATGCTTCTGCCGCCCGCGTGGCGGGGATCCAATAGGCATCATCAAAAAACCGGTCTTGCTCATCGCGCATAACAGGATCATTGCCCGCAGCCTCAAGGAGACTTCTGAGTGTTGCGTCAAAATCCAACGCCACGTCCTGGTCTTGCAGACGCTGCAAATAGGGTTCCAAATGATGTTTGAAGGCAGCGCCAGCTGCATTCACGTAGCGCTTAATCAAAAGAAAGAGGTTGCCAGAGGCCAATGTGGTTTGCGCCCGACCATAGGTCAGGTGGCCCGTATCGCCCGGGAGGACCGTTACTTTTCCATACTCGCCCAGCGCCGCGCCGGTCTCAAAAATGTTCACCACGGCTTGCGCAGACTTTTTCTGCAATTCGCTGATCGACAATTGACCCTCCTGTTTCCGCCCGATCGCGCATGTTGAGCATGTTCAGACTGATTGTCTTCTAAACCCTGACAAATTCGCGCAGTCTTGGTGCCTTCATATTTCCAACTAAGCGCATCGTGCCCTGGTTGACCAAAGCCCATGACTTATGACTTCATACGCGACGATATGGTGCCAAGTATGAGCGATTGCGTGAGGATAGGGGATAGAATGAATTTGTCACGATTCTGGTCGGCGAGACGCACTCTCACGCTGGGCACTGTGGGGGGGGTGATGCTCACCCTCGCCGCCTGTTTTCCGACATCCGAGCACCCGATCGCGTTGAGTGGTGAGGCAGACGTGCCGGACGTTTTTACCGGCATTTGGGAGGGCGGTCTGGGGGACGGGCAAGCCACCCTCATTTTCATGGAACAAGCGTCGGAAACCCGGGGAACGCCTCGTTTTCATGGTCTGATTATCCGACACAAGGAAGGCATGCCGTCGATCAATGAAGGCTGGCTCGAATTTGAAGCCGATGCTGCCCAAATACGGGGAGAGATTTTTCTCTCTGCACTCCTCAAACGCCTGGATGGCAAACCCGCTGAAATCGACGAGCGGGGCTATTATCTCTTTCGCGTCCAGATAGACGGAGATGATATGTCCATCACCGGTCTCGACGATCTGGTCACTATTGAGCTGATCAATCGGGGCGCCCTTGAGGGTACAGTCAGCCGGTCCGCCGGGATTCCAATTGTGCGGTTGAGAGGAGACGGCATCTCTCTACGCGCGTTCCTTGTGACCGCAGACCTGGATGAAGTTTTTTCAGAACCCTTCGCTGAGTTCACGCGGCAAAAATAGGGATCACTCGGCACTATTAGGGACATCGCGCTCAGCCAGCATGCGTTCGGCTGCCTCCACCTGCGCCCGCACCGCTGCAGCCCAAGGTGCGCCCTCAGGTGCATCAACAAGAAGCGCATTCCAGTCGGCAAGCGCTTCGGCGATGTCTCCGCGCTGGGCCTTAGAGAGTGCCAGATAGAAGCGCGCGCGCGCATGTTTTGGATCTTCTCCAAGAGCCGCCTCGAAAGCCTGCCGCGCCGGTGGTGGAACCAAGCCATCGCCGGACAGGGTGAGCGCTTCGCCTAGCCCCGCCAATGCGTCCGCGTCGCGGCCTTCCAGCTGCATAATGGTGCCAAAGGCGGTGATCGCATCCCCATAGCGCCCTAGTTGCAAATAGACAGGGGCGATAAGCCGCCAGCCTTGGGCATCGTCGGGTTCTTCCTTGAGCCGCTGTTCCAGCCGCGCGACCAACCCTTCAACCGGCAATTGCGCGAGGGGTTGTGCAAGACGTTCTGCATAGGGCTGCCCGGATAGGCCCGGCGACCCCATTGTGAGATATAGGCCGAGCACAAAGAGCGGAAGTGCGGCTGCAATTCCAAGCCCAATGGCGCGGTTCTGTCGTAGGGGCGAAATGCTGCTCTCTTGTGGATCGGCATCTGCGGCGGCAAGCAAACGGCGGGAAATCTCGATACGAGCTGAGGCGGCCTCTGTCTCAGGCAGGATGCCCCTTTTGACGTCACGGTCGAGCTCTTCGAGCTGATCGCGGTAGACCGCGATGCCTGCTTCGCGCGCACCATGCGCGGTATGCCCGAGAAAGACGGCGCGCAGGATGTAGGCGATTGTCGCAGCGGTGAGAGCAGCAAACAAAAACCAAAGAAAAAATTCGTGAGCGCTCAGCGGCACCGCAACCTCCAGAACAACAGGACTTGCGGCTTATATAGAGTGTCTGTGGCGCTACGTCACTAGAAGCCGATGGTTGACCCGGCCCAGTCCCGGTCCAGACCCTTATGCGCTGACGGTTTCCGGCTCACTTTCATGGGCGGGTGCGGCAATCCGCTCCAGGGGAAGATCAACGAAGACACTTGTTCCTTCACCACGGGCACTCTCAATGGTCAAGTTGCCGCCATGCAGTTCGGTCAAACGGCGCGCCAGCGGCAGGCCAAGACCCGTGCCCTCATAGGTGCGGGTCAATGTACCGTCGATCTGACGGAACGGTTCCAAGGCTTCTGGAATGTCTTCTGGCGCCATGCCAATGCCCTGGTCAATCACGGCAATTCGCAGAGATGTTTCTGTTTCATTTACCGCGACCCGAACAGTGGTTTTTTCGCGCGAGAATTTGACCGCATTGGACAGAAGGTTGATGAGGATCTGTTTCATCGCACGTTCGTCGCACCGGACAGCCATGCCATCTGCAACCGTCCGATCCAGTTTGACGCCCGCCTGCTCTGCACGGGGCGACACAATCCGCATCACGATATCGAGCGTTTCTGCAAGATCGATAACCTCTTCGGTCAGCTCGAACTTGTCGGCCTCAATTTTCGAGAGGTCGAGAATGTCATTGATAATGTTGAGCAGGTGAATGCCCGAGCTGTGAATATCTTGCGCGTATTCTTTGTAGTGACCGTTGCCGATCTCCCCATAAATTTCTTTGTCGATGGCCTCTGAAAACCCGATGATCGCGTTCAAAGGCGTCCGCAGCTCATGGCTCATATTGGCAAGAAATTCTGTTTTCGAACGGTTCGCTGAATTCGCGGAATCTCGCGCATCGCGCAGGCGTTCCTCTTCTTCACGACGGTGGGTGATGTCATGGAGCGCAATAAGGATCGTCGGAAGCCCGCGGTAGCGCATTGCCGACGTGGTGACATTCACCCAGAGATGGCGACCATCCACGGTCTCGATCGCAATCTCAGCTGGCTCGCGGGCGTTGAGAAAGGTCTTGATGTCTTCGAATTTATTTTCGACCAAACGTGCTTCGATGACACTTTGAAGGTCCAGGGACTTCATCTCTTCAGGACACACGCCCAGCAAATCACATGCGGCACGGTTTCCCTGAAGGATCGTTGTTCCGCCCGGCTTAATCAGAACCAGTGGCAGGGGCGCTGCACGAAACACGCCCTCAAAGCTGCGTTCGTTTGCCTTGGCTTCCGTCTCTGCGACCTGGCGCTCGGCGATTTCCTCGGCAAGCCGTCCTGCCATCGTCTGGTGGTGGTGCATTGAGAGATATTCAGTGCGGCGCAACCGACCCCACAATCGTCCCAACTGTATGCCCACAAAATTCACGGTCAGGCACATGATCGTCATGACCGCGAGGCCATAGAGAGATGCTTCGGGCTCGAACCCGACTGTCACGACCAGGGCCACACTGCACAGGGCTCCCACGAGCGCATTGAGGTGCAATCGGTTCGGAACCGCGATGTAGTAGGTAAAGAGAATGACGATCGTCGCCACCGCCATATCCCGAATATGCGATGTTCCGACAATGGAGGACAACAGGAAGATCGAAAACAAATAGGCTTGCGTGAATGTCACGCTGGCATAGAACGCTTTCGGGTCCCTGCCGTCAGAGAACAAGACAACCGGCACAAAGGCAACAATTAGCGTGAGCACTCGCAATGCCAGGAGCTGCAGGAATGCCTGCGAATAGCCCAGGGTGAGATAATCCACACCGGCGGCGACAACAAACACCAAAGCTGCGAGCATCACCGCGCGGCTTCTGGCGACCACCTCTTCCCAGGTGTCACTCACGAAACGCCCTTCAAGGGTCCGGTCTGCAAATTCGCCGTCCCAGCGGTAAACAGGCTGGTCCGAATTTGTGTCGACCGGTTGTGAAATTTCTGTTGTCGACATGGTTCTCAATCAACCTATCTCAGGCAAAGCGCCCTTACTAAAACTGCCGCACCCCAGCGTTTGCGCAGAATAGGCCTGTGACTGAAAAGAAATGGTTATGGCGAAGGGGCAATTTTTCCTAAAAAGCCGCCGGTCTACGCTGGGCGCCCGCAGAGCGGTATAGTGAGGGGGCATTAACGATATGGACCGCGATTCCCTGCGGTTCTGAAAAGGAGACACAGGTGGCCGGGGTTTTAGACGGTGTTAAGGTTTTGGATTTCGGTCGCTACATTGCAGGCCCTTATTGCGCCACTTTGCTTGCCGATATGGGCGCAGACGTGATCCGCATTGAAAAACGCGAGGGCAGCGAAGACAGGTTCGTTCAACCTGTGATCCCGGATGCTGCGCCGGGAGAAGGTGGTGAGGGCACCATGTTCCTTCAGCTTAACCGTAACAAACGTGGCATGACACTCGATCCCATGTCGGATAAGGGTCGGGAAATTGTTGCAAAGCTTGTTGCAGAAGCAGACGTCGTGGTTGCCAATCTGCCACCACAAACGCTGACGGCAATGGGGCTCGACTACGAAACCCTGTCTGCCACCAATCCCAAAGTCGTTCTGACGACAGTCTCCGCCTTCGGCCATGGCGGGCCCTACTCAAACCGGGTCGGTTTTGATGGCGTGGCACAGGCCATGAGCGGTGCAGCCTATCTTACGGGCCGCGCTGATGAGCCCACCAAGAGCTATGCACCCTGGGTTGATTTCGGTACTGCCGTACTATCTGCCTACGGAACGATGGCCGCTCTCATGGCACGCCAGCAAACCGGCAAAGGTCAGATGGTTGAAGGCGCCCTTCTCGCCACTGCCCTCAACTTTTTCAATTTCCACCTGATCGAACAGGACCTTCGCGGAACAGACCGCACTGCCATTGGCAATCGCAGCCCCTATGCTGGCCCCGCTGATTGCGTGCCAACAAAGGATGGCTGGATCTTTGTTCAGGTTATTGGCGACCCGCTTTTCAAGCGATGGGCGAAGCTGATGGGAGAAGACAATTGGCTCTCTGACCCTCGTTTTTCTGACGATCTCAAACGTGGCGAGCATGGGGAGATTTTGAGCAAACGGACCGCTGAGTGGGCAGCTCAATATACGATGGAAGAAGCGCTCAGCATTCTGGGCGAGGCACGCATTCCTGGGGGTCCGGTCTACTCCCCGGCACAGGCCCTTGAAGACCCGCACATCCAGGCAATGAACTATATGAAGCCCGTCGATTTTCCGGGCCTCCCCAAACCAGCACCGCTCATGGACACACCGATCAAGCTCTCTGATACGCCGGGCGGCATTCGTCATCGCGCGCCTCTTCTGGGGGAGCATACAGACGCAATTTTGGCTGACCTCGGATACAGTGCTGCGGACATTCAGGCACTTCGCGCTGACGGTGTGATCTGATGGTCGCTGCATAGGGAGTTTCCATGACGCAATTGCCAGAAAACCTGCCCCACTATCCCTTGATGGATGGCCCCACGCCGCTGCAGGAAATGCCGCGATTGCGTGAAGCGCTCTTGTCTGAGGGACAGCCCTGCCCCCACATTTTCATCAAACGTGACGATCTGACGGGCCTGGCGGGTGGCGGCAACAAAACGCGCAAACTTGAATATCTCATCGGCGATGCGCTGGAAAAAGGGGCAGACACAGTCATCACCGCAGGCGCTGTCCAATCAAACCATGCGCGGCAGACAGCGGCCGCGGCGGCCAAGGCCGGGCTTCAAGCTCACCTCATTCTGTTTGAAACTGTCGGGTATGACGAACCGGCTTACAAATCCTCTGGCAACCTTCTGTTGGATCGCATTCTTGGCGCGAACATACGCCTGGAGCCGAAAGGGGCGGATGCCCGAGCGGTGTTTGAAGAGGTCATGAATGAGATACGGGATGCAGGCGGCACGCCCTACCTCATCCCGGTTGGTGGATCGAACGCCGTCGGCTCCACCGCGTATGCAGAAGTGTTTCTGGAAATTATGAGCCAGGCAAAAACCCGCGGTCTTAATGTTGACCGGATTGTCCACGCAAGTGGGAGCCTTGGCACCCATGCGGGCCTGTTGGCGGGGCGGGCCCTCGCAAAGAGCGCTACGCGCATTCATGCAGTCAGCGTATCCAAGCCCGATCGCGCATCGCTGCTTGATGAATTGTTAGAGATTGCCAATCAAACAGCTGATCGCATTGGCGCAGACCCGGTCGGTGATGAAGATGTTCATGTGGACTTCAGGCATCTTGGCGACGGATATGGTCTGCCAACCACAAGCATGGTGTCTGCCGTTGAGTTGGTCGCACGGACCGAGGGCATTCTTCTTGATCCCGTTTACACCGGCAAAGGAATGGCAGGACTGATCTCTTCTATTTTGAACGGGGAGATTCCTGAAAACGAGACTGTCGTCTTTCTTCATACCGGCGGCATGCCTGGTCTGTTCGCCTATCCAGGTGCGTTTAACTGAGGCGCTGAGGTTCTGTCTGCAGGGGCTTAGGCTGATGCCTGAAGGGCGACGCGACCGCGTTTCAGAAGCGTTGCCGCGCCTGCTTGGCCTGTCAGTTTCTCTGAGATTTCCGCTGCAAATTCCAAGAAGGCTTCTGCATGCTCTGCGTGATCAGGTTCGCAATGCCGCATCTCTTCAATAATAGCATCTTCATAGGTGACCATATACGCCTCTAGCTCCGGCAATAGCTTGTCGTAAGCCGCCTGGGCGCCAATGGATTGCGCCAACCCCTTCGTCATGTGCACAAACTTCAGCTCTCGGCGGATCCGCTCCACCTTTGCCTCATCGGGCATATGACTGATTTCCACACGGCGTGGGCCGGAGCGTCCAAAACCCCCAACCCGCTGCATCGGTAATGCTGCGCCGAGGTCTTTGGGGTAATGGGCGAATTCATCACTGATCGCGGTTGAAATGACATTGCGCGCCTTCAACAGGCGTTGGCCCCAGTTACCAATTCGAAGCAACTCGATCTCCCGAGTAATCCCCTTGGATAGTTCAGAGAACTCAACAATAAGGCGTTGCAATTCATCAAGATCGCTCAACCCCGGGCGCAAATTCTCAAACACACCGGCGATGAGTTCGAGGCGGCGAATAAGGCGCTCCCCCAGAATGGAAAAGTCCGTCCGGGAAATCATTGTGTCGTCGTTTTTCAACGCCACCTTTCGCGCAAGACGGAGTATTTGCCACGGACATTCCAGACGGCCCATAACAGCGAGCGCCAGATAGATCGCGCGATCCGGGTCCTTCTCATAGAGATCATCGTACAGATCGCGCACCTCAGAGACCATTCGATCATCAAATGCTCTGATATGCCGCGGGACGCTTAACTGCATCTCCTGCATTTCATCCAAGATTGCCAGGACATCCGCAATCTCGCGCGCATCTGCCAGAACATCATAGCCGCCAAGCTGTGCGGCAGTTGAATTGGCAAACTTGGTCTCTGTGTCACAACGCTCCATGGCCGCAGTCATTGCGGCACCGGCTGCCTGCAACAATACAGTCACTGCAGCCTTCAACGCTTCCTTGTCACCGCTTGCGATGTGCTTTTCAACCCGCGCCAGCATTGCAGGCATCGTGTCAGGGACCAGCTCTTTGGTGATCCAATTCCAGATCGGCTCGACAGAGGCACGTGGAATGAGGCCCGCCTCTTTCTCCTTGCGCTCGCCATCAAACAGGAAATCTTCAAATGGCGCGGTGAAGAGCCGCAGGTCTGTCAATGCGCCATCGCGCTTGCCGGTCAATTTGGCGAGGGCGGAGGCCAGTGCGACCCGGATATCTTCGATCGGCAATCCAAGATGCTTTGCGGGAAGCGCACCGCTTTCGACAGCGTCCATGAGTTTCACCGCCGCCTGTGGGGGCAGTTCAGTGAGAAACTGTCGCAATGCGTCGGTCTTCGTCAAAACCATAATTCCATCTGCCCCATTCTGCTGGCTCCCTCATGCAGCCGCACAGGCACCCGGGCCGGGTGTATTCTTGCCTAAACTTTATGTTGTCATGTTTAACAATCTGTTCACAAAATGTGCGCTGAGGCACGAAAAAGGCCGCAGAAACAATGTTCTGCGGCCTAAATTCAGCTAAACGCTGTTTTGCTTACTGCATGCGCTCGATGATGATCGCCGGCGCCATACCACCAGCAGCACACATGGTCACAAGACCGAACTGCTTGTCCTGGCGTTCCAGCTCATCAAGCATCGTGCCGATGAGGATGGAGCCAGTTGCGCCGATTGGGTGACCAAGCGCCATCGCACCACCATTTACGTTCACTTTTTCGCGGTCGAGATCCAGATCGCGGATGAACTTTTCTGTCACGACTGAGAACGCCTCATTGATTTCGAAGAGATCAATGTCTTCGATTTTCATGCCTGCTTTTGCAAGAACCTTCTTTGCAGCAGGAACAGGTGCGTTCAGCATCAGCGTTGGGCTGTCACCCATGTTGCACATGGCAACAACGCGGGCGCGCGGCTTCATGCCGTTTGCTTTTGCATAATCAGGAGAGGCAAGCAGAAGCGCTGCCGCACCATCCACAACACCAGAAGAATTACCTGCGTGGTGGACGTGGTTGATTTTCAGGTCTGGATATTTTGCCTGAACGAGCTTACGGAAAGTGGTTCCGTCTTCGTCCAGCGCAAAATCTGCAATCGCTTCAAAAGATGGCGCGAGGCTTGAAAGCCCTTCCATCGTTGTCTGCGGGCGTGGGAACTCTTCCTTGTCGAGAGCAAGTGTTCCGTCTTCGTGATAGACGGGCACAAGCGACTTATCGAAGTTTCCTGCCTTGATCGCAGCATCGGCGCGCTGCTGGCTTACCAGTGCCAGCTCGTCGAGTGCCTGGCGTGGAATGTTTTCCAGAGTTGCAATCGCATCAGCACAGACGCCCTGGTGGGGCTGAGGATGTTCGTGACGCAGGCGGGTGTTGCCATTGTCCATGAAAGGCGAACCGCCTTTGTTCATGGAACCAAAAAGCGACATCATTTCTGTGCCACCGGCAATCGTCATGTCTTCCATGCCCGACATGATGTTTGCCGCTGCAATGTTTACCGAGGTAATGCCCGATCCGCAGAAACGGTCGAGGGTCATGGCGCTGGAGCGTACGTCATAGCCCGCATCAAGTGCTGCCATGCGGCCCAGGTCACCAGACTGAGGTCCCTTCTGGGAGCTTGTGCCCCAGACAATGTCGTCAACTTCATCTGTCTTGATGTCGTTACGCTCTTTCAGCGCTTTCAAGACTGTTGCGCCCAACTGCTGCGGGTGGATTTCCGCCAGCGCGCCTTTGCCTACTTTGCCGATGCCGCGGGGTGTGCGGCAGGCGTCTATAATCCATGCGTCAGCCATGTTTCTCACCTTTTCGTTTAGAACAGATTGGCCCGGTCTTCGTGCGGACAGTCTGGTTTGTTTCTACCCGCTTGGATAATGCCTTAGGGCCGCCCTCGCAACCGCTCTCAGACGCCCTTTTTCATTGACGCAGGGGCCTCTTGCGGCTGCCTCTCAAAAAAGTTGAAAGCGACGGCGTCGAATGCGCCGTTTTTGGCCAAAATCAGTCAAAGCGAGTACATTATTGTCCA
Organism: Alphaproteobacteria bacterium; assembly: GCA_021775935.1. Classification (GTDB taxonomy): domain Bacteria; phylum Pseudomonadota; class Alphaproteobacteria; order Parvibaculales; family Parvibaculaceae; genus Mf105b01. Next base: position 16,385 of record JAJFGY010000223.1, read on the forward strand.
TCACCCTTATTTGCCCTGAGTGGAGGCCTATGTGATCGGTAGCTTAGTTTCAGATTTTCAAGCATGGCTAACGCGTGAAATCTGGGCAAAACCCAAGGAAGATGATCCGTTCTTCAGGCGTCCTCTGGCTGTCGCCGCTCAAATTTTCTGGGTCGTTGTCCGCGACTTGCTGGCGGGCCAGGCAAACCTGAGGGCCATGAGCCTCGTTTACACAACGCTGCTGGCCATTGTTCCTGTGCTCGCCCTTATGTTCGCGATCCTCAAAGCATTTGGCGTTGATGATCAGATTGAAACCCTGATGCTCGAGTTCCTGGCGCCCATGGGGGCACAGGGTGTGGAAATTACCGAAAAGACTATTGCGTTCGTTCAGCAGGTAAATATTTCGGTTCTGGGGTCGGTCGGTCTGGTCTTTCTCATCTACACGTTGATCTCTCTCATCCAGAAAATCCAAGCTGCGTTCAACAGTGTTTGGCAGGTGAGTGCGGATGGCTCGCTTGCCCGCCAGATGGCCGCGTATGTCAGCGTCGGATTGCTTGGGCCGCTTGTGCTCTTTCTGGCAATTGGCGTAATTGCCACCACCGCAAGTTCGTTCCTGATGGACACGCTCGGCGCCTTTGGCCCAATACGCACCGTGCTCGAACAAGCAAGCAAGCTTGTTCCCTTTATCATGACCATGAGCGCCTTTGCATTCCTCTATCTCGTTGTACCCAACACACGCGTGAAACTATCAGCCGCCCTTGTCGGTGGTGCCATTACCGGCCTTATGTGGGTTGCGACAGGATGGGCCTTCGCGACGTTTGTTGTAACGTCGGCGAATTATGCCGCCATCTATTCTGCATTTGCCAGCGTCGTACTTGGTATGATCTGGCTCTATGTGGCCTGGCTCATCGTGCTGGTTGGGTGTTCGGTCACCTACTACTTCCAGAACCGCAATCATCTTTCTGCGGAGTCCGGGATTACGCGCCTGACCCTAGATCAGGTGAAACGTGTCAGCCTGGTCATGTTGACTGTTGTGCATCGTTCCTTCCACACAGGTGACACGTCCTGGACAAGTCTTCGCCTCTCAAGACGTCTGGGAATTCCCTCACAAACCGTGGAACAGATTGTCGATCCGCTCAAGCGCGCGGGTTTTGTCGCCTGGGCCGACGACAATAAGTGCCTGGTTCCAACGAAGCCTGCAGATATGACCGATGTGGAAGATGTTCTAGGGGTGATTATTTCTGATGATCATAGAGGAGCTGCAGAAGATTCCACGCTCGGCAAAGATGTTGCTGTCTATGAACTTCTGCAATCAATTTCCGCGGCAGAGGGTGCTGTCTTGAACAATCTCACCATCGCCGACCTGATCGCAAAAGAGGGCGCGACACCTGCCTGAGGCGGTGCTCGACTTCTGGGCTTAATCTTTGGCGCGTGCCGCCAAAGTTGCCACCAGAGCAACGACTGCAGGTAGCGCCTGCACAAGAAGAATTGTTCCGCTGGCGGTTGCTGCGCCGTAGGCACCAGCCACGATCACGCAGCCAAGGAAAAAGAAAACCACATCCGTCTTCCTGGCGACCAATCCCCAAATGAGGCCCGCTGCCAGAAAACCATTGTACAAGCCTTGATTGGCGGCGAGTACAGCCATCGTTGCGGAGTCCTCAGGTGTCGTGTTGAAGATGCCTCTTCCTATCGGATCGTCAAAATAGAACATTTCCAAGACAAGAAATGCCACATGAATGGCGGCGACCAGGAAGACGAGGATGCTTGCGATGACTTTCATGCCCTGAAAGGTGCCACCGCCTGTCCAGCCTGTCTACCGAAAGTGGCGTGCCACCACCTAGGTCAGCCAAAAGAAACGCCGCCCAGACCTGTTCGTCTAGACGGCGCTCATTCAGCAGTCATGCATATGCGAGGAGGAGACTACATAACCTGCCATTGACCATCGGCTTGGCGGCAGGCTGTGCCGTAGGCCTGTTGAGGCTCGCCGCCGATGTAAACTGTTTGCTGATACTCACGGCAATAACCCTGACCGGATTTGTAGGAGCGACCGGGAGATACAGTTCCGTAATTGCCGCTGTCATCATTGTACCAGTCCTGCTCGTACCCGGTTTCCATCGCCCGGGTTGAAGCATAAGACATTTGCTGGCGGTCGCGGCCATCGAGGCTGCGTCCAACGCCTTGTCCAAGTGCAGCGCCTGCGAGGGCGCCAACGCCGGTCGCAATCAGACGACCACTTCCCGACCCGAACTGCGAGCCCAGAAGGCCGCCGCCAATCGCGCCGATAATCGTCCCGGCCCCTTCTCTGGGTCCGGCACCATGGGCGTAGCACCCTGTAAGCGAGACGGCGATGAGGCCCACCGTGGCCAGCTTGGCAATTTTCATGACGAACCCCGTTTGTTCGGTTGATCTAAGGTAGATCTAAGAATACGCGCGGGGAATTGATCGGGCCGTGAACAGTCTGTTCATCTGGCGTTCATGTAGAAATCGCAGAAATCGGCGGAAAATTAGACTCTGGGGAGAAGAATATGAGCGCGCAGGCCCTTTTGTTCACTTTCAGACAGGTTGAGCGCGCCGCCATAGAGTTCCGCTGTTTCGCCCACAATATTAAGGCCCAGCCCAGAGCCCGGCACGGCCTCGTCCAGCCGCTCACCGCGCTTGAGCACCTGCGCTCGTTTCTCTGGGGGCAGCCCCGGCCCATCATCATCCACAGTGATCGCCAGCATCGGCATTTTGCCCTCAGCTTTTGTCGCTGTGACGGTGACATTTCTCTCCGCCCATTTGCATGCATTGTCGAGAAGATTGCCGATCATCTCTTCCAGGTCCTGCGCTTCACCTTTAAAGCAAAGCCCCTCTTCGACCGACATGGTTATCGACACTTGCCGGTCCTGATAGATGCGCTCCAGGGTCCGGGTAAGGCCGCCGAGCAATGGTTCAACCGGTGCCGATGCACCCAGCACGCGGGCGTTTGCTGCCGTCCGCGCCCTTGAAAGATGATGTTCGATCTGTTGGCGCATCAGGCCTGTCTGATGGGAGACAACGGGCGCCAGCGGCCCATCATCTTCCCGGGCTTCATTTGCCAAAACACTCAAAGGGGTTTTTAGAGCGTGGGCCAGATTGCCCACATGAGTGCGCGCGCGTTCAAGCACGTCATTGGCATATTCCAGGAGGGAGTTCAGCTCATTGGCGAGGGGTTCGATTTCAGAAGGAAAGTCCCCTTTAAGCCGGGTCTCATCACCGGTGCGAATGTCATGCAAGCCTTGCCTCACCCGCTCCAAAGGCCGGAGACCGTAGCGCACCTGAATGAGGAGAGCGATGAGGATGCCCGCCCCGATCACGCCAAGTGCGCCAGCCAGTAGCCCGCCAAACTGATCGACCTGTTCATCGAGCTTGCTGATATTGCCCGCCACAGCAAAGGACACCTGGGCGTCCAGCCCCGGCACCCGCACCAGGCGTTCGACCACGCGCAGGGGTTGATTTTCAGGGCCCTGGCTGCGGCCTGTCAGCAGGTCCTCGGGAGGAGAATTTATGTCTTCAAGTTCCCGGCTGGGTGTGCGCAACGCTTGGTCGAAAAGCGAGCGGGAGCGCAAGGGTGTCTGTTTGCCGTCGGCGGCCTCGGGCTTCCCATCGCCGACTGTACGCACCTGCCAATACCAACCGGAATAGACCCGCTGAAAGCGGGGGTCACTTAGCTGGCGGGTGAGCGCAAGTTCGCCTTCCTCGGTTACTTCAATTGCCGCAATCAGGCTGTCGAGAATGGCATCCAGATTGGTGTCAAAGGTCGCTTCCACGGACTGACGAAAGACCGACGACAGCGCAAGCCCGCCCGCGATCAAAACAATCGCGAGCCAGATCGCGGCCGCGGCGGTGAGCCGGAACGCAAGGCTATCGAGCCGCATCTTCCGCAGTTGCAAGCCTGTACCCCAATCCCCGAACTGTTTCGATAACATCTTTGCCAAGCTTGCGGCGCAGACGCCCTACAAAGACTTCAATCGTGTTGGAGTCCCGATCAAAATCCTGATCATAGAGATGCTCAACCAATTCTGTCCGCGACACAACTTTATCCTGATGATGCATCATATAAGCAAGCAGGCGATATTCGAGCGAGGTAAGTTTTATCGGCTCGCCGTTTAACGTGACCCGGGCGCTCCTGGTATCAATCCGCAATCCGCCCAGCTCCAGTTCGCTGGTGGCATGACCCGCGGAGCGTCGCAACAGAGCGCGGACCCGCGCCAGAACCTCTTCGGTGTAGAAGGGTTTGGTCACATAGTCATCAGCACCTGCGTCAAAGCCTGCAACCTTGTCAGACCAACGGTCCCTGGCGGTGAGAATAAGGACAGGCATGTCCTTGCCCGCCCGGCGCCACTTTTCAAGTACGGTGACGCCATCCATTTCTGGCAGGCCCAAATCGAGAATCACCGCGTCATAAGGTTCGGTATCTCCGAGAAAATGACCCTCTTCGCCATCGGCTGCGGTGTCGACCACATAGCCTGCGTCGGTGAGAGCTTCGCGCATCTGGCGGCTCAGGTCCGGATCATCTTCAACTACAAGCAACCTCATGGAAACCTCCTTCGTACGTCTTTAGCAGCGTTACCGCCCACCCCGTCGCACATTCATAATGCTGCCTGTCCGGGCGTTCACTGCGACCAGCAAAACCTCCCCATCTGACAGCATCTTGATGTTGTAGACACCAGATCCCCGATTGAACCCCGCATCCAGGAGACGTCCTGGATAACGTGACCGCACGGTGGAAAGCGCCTGCTCCATAGAGATGTATTGACCCGAGCGCACTGCGTCTCGGGCATCATCCTGGTCGGACCGGGCATAGGTGCTGCCAAAGGGGCCCGCCCAAAGCCCTGGGGGATCGTCATTTGCAGAAGCAACGCTTCCGCTAGCGACAAGACATGCCAGGGCCAACAAGGCGGCGAATATGGTGGGTGTACGTTTCATGACCCTCGTTCTACGCGAGATCGCCTGAACCCGCCATGAACGTGAGCATTCAGCTTCGTTAAGGAAACCAGCACACGGTCAAAGGGGCTCAGAACCCTTCAATATGAGCATATTCACTTAACGGCGCGCGGTCAGTTCTCAATGTGTTGATTGGGGCTGTTTCGTCCATATAGCCGATGCCCAGGCCGCAAAAGAACATCAGATTGTCAGGAATGCCCAAAAACTCGCCGATGGTCTTGTACCAGAGAGCCCATGCTTCCTGTGCGGCTGTATGCAAACCCTCTTCGCGGGCCAACAGCATGATGCTCTGAATATACATGCCAAGGTCTGACCATTGGCCAAGCCCCATCTGCCGATCAATGGCAAAGAACATGGCCGCTGGCGCGCCAAAAATATCAAAATTGCGGTTAAAGTGCTTTTGGCGACCTTCTTTGTCGTCGCGGGGAACATTGATGCTCGCATACATGTCTTCGCCGCATTTTGCCCGCCGTGTCTTATAGGGCTGGCTCAGCTCTGTTGGATAAATGTCATATTCCGTGGCGCCATCGCCAAACGGATTGTCGACAATTTTTGACTGCACGATGGAGCGGAACTCCGCGAGCTTCTCGCCACTGATCGCCCAGACATGCCAGGGCTGCAAGTTCCCGCCTGATGGGGACCGAGCAGCGCTCGCTAGAATGCGATTGATCTTCTCAGCTTCCACCGGCTGGTCTGTGTAGGCGCGGCAGGTGATGCGGGTTTCCAGAGCTTCTGAGACTTTCATATTCCACGTCTTTCTTCGAAATTTGGGAGAGGTGCTCGTGAGTGAATTTATCGTGCGGTGACGTCGGTCCAGAGATTGTCTGCGCCGCGTTCAATTGCCTGGCGCCCAAGGCGCGCTGCCCAGGACCGACCACTGCCATATTCAGCCCGCCAGCTCCAAAGGCGGCGGGTGACCAGATGCAGCCCATGCTCATACGTAAAGCCAATGGCGCCATGTACCTGATGGGCAATGGAGGTGGACATGTTCACCGCTTCATCGATGCGGGTTTTTGCAACGGCCACCTCAAAGCCCGGATCATCAGCTTCACCTACCCGTTCACAGGCATGGCCCGCAATGGCCCCGGCAGCTGCCGCCTGTGTTGCAAGCACGGCGAGCTGTTGCTGCACCGCCTGGAATTTGCCAATGGGTTTGCCGAACTGTTTTCGATCGTTTGCATATTCGACAGACTGGTTCAGCAGGTAGTCGAGCCCACCCGCCATCAGACCTGACCGCATCAACGCTCCCCACGTCTCCATTCCTTCCGTCAGATCGCAAGGTGCGGACGTCACAGCATGACCCTCAAAAATGATCGTGTCTCGGGGTTCGCGCGCAATGTTTTCTTCAAGGCCCATTTTCAGGCCTGCAAGGGGGACTGCAACAACATGCAGCGCCCCATCAGGGCCTGGCACCAGCGCCACGCCCAAGACGGCATTATGCCCCCAGGGCACATGAGTGGCTGTACCACTTAGCGTTCCTTCCTTGCCAAGTGTCACGCCGGTAAGGAGGGTCAATGGTCCGTCCGGCACATCAAGACCGGCTTGCGACAGCAACCAGGCCGCGACCATTGTTTCCGCCAACGGAACGGGCGCCGCGTAGCGCCCTTGCGCTCGCAGTATCACCAGTGCATCGCCCCAGGAACCGCCAGCGCCCCCCTGCTCTTCGCCAGCCATCAGCCTCGTCAGGCCATTCTCTTCCAAGGCCGACCAGAGTTTCTTGGGCCAGACACCCTCTTCTGCCTTTTGGACAATTTCTTTTGTGACGTGATCGGCCAACAACCGATCGATGGTTTCGCCGAGGATGTTTCTAAATTCGCTCATGATCTTCTCCTCACCTCAGGCCCAGACCGCGGGCAATGATGCCACGCAGAATTTCACGGGTTCCCCCGCGCAAGGAAAACGACACGCTGGCCTGGGTCAGGAAGCCCAGCACCTGCGCATAGTCAGACCCTGTGCCGAGCATTGGTTCGACACCGGCCAACTCATGGGCTTTGACCGGCAATTCCTGCTCGAAGAGTGCGCCCAGATCTTTCACCACAGAAGCTTCCTGGATCGGGTTTTCCCCCGCTTCCAAAAGCCCCGCGATGGAGACCGACATCTGGCGCAGCGTCACGAGATGGGCGACAAGGCGGCCGATCTCCGCATCTGCGCTCGTGTCCCCGGTACGGCCCAGTTCGCGAATGAGTTCAGTGAGCAGGAGAAAACTTGAGAGATAGCGCTCGGGGCCGCTGCGCTCAAAGGCGAGTTCCGCGGTAACCTGGGTCCACCCATTGCCCTCTTCACCCACCATCATATTGTCGGGGACGAACACATCTTCAAAGACCACTTCATTGAAGTGCGCATTTCCGGTGAGGTCTTTGATCGGACGAATGGTGATGCCCGGCGTCTTCATATCCACCAGAAACTGGGTAAGGCCCGCATGCCTGTTGTCGGGATCGAGACTGGTGCGGAAGAGCGCTATCATATAATGCGCGTTGTGGGCGTTGGACGTCCAAAGCTTCGTGCCATTGACGGTCCAGCCACCGTCAGTCTTTTCGGCTTTGGTGCGCGCGGCGGCGAGATCTGACCCGCTATCGGGCTCGCTCATGCCGATGCAAAAGAGCAACTCGCCCTTCGCTGCTTTAGGCAGAATGAGCTGCCGCTGCTCTTCAGTGCCAAACCGCAGCAATAATTGTCCGCTCTGACGGTCGCCGATCCAATGCGCGCCGACAGGTGCGCCTGCAGCCAACATTTCTTCGAGCATGACATAGCGCTCCAACGCGCTGCGCTCATGGCCGCCATATTTTTTGGGCCAGGTCATACCGATCCAGCCTTTGGCTCCCAGCTTCTTTGAGAACTCCGGATCGTAGCCGCTCCAGGTCTGCGCCCGGATGACAGGTGGAATATCTGTCAGGGCGTCGCTCAGAAACGCGCGCACCTCGCCACGAAGGGCTTCGGCTTCCGGCGGCAACCGGCATGGATCAAATCTGAACGTCTGCATGGGGTCTGGAACCCTCCCACCTGAACTGGATCTTCAAGAGCATTTTCCCTACGCATGTTCTCATCCGAAAACCGCGCACACTTTTCGGGAACATGCTACGAGGCGGCACATTGGGGCATCAGATCGCGGGGAGCAAGGGAGGGCTTTGTCAAAATTGACCGGAAACCCGCCACTTTCAACCAATCGGCTGGTCGCCCCTACGTGAGCGGTGCGGCGATGCACACCAAGTATTCACGAAAGCAACCCTCACGACACAATCGCTGTCGAGCCCCCATCAATTCTGAAATTGGTGCTTGTGATCGAATCAGCCAAGGGACTTGCGACGAACGCGACAAGCGCTGCGACTTCTTCTGTCCGCGCGATGCGTCCAGTGAGCCCACCGGTAACTTCCGCCATCGCTTTGGCTTCAATCTCGTCCCAGTCTTCACCCCAGCCGTTTTTCTTCGCCAAGGTCACGAACCAGGCTTCAACTTCTTTGGTTTTGATGAGACCGGGCGACACTATGTTGGACGTGACACCGGAATTGGCGAGTTCCTTTGCGAGGCTCACCGTCATCGTGTGAAGAGCGCCTTTTGAGGAATAGTAATGCGGCATGCGGGCCGCTGGTGTTGTTGATCCAATGGTGCCCAATTGAATGATGCGGCCCCAGCTGCGTTCTTTCATCGGTTCCATAAAATGGCGCACCATGCGCACGGCCGACAGAACGTTCACATCATAGGCTTCGTGCCAGGCGTTGCTGTCGGCACTCGACCAGCTCGCGCGATCTGCCGTCCCATAATTGTTGATGAGAATGTCGAGGGGGCCCAGCGCGTCAACTTCACGGGCGACCTGAGCGGCCCCTTCATCTGTCCTGATGTCACCCGTTACAGCGTGAGCGTCGCCACCGGCTTTTGCGATCTCGGCGGCAACGGGCTCAGCTGTGCCGTCCTCAAGGCCGTGCACGAGAACTGTCGCCCCTTCGTCGGCGAAGAGTCTGGCAATGGCCTGTCCCGTGCCCCGATAGGAGCCGGTAACAAGCACGCGTTTGCCGTTGAGATGAAGGTCCATGACTTTTCCCCAATTGTTTGAGATACGTCATAGCAGGAATGCGGGTTGGGGGAAATTTGAGCTCGGTTGAGAGCTAGAGCATGTTGGAACGGTGTTGGCACACCGAACATGTTTTTCTGTTTTTTGCCGCATTTTCGAACCGCATAAGCGAAGTCGCCTATGCTGAAAATGCTTAAAGCTCAAGCGATGCGAAGATGGGTGCGCGTTCGTCAATGTAGGATGCGTATTGCACGCCGACCCGCACGCCTGCGAGGAAGATCATCATGGTGATCGCGATGAGGAGCCCGAACAGAGACATGCGCCGGATCGATGCCCGCCGTCTTTCCCGAAAGAATATCATCCGCTGTGCCATTGCACGCTCCTCATCCGCCACCCTACATGGACTGGCGAACCATCAGGATACGGATGAAAGCCTAATTAAACGGAAAAGCACACGGTTCGATTTGCAGACAGTTTAACGGAATTTGTCGAGATCCTTGGATCTGGTGCGTAAAACAGATAGGGCCCAATAATCGCACGAATGTCCATGCCCTCGGCCCAAGTCGGGGTTTCGTCATGGCAATGAAAGCGGGTTGCGCCGTCTGTTGGATCATCGACTGACCCTGCCACAACGCGGGTGAAAACCGCCAATGCGCGGGCGGTTTCCCGCTCCACGGGATCGGCCAGCAGCGACTCCGCCCAACCGTTCGCGCCTGCGGTGGCATTGGTTAGCTCAAAGGCATGCTCCTGCGCGTGCCGGTTGAGCACAACCCAGCTCAACGCAACCAGCACCTGCTCACCCAACCCCCGCCCGAAATGAGCCACCGCTGCGGCGAGAACGATCAGCTCCATTCCACTTATCGCCAGGCCACTTATCGCCGGGCCACTTATTGCCGGACCACAGATCACTGGCGCAGTCGGGTCGGTTTCAGGATTATCCATCGGAATCATAGTGTTGGACGCTTTCACAACAGAGGGTGGTCTCTTCATTGGGTGGGTCATGCGGTCAGCATAATGGATATAGGTTTATTTTCCTATTGATTTTTAGGCGTCAGACCCGGCCAGGATCAGATAATGGAGCGCGAGGCGGATGGTGCCGCCTGTGAAATCCGCACCCGTGGCCGTGAGGCGCACCGGTGTCGCGCTATAATAGGCGGTCGGGGTGCCACTCACGCCATTGACTGTGCTTCCTGCGGCGACCCCAATTGAATTGCCATAGCGCTGAGGGTCTGCGCCAATGCCGAGCGTCCAGGATGCAGGCCCGCTTACCTCGCTCAGCACCCTGCCCGTCACGCCAAAGACAATCGCCCGGTCGGGAATGGTGAGCGCGGTGTCGTTTGACGTGCCAGCGGTGACCACATGGTCCAGCTCGACGGTCTCTATGCGTGTTGCGGCATTGTGAGGCGTGAGCGCCACCGTTGTTGACGCAGGCCCATCCACCCAATCCGTCCCATCATGAAGAAGAATGTTTCGGGTCGCCCCGACCCAGGCCTGCCATCCTGTCTTTGGTACGAAGAAAACCCATGCACCGTCGATCCAGGCAGCGATCCTGCCGTCCTCTCCGGCCCAGTCCCCTGTCGCGCTTGCGCCGACGATCCAGCGTTCACCTTCAGCGGGCGAGACAGGTGGTGCGCTCAGTGTTGCGTCCTCCACAGCGATGTGGATGAGTGCGTCCAAGCGCGTGAGCGCATCATTTACGGTCACATGTTTTTGCGCTTGAGCTGCTTCAACAAAGGGAAGCCTCAAATTCGTGCTGTCAGACATGGAGCAGAACCTCTCTTGGGGAGCCGCGACCAAAAGCCTGGCTCAATTGCGTGATACGAACTTGCAAGGTGGAAAAGTCGGCACCGCCAAAGTCGGTCAGCTGATCGGCGCTGAGATAGGTGATGCTGGGTGTTGAGGTCGCGAGCGTTCGCTTGAGCGTGCTGCCGGAAAGAATATCGACCTCATAAGCCTCACCCTCTTCGCCAAGCGGCACATCAAGCCCCGCCCAACTGTCGCCATCCATGCGGGTGCGCCGTATCCAGGAAAGTGCGATGTCGCCACTTGTCCCGCGGCGCGCTTTGACATGGACCGGCGAAAGAGGCTTCAAGCCAATACCCTCAAAGCTGCGGGTCTGGGTCGCGTAGGTCTCATGGTCAATGCCATAGCGGCTGGGGCCATAGCGCCATTGAAGATCAAGACCCCGTTCTGACGCGGTGAGCCCGATCTGTTGCACAGCGGCGTCCAACAGAACAAACCGGGCTCCGGCACTGAGCACATCCGACATCGCCGCTTCCGTCCCGCCCTGGCCGCGTAACAGCTGCGTCAGCGCATAGGTGTTCACGTCGATCAACTCAGCGGTGGCGAACTGGATCACCTCCCAGATGCCCGGCCCGGTTTCGAGCGCGGCAAGATTGGCGCCGTTCAACATTGTTCGGTCCGGCACGCTTTGTAACGTCCCACTTGTCAGACGTACCTGGACTGTCCCCGCCCTATCCCATCGGCTTGCTGGACCTCCCGTCAGGTCCGTAAGCGTCCTGCCCATCGTCGCAGGCGTCTCGATCACGCGATCAAGCTGGAAGCCTGCACCCGTTGCACTTTTATGCAGCGCCACCCCACCCGGCCATGGAACAGCGCTTGCCGCAATGTAGGGCGCATGGGGTGTCTCCGTGCCGGTGAGCAATGGCAGATCAAGGAAGGTCACATCCGGCGGCCCAAAACTTTGAACAGGTTCTGCTGCCCGCGCACGGCCAGGCGCTGCCAAAAGGCCATACACGTGCGCATCGGTTTTCACGGCCTCTGCCTCAATGGCCCCTTCATCTGAGAGGCCGGTCAGTCTGTAGTCAGCCTGGCGGTGCCCCATATCCAGCGTCACAACATCGCCGGGATCCAGAGCAAGCTTGCTTGGAGGCAGGGAGAGGGACGCGCGTTCCCGCTTTATCCATGTGTCCTGCAGCCAGATTTCTGCGACCCGCTGGGCATCGCTCTGGGTCAACACCATGGGCAGAGCGGCATTGGAAACCCGTTGAGACTGAACAATGGCGCGGCGCGCCTCGACGGCCGCCTGCCGGTAATCTGCTTGCGCATCGAGATAGGTGAGCTTGGCAGAGACTGGCAATTCCGTCTCCTGCCCCCGGGTGAGGCTGAAACCTGCTTTGGCCACATTGTCGGCAACGGCGAGGTCAGGGGGGGTCACGGTAACCACTGGGGAATTTCCCCAGTGCTGAAACCGGACAATGCCTTCGCTCTCTATTGCGTCAAAAAAATGGGCGAGCATCAGAGGTTCAATCGCCTGGCGGGGGGACAGGATGCGGTCCAGCACAAAACCTTCAACAGTGCCTGTAAGGTTTCCGGCATTTAGTGGAATGTCCCCGCCCGCCTTTGCAATTTCAGGCACGAGCAAGGCGAGAGGCACCGCCCCCAGACGCCCGGTGATCCAATGACCCAATTTCCAATTGTCGCCGTCTGACCAAACCGAGGTGAGCGAGGGGAAGGACGGATAGGGCCTTGCATCCCATGTCCAGATAAAGAGGTGATCTGTATCGACCATGGGTCCGCCATAGATGGGCGAAACGGGATTGCTGCTTCCCGCCTTCCAATGGGTCAGGTGGGCTTCCAGAAACCGCCGCTGGGCATAGTCGTCGCGCACACCATTTGAATAATGCGGGACGAAGCTCTCCGATGATTTCGGATCGACAAATACATTGGGTTGATTGGGGCCCTTGTCGATGGCCGGGCATCCAAGTTCAGTGAACCAGATTGGCCTGGACATGGGCACCCAAGACGTAGCCACCGCACTCTCCACACCACCTGGCCGATTGTAATGGGGGCTGCTCCACCAGCTCTCAAGGTCTTTGGCGCGAAAAACCCAGGGCTTGCCGTAGGCACCATCCGTAATGGGAGACCGAACCTGGTGATCGCGGTCGCTCGGGCTGGCGTAGAACCAATCATACCCTTCGCCACCTGCAATATTGCCGGTGAGGTAATCCAGATCATAAATGTTCTGGACGCCTGCCTGAAAATCCACGTGCGAAGGACCATCGCGCCAGTCGGCCAGCGGCATGTAATTATCAATGCCGATAAAGTCGATGTTGGGATCTGCCCAAAGCGGGTCGAGATGGAAGAACACATCACCACTTCCGTCTGCCGGATGGTGGCCGAAATATTCTGACCAGTCCGCTGCATAGGAAATTTTCGTCGAAGGTCCGAGCAAGGCGCGCACTTCTGCGGCGAGAGAAATCAGTTGCGTGACGGTGGGATAGGTCGTGGCACCATCGCGCAGCTGGGTGAGGCCGCGCATTTCCGTGCCAATGAGAAAGGCTTCAACCCCGCCCGCCCACACACACAATGCCGCATTGTGCAGGATCATGCGGCGGTAGGACCATTCATCTGGCCCTGTGTAAGACACGCCCGAAGGGGTAATCGCAAAGACGCTCGCAGATGCCGAGCCAAAAAAGCTGGCGACTTCTGTTGCAACAAGCGCGCTCTTATCTTGAGAGCCCGCAAAGCCTGGTGCCGGATCAATCGAGATCCGCCCCCGCCAGGGATAAGCCGCCTGCTCGGTTCCACCATATGGATCGGACAGGCCATTGCCGGTCGGCACATCCATCAAGATGAAGGGATAGTAGAGGACGGAAAGCCCCCGGGTTTTCAGATCTTCGATCGCCCGCTTTACCGACGCATCAGATGGCGTCCCGCCAAAGGCTGGCCTGCCGCCGCTCAGGCTGACCGGCACGGCAGCTGCACGCCCTAACCCCGCGACATTCCAGTTTTCGGGAATGGTGACCTTGTCCAGGCGATCAACTTTTGGGCGCACGGTGCAAGACCCCGCGCGCAGGTCATCGCCATACCAGCTCACCACCAACGCGGCTGAGCGTATGTTCGGACAGGTTGCCTGCAGATCATCCAGGGACACCTGCCAGTCAGTGCCGCCAATGCGGTTGTTGGCATTTTCGGCAAAGCTGACACCGTCGGCGAAGATGCGCCGGACGGGTTTTGTCTCATAGCCGAATTCAGTCGCACCTGGAATAATGGTGACGGCTTTCACATCCTGTTCGATGTCGCTGAGCGCTCGAAACACCTCGATGGAGAGCTGCGGCAACCGGTTGCCAAAGCCAGCAAGCGGTAAATCATCAAACACAAGATAGGCCGTGCCCTGATAGGCGGGTGCGTTTCCCGCCCCTTCCACCGCTTCGATGGTGCTGTCGGGGGTCTGTGTTTCTGAGCCTGCGTGAAGCCGATATGAAATGCCTGACATGTCGAGCAGATTGCCGTCCGCCCAAACGCCGCCGATCCGCGTAATTTCGCCCTCGCACAGCGCAATCGCACATGAGACGGAATAGGTGTAACTCGTGCTCTCAACAGACCTGCCGCCGCCACTTCCTTTGCCGCCGCCACTTGAGGTCGTGGTCGCTATCTCCTTGAAATTGGTCGACCAAATGACCTGCCCGGCCAACCGTACGCGACCATAGACGCGAGGGATCGCCGCTCCTTCGGTGGAGGCTTGCACATCGAGGTCGTTTAGCCGTGGGCCGTCGCGGGTCACTGATGTGCCAAAGAGCTGGTCATCAATCAATGAGCCAGCCAGCGTACCAACCGCATTCCCGATGGCGGCACCGGAAATGTTCGCGCCCAGAAAACTGACCCCGCTCGGCAAGGCGGCCGACCCCAACAAAGATCCAGCTGAACTTAGAAGGACGGATGCCATCAGGGAGCCTCGCTTGGAAATCGAAACGCAAAGGCCAGATGTCTTGGCCACCAATTGCCCATGTGCACTTCGGCAACAGCGCGGCCGGAACAGGCATGGATCATCTGCCCCTCCCCGACTTGAATGGCGCAATGTTTGGCGACACTGCTGGATGTCAGTCGAAACAACAGGACATCGCCTGCGCACGCCTCAGCGATTTCCAAAGGCACCAGATGGCGACGGGCCGCGTCCGCCATGGTCTCTGCGCGGATGCCACTGGGGGCCGGAACCTCCGCCCAGTCCGGGCTGTAAGGCGGCGGGGTTTCTGGCTCCCGCCTATAGAGCTCGCGATAGACGCCGCGAATAAGCCCCAGACAATCTGTGCCAACACCGCGCTTGCTTGCCTGATGTTGATAGGGCGTGCCGATCCATCTGCGGGCGCAGGCAATAACAAGTTCATCGGTAATGAGCTCACTCATACCTGGCTGCCTCCGTCATTGGCTCCACCGCGCACCGGATAAGAAAGGGCAAAATCATTCCCCGGAATGTGGGGGAAACCCCTGAACTTCTGTGCGTTGGAAAACTTGTCCCGGCAGGTGGCAAACTGTTTGTCGCACCCTGCCCGCGCGGTAAAACTTGCCCCCACTTCAATCGTCTCTGTGGGCGTGTGCCAGAGCTCCAGCACCACGGATCCGGCTTTGTTGCTGTGACGCTTCACTTCCAAGGTTTCGCTCAGGTTGGCTCCAGACGTAAACGTGACAAACCCGCGTGCAAACCAGGTATCTGCATAGCTTTCCAAACCGGACACGATGATCTCTCGATTGTCAGTCACCTCCGTAACAATGCCCGCTCCGGTGAACGCACCAATGGCGAGGGATATGCCACAGCGCGCATCTCCTACATCGGCGTCACAGGCATATTGAAAGAGGCGTCCGGTTGGTTGGTTCAGTCGATGGCTGAGGCCGCGCACCTCTGCGGTAAAGCCTTCACTGTTGCGGCCAATCTCGCCGAGTTTGCCCTTGCGCATAAGCACCCGTTGCTCGCTTGCCTGCCAGTTCACCCGCCAGATTTCAATTTCGGCATCGTCGTAAAGTCCAGCTGCCAGATCTCCATCCTCCAGACGGGAGGATGTCAGCGCGCCCACCACATCGAGATTGTCGACCGTCAGTCCGCTGGAGGATGAGACCGCGCTGGCGGTGAAACCAGCGGCTGCCTCAAAGAGTGTGCCCGCAAAACTCAAATCCCGATCATGGTCGGTAAATCCAAAGACGGTTCCGTCTCGTCGCACAAGACGCCAGCAATGGCACAGCGTTGTTGTGCCGCTGTCCAGGTGCGCCTGGAAAGCAGGGGAAAGTGATTTCATGTTTTGAGGGCCTTCTGCGTCTCTAAATGCGTATTTCGACCAGCGGGATGGAAGGAATGTCACCCGCCTCAAAGCCTGTCAGGTTCACGTCGAGAAAATCCGTGTCAAAACGCACAGGGACATCAAACTCAAAGCCTGCGGTGACGCTCTGGCCAGATCCCGGTTCATGACCGGACAAAAACGTCACAACACCTGTGCTGTGATCGACGATAAAGTCTGTGGCCAATGTCTGCTCTGTGCCAGCGACCGCCACCTTAACGGTTCCATCAACGGGTTTTGATATGGGTCGGGTATAGGTCGCACCGCCAGACACGTAAGCTTTGGCGAGAGAGAATGTCGCCAACGTCCCGTCGCCGGTGCCCAGCACCTCATCAAGGGGTGTGACTGGCGCGCCCATACCACCGGACGCGTGGTCTATTTTATCCTTCCAGCGAAAGCCGTGCAGCCGTCCGTGACGTGCCTCAAAAAAGGCAATCACCGTGTGGACATCCTCCAGGGACCGGACCCCGTAGCCCGCATCATAACGCCTGCGGCTGTCGGCCCAGGGGCTGTTGCGTTCCTCATGGCCGGACCCAAGGGTAACAATCTCTGTGCGTCGCTCCGGCCCGCCCGACGAGCCAAATGCAATCTCAAGCGGAAATCGTGTTTCGTGAAAAGCCATCTATATCGCTCCCATCAGAGGTTTCGAGCACCACGGCTGACCGTGCGCTGAAGCATCGCGGCGATTTGGCTTTCGCTTCGCCGGAAGCTCGCGGCATCAGACGCGGTGACGTTGAACGTGACTGAAATGGGGTGACCGCCCCCTTGCGAGGCGACGCCGAGTTTGCCGTCTGCGCCGCGTGCCAATGGCAGGATTGCTTCGGCGCCTGCTTCGCCTGCCAGCCCCAGCCCGCCTGCCATGGGAAACAATGTGGGGTCAGAGAGCACGCCGCCTTTTGCAAATGCGTGGATGCGTCCGTTTTGCAACGCATTGCCTTTGGCATTTGGTGTGAAGAGCGCGCTAAAGAGATCGCCCAGAACGGAACCTGCCTCGCCAGTCGCGCCGGTGGCCCCGCCTGAAGCGCTTCCAAAAATATCCTGGGCGGCAAGTTTTGCGAGATCCACCGCAAGGGATTTCAAGATTTCCTGGAAGGAGGCACTGCCGACAATCAGATCATCAAATGCGCCGCTCAACACCCGGCCAAGTTCCTGGCCCGTCTTGGATGCCCGGTCGCCTTCTCGCGCAATGCCAACAAAGGCATTTTTGGCCTCTTTTCCAAGACGGTCACTGGCCGAGGCGACCGCATCGAACTCCGCGCGCAGGCCGCGCAGGTCTGAGGTCAGTCCGCTCACATCAAATGTATCAAACTCCATCTTGTCCTCTGAAAACTGGGTCATCTGGAAAACGGGTCATCAGCCTGGCAAAACCGTCCTGGTCCAGGACCACCGCTTGAACGTCAACCAAGGGCGCTGTCACTGCGTCAATTTCGGGCAGCGTTGCTGTCCAGAACTGCTGCGGTGACCAACGCAGCACACCACAGGCAAAACTCAGGAGCGGCCGCCAGGGAAAGGGGGCAGCTCTTTTGTGCCTCCGCTCGGGTCGCCCTGGGCGTCGGCTGGACTGTGATCAGATCCACCAAAGGTCACCCGTAAGAGGTCTGCGAGCGTTCGGATGAGCCCCGCCATGCCGCCCTCAAAGCTCAGTGTTTCAAGGTCGAGGGCAGCGGTGTCATGGCCGCCGCCCTTCAGCCCAGCCTCGAGCAGGTTAAGTGCATCAGCGCTGCTGAGCTGTCCGCACGAAAAGCGATCCGCCAAAGCCAGAATGTCATCGCCACCATAGGCCGCCTCAAGCTCCGCCAGCGCTCCGAGCGTTAAGCAGAGCGTGTAGGTCTCGCCACCTGCGTGCAGGCTCACCTCACCACGATGTCGGTTCACCATGTCAGGCACCTGTGAACAGGAGCTGGCCCGCTGATTCCAGCGCCAGATCAAAGCGCAGCTCCTCCTCGTGGCTGCCGGAATATTCAAGGGAGGTAATTTGAAAGGCCCCCTGCACGGTCCCGAAGTCAGGCACGATGACCTGCCAATCCCGGATTGTGCCATCAAAGAAATACCCGCGGATAAGGGCATCTGATGTTTCGTCCTTAAAGATACCGCTGCCGCTCAGGCTGGCTGTTTTGACACCGGCCCCGGCCAGCAATTCACGCCAGGCACCAGCGGACTCTGCATTGGTTACATCGACGGTGCGGGTGTTAAACGAAATCGCGCGGGCCCGAAGCCCGGCAATGGTCGCGAAGGTGCCCAGACCATCACTGTCGATCTTCAGCAAAAGGTCTTTGCCGCGTTGAGCTGTCATGGCGACATCTCCTCCTGTTAGGTGGTGGGTTCGGTATAGACACGGAAGGTGAGGCGTCCGCGCACCGCTTCGGCTTCACTTGCATAAACGACAGACGCACCTTCAAGCTGAAGGTTCACAATCACATGGCCTGCAAGCGAGAGATCAGCGTCCTGCAGGACCGCGTCCAGCGCACTCATGATCTCTTTGGCTTCACGTCGCCCTTTGTTCCGCGACCACACGGAGAAAGACAGGCGATGAATGGCAGCGCCGTCGCTCCCTGCGCCGTCGGGCACAATCTCGGTGTCGCCCAGAGTGACAAACGGAAAAGTCACATCAGCGGGCGGGCGGTCATGGATGCGATCCGCCACAAGGGTGGAGAGGCTCGCGTCTGCGAGCAGTGCCGCATGGACCGCCTTTTGCAGTTCCCAGTTTGCAGACAAGGTCATGAGGAGCTTCCTTCTTCACAGAGACAGGTGAGCCATTGCCGTCGGCCATCCATGTCGCGCACGCTGCGAATGTTGAAAAGCCGGGTTCCCTGGCGAAAGCGCATCTGCGCTGTCATACCATCCCGGTAGCGGATCGTGATGGCCGTCACGGTGCGCGCGGCGAGCCTGTCGGCGGCTTCGCGCTCCTGGCCACTACGTTGGTTCAGGGATGCCCAGACAGTTGCAAGCGGGCCCCAACTTTCTGTGGCGCCCCCGCCGCCATCTGCAACACGCACCTGTTCTTCGAGCACGATGCGATGTTTGAGCGCGCCGATCACAAGCGCAGCTTTCGATAGGGCGCGAGCAGGCCGCGCACCGTTGGTGTCAGTCCGTCTCCCTCGCCGCTCACGGGTTCGCGGGTTTCAAACCAATGAGCCACCGTCATAAGGATTGCGTGGCGCAGATCGCGGGGGACAGTGCTGCTGCTTGCTCCAAACCCAGCATTGAGGCGAACAATAATGCCCGCCGCTGGCGCGTTGGGTTCTGGCCAGCTGGCGCCCGCCGTCCGAACCAGTCTTGCATGTAAGCCAGGTGCAAGGTTGTAGTTCTGTGCATCAAGGAGCGTCCCCTCAACGGTGACACTGACGATGGAGGTGACAGGGCCCATCTCCAGGTTGACGACGGGATTTTGAGACCCCCTACCATGAGGACCGGGCCAGGCATCCAGCACCATGTCCCAGGTCTGATTGATAAGGGCAAGACCCGCATAGGCTTCGATGCTTACGCGCGCCGCAGAGATCAGTCCCTCGATCAGAACGTCTTCGTCAATAGTGTCGACGCGCAGATGCAGTTTTGCATCGGCCAGGTCAACAGGTTCGCTGACCGGGCCGGTCACCAAGGTATGGGGCATGTTTTTCTCGTGTAAGGGGAGAACAAAAACCAAAGCCGTCATCCCGGGCTTGCCCCCGGGATGACATTTTTGGTTAGACAGGCTTCACAGTGCCATGGCCAAGCAGCGCCACCGCGGCAACAGGTGTCCCGTTCGTATGGGTGCCTGCGACGCTCACCTGCACCCGGCAATAGCGGGCATCGCCCACATAACCCACCGCATAGGCCTGACCGTCCTCGGCCCCATCATCAATAAGGGCAAAGGCGCCACCGCCATCAACATGGGCACCCAGAACATCACTGTCATTCACGACCGGCGACCAGTTGGACCCATCGTCACTTTCTTCAAGCTGTAAAGACAGGCTGACAGACGGGGACAAGGTATCACCGCTCATCCCGAGCGAGATAATATGCTCAACGCTTTCAAAGCCCTGCCGGTCAATCGTTGCGCCCACGCGGGTTGCGGTGGTTACAGCCGGATCAAGGCTCTGCACGACGCCTAGGTTGGAATGTAGATCACGCATGTGAGGTGCTCCTTACGCTGTGCCGAATTTCAGAAGCTTGATCGCCTCGAAATTCTGGATGCCGCCGCCCACACGTTTGGTCGTGTAAAACAGCACATAGGGTTTTGCCGTGTAGGGATCGCGCAAGACGCGAATGCCCAGCCGGTCGACGATGAGATAGCCCCTGCGGAAGTCGCCATAGGCCATGGCAAAGCTGTCTGCGCTTACATCTGGCATGTCTTCGGCTTCTGCAATCGGCACGTTCATGAGACGGGGTGCATCGCCCACGGTCAGGCTGGGTTGCCAGAGATAGTTTCCGTCCGCGTCTTTGAACTTGCGGATCTGCGCCTGGGTTTGTCGGTTCATGACAAAATGCGCATTGGCGCGGTAGCCGGACTTCACGGAATAGACGAGATCCAACAACACATCAGACGGTGTGGATGCCGGGAACGCGCCCGCAGCACCCGTGGCCACATAACCCACTTTGCCCCAGGCCCAGTTGTCATTGTCCACACTGTCATAAGACAAAAAGCCACGAGGTTTGCGCACCCCATCACCAGACACGAAGGCAGCACCTTCTTGTTCGGCGAAGGCGGTTTGCACTTCTTCGGCAATCCACTGGTCGATATTGACCGCGCTGTCATCCAGCAAGGTGGAGGTCGCCGCTGGCATGGCATAGAGTTCCATCACCGGGAATTCCAGTTCGGAAATTTTGGGGGTCCCGGTTTGCGCGCGCGGTTCTGTCTCCCCCACCCAACCTGTTGCCGCACCGCTTGTGGCAAACGGCTTCTTGTAGGACGCCGCCCCGATCTGGCGCACACCGGCGATGGCGCGAATGGGTGAGGCTTCAGAGACAATCCGGTCAATCATCTGCTCTGTCTCTGCGGGCACGAGATATCCCCCATCCGGGTCAGACTGGACCGAGAGCGCCTTTTCTTCCAAGCCGCGCAACGGCCCGGTGCCCCCCCGGCGGATATAGCTGTTGAACGCGGCCTTGTGTTCGCGCGCCGCGGGGCTGAATGCCGCCGAGGCACCAATCTCAGGCCGGGTCATGGAGAGTGCAAGACCGTCCACGGTCTTTTGCTGCAGGTCCAATGCCGCGTTGAGGCGGTCGACCTTCTCCGTCGTCACGACATCGGCGGTGAGCTTGCGCTCAACTTGTCCCAGGCGCTCATCATTGGCCTGTTTGAACGCGTCAAACCGCGTCATAAACTCATCCATGGCATCGCGCACTTCGTGCACGGCGGGCGACCCCAAGTCGGCACTCTTCTTTTCAGGTGCAGGCGCAAGGCTGCTCAGCGTGTGACCAATACGGCCCACACGTGGCTCTCTGGTGAGAGGCATATCTGTCTCCTTTGGAGGTTTTCAGTGAGTAATCAGTGAGTAGTCAGTGAATAAAATGTGTGCTTGCGACGCGCAGCGTCCTGGCAAGCTGACTTAAATCTCGGTCGGAGAAGCCGGCATCCCGCCGGGCCCGCACCGCCTTATACCCGCCCGCAATTAGTGCGCGCGCATCGTGTCGGCTGAACCCCGCATCCCGCGAGAGCCAGCGTTCCAATTGTCGTTCTGTGGGCAGGTGGGCAGACTTCACAGCGCTCACCCGCGCGCCCGGCTGCATGGGAAATGTCACCACGGAGATTTCCCACAGATCAATTTCAATAAGATGGCGCAGTCCGGTCTCCGCATCGCGGACCGCCTTCACGGTATGAAAGCCAATTGAGAGACCATCAAGCGCGCCAGCCTTCATGAGGGCGTGAACGTCTCGTGCCCGGGCAACATCCAATGTCAAATGCCCGCGGACATAGAGCCCGCGTTCATCCTCCCGGATTTCCTCCCAGGAGCCAATCGGATCTGCCGGATCATGTTGGAACAGCATCCGCACGTCGCCAGGCCCGCGCTTGGCAAGGCTCGCCTGAAAGGCGCCGCGCTGCACCAGATCGTGGCCCAGATCTTCAGCGCCAAAAAGGCTCGCATACCCTTCAAAGGCACCTGCCTCATCCACTTCTGCGATGGTGAATGTTGCCCGTTTTGTTTCACAAGCAGGGCGGCTCTTCGTGTGTCTTGCCTGATGATCGTTCATGTCTCTCCCGGCACAAAAAAGCGCCCCACCCTTCTATTGGGGGAGCGCTGGATGAAATGTTGGCTCGCTACCTTGTCACAGAGACCGTCTGCCGCTGCTCACACCACAAACTTCTACGTCACTCCCGGGCGATGGCCCGATCGAGTTTGTCTTCGATCCTCGCCAGTGCCGCGCGCATATAAGCGGCCTGCACCTCCAAGCGCGCCGTACGCTCCGCCAGATCACTATCGTCTGTCACTTGCCGTTCCAGATGATTGATCCGTTCAGACGCGGCACCCGCCCATGTCAGCGCACCGGCTGTCTGGATCAGGATTGCAAGAATGAGGGCGAGCGGAACACGCCGATCAAGATGCCAACCGCTTTCGGGTTCTTGAACTTCCTCTCTACTCACCACAACCTGACCTCGCTCATCTGGTGCGTCCTCTCGGTGAATGACTGATCTTTGGTACAAAATTGC
>JAJFGY010000224.1 GCA_021775935.1 Alphaproteobacteria bacterium
ATCGAGATGAACCCCCGTGTGTCGCGCTCATCAGCGCTTGCGTCCAAAGCAACCGGCTTCCCGATTGCAAAAGTCGCAGCACGCCTGGCCGTTGGTTACACGCTCGATGAGTTGATGAACGACATTACCGGCGTCACGCCTGCCGCGTTTGAGCCGACCATTGACTATGTCGTCACCAAGATCCCGCGCTTTACGTTTGAGAAATTCCCTGGCGCAGAACCGCTGCTCACCACCGCCATGAAGTCTGTCGGTGAAGCAATGTCCATTGGCCGGACCTTTGCTGAAAGCCTGCAAAAAGCACTGCGCTCCATGGAGACCGGCCTCAACGGCCTCGATCCGGTTGAGTTTGAGGGCCTCGGCGAAGGCGATGACAAGAACGCCATCCGCAAAGCACTCGGCACCCCCACACCGTTCCGCATTCTCTACATTGCCCAGGCCATGCGCCTTGGCATGGATCACGATCAGATCCAGGCGGCATGCTCTTTCGATCCCTGGTTTCTGGAACAGTTGCAGGCCATTGTGGACGCCGAACGCCAGGTCGAAGCAAACGGCATCCCGACAGATCCGCATGATCTCCGAGATCTCAAAGCCCTTGGCTTCTCTGATGTGCGTCTGGCCGAACTTGCGGGAACAACAGAAGCTGAGATGCGCAAAACCCGCCTCGCGGCAGGTGTGAAACCTGTCTTCAAACGCATCGACACGTGTGCTGCTGAGTTCAAATCCCAGACGCCTTACATGTATTCAACCTACGAAGCTGACTTTGCGGGCAACGCAGCATGCGAAGCAGAAGTCTCCGGCGCCAAGAAAGCCATTATCCTGGGCGGCGGTCCAAACCGGATCGGCCAGGGCATTGAGTTTGACTATTGCTGCTGTCACGCCGCCTTTGCACTCAGCGATGCTGGCATTGAAAGCATCATGGTGAACTGCAATCCCGAAACAGTCTCCACAGACCCGGACACGTCCGACCGGCTGTATTTCGAACCGCTCACCAAAGAAGATGTGCTCACCATCATTCAAAAAGAGCAGGAAGGCGGTGAGCTTCTGGGTGTGATCGTCCAGTTTGGCGGCCAGACACCGCTGAAGCTTGCAAACGATCTCGAAGAAGCAGGCATTCCCATACTGGGCACCTCGCCGGATGCGATTGACCTCGCAGAAGACCGCGACCGGTTCAAAGCCCTGCTTGATGATCTGGGCCTGAAGCAACCGCCCAATGGCATTGCGCGCACCCCGGCAGAAGCTGAAGAGATTGCCGAACGCATTGGCTACCCCGTCGTCATTCGTCCATCTTACGTCTTGGGCGGTCGGGGCATGGAGATTGTGCGCGATCGAGCCCATCTCAACCGCTACATCAAAGAAGCCGTGATCGTGTCGGGCGACAGCCCTGTCCTCATCGACTGGTATCTGAAAGATGCCATTGAGGTAGATGTGGACGCGCTCTGCGACGGCAAAGACGTCTTCATCTGCGGCATCATGGAACACATTGAAGAAGCCGGTGTGCACTCAGGAGACAGCGCCTGCTCTCTACCGCCTTACTCCCTGCCCGCAGAGACGATTGCCGAGATTGAACGCCAGACCAAAGCCATGGCATTGGCGCTGAACGTTGGGGGCCTCATGAATGTGCAATACGCCATTCAAAACGGCGTCATCTACGTGCTGGAAGTAAACCCGCGCGCCTCGCGCACAGTTCCATTCGTCGCCAAAGTGGTTGGCAAGTCCATTGCCAAGATCGCCGCGCGTGTTATGGCGGGTGAAAGCCTTGCCTCTTTCAATCTTCAGCCAAACAGCTTCGACCACATCGCGGTCAAGGAAGCCGTCTTCCCCTTCGCCCGTTTCCCCGGTGTGGATACGGTGCTCGGCCCTGAAATGCGCTCAACCGGTGAAGTCATCGGCCTCGACACAAGCTTCGGCGCAGCCTTCGCAAAAAGCCAGATCGGCGGTGGCACGCATGTCCCCACCAAAGGGACAGTCTTTATCTCCGTGAAAGAATCCGACAAAGACAAGATCATCGATACCGCCCGGAAGCTTGCGTCCATGGGCTTTAAAATCATCGCCACCAGCGGCACAGCGCGGGCTCTTTCCGCAGCGGGCCTGGAGGTGGAAATGGTGAACAAGGTCCTGGAAGGCCGTCCTCACATTGTGGACGCGCTCAAAAATGGTGAAGTCGACCTTGTGTTCAACACGACCGCTGGCGCACAGGCGCTGGCAGACAGTAAGTCGATCCGCCAGACGGCTCTGATGAGCAAGGTGCCCTACTACACCACTGTGGCGGGCGCCCGCGCGGCGGCAGAGGGGATCGAGGCCATTCGAGGTGACCAACTTAATGTGGCCCCACTTCAATCCTATCAAGCAAGGCCGGTTGCAGCAGAATAGAGTGCAGAATTCGCAATTGACGTGAAGCCCATGCCTATCCGAATATATGACATGGCCTGCCCCCGTTCTGGCGTGGCGGCCCCCCGATAAGAAAGATTATCTGAAATATGGAAAAAGTGCCGATGACTTCCGGCAGCCATGAGGTTCTGGAAGCTGAGTTAAAAAAACGGAAAAACACGGATCGCCTGAGCATCATCGCGGCGATTGCTGAAGCACGCGCCCATGGCGACCTTTCAGAGAATGCAGAATACCACGCGGCGAAAGAAGCCCAGGGGCACAATGAAGCACGCATTCATGAACTTGAAGACAAGCTTGCGCGCGCTGAGGTGATTGACCCTTCAAGTCTTTCCGGGGACACGGTCAAGTTTGGCGCCACAGTAACCGTTGTGGACGAAGACACAGATGACGAAAAAACCTATCAGATCGTTGGCGATGATGAAGCCGATGTGTCGTTGGGCAAGATTTCTATCTCTTCACCCATCGCCCGCGCCATGATCAGCAAGGAAGTCGGCGACAGCGTGGAAGTGAACACGCCCGGTGGTGGCAAGTCCTACGAAATTCTCGCCATCGCCTACAAATAAAGTTTTTCGACCCTATCTATTGATCAGAGCCGCGGGCACACCCTCGCGGCTCTTTCTTTATGGAGTTTCAAATGTCCGACACAAGCGCCCCTACTTTGGAAGAAACATTCCCCATTCCAGGAAGCCCTGAGGAGCCAAACTCCTTGCGCATGTTGGGATGGGAACTCTTGGACTGGGACGCCGAGGGACAAAAAATCAAAGTCGGCTTTCAGACCCGCAAAGAATTCCGAAATCCCGCTGGCATCATTCAAGGCGGCATCATCGCGGCCATGATCGACGACGCGTTTGGCCCAATGTGCATCCTGGCATCGGGCAGAACAAAAGTGCCCCTCACCCTCGACCTCAATGTGAGCTATATGGCCGCCGGCCAGCATGGGAAATTCGTCTGTGAAGCCCGCATCATCCGCCAGGGAAAGTCGATCTCGTTCGTTGAAGGAGAGCTGTTTGACGCGGCCGGTGAACTTGTCGCCCGCGCCACCTCAACTGTGCGCCTGATACCAATGCCGCAGCGTTAAAGCCGTTCCAGGCGAAGTGATCTTGGTTCAATGCCCAAACTGCGGGCGGAAACGCGACAGGACTACAGCGTCTTCAGCATTTTTGAGAATTGTGTCATGGCGGCGTCGCCCTTAGAAAGATCGGTAGGGAACAAGATCAGCTGGCCGTCTAACGCGCCCATGATCAAGACCGCCAGCGCCCTCTTGTCTGAGGTGGGCACGTCGATCATCCCCTCCAGCCAGGAAATCCACCCCTCTGCCATCTGATCAACGATGGGCGCAAAAAAAGGATCGCCGCGGCTCGCCCGGCTCGCGAGATCTAACCAGAGCCGAAGCTGCTGCGCATAAGCATCGTCCTTCAACATCCCCCAGATCAGATCCACTGCCCGTGCGGGATGTAGGGGCGTTGTCCCAAAGACGCTATCCAGCTTTTCGGAAAATCCTGCACCAAGTTCAATGAGAACTGCCGCGAGGATCTCTTCCTTGTTCGCAAAATAGTAGAGCAACATCCTGTCGCTGGTATCAGCGACCTCGGCCAACCGACGCAGACCTGTATCCCCCAGTCCTGTCTCCAGGAAATGAATGGCCAGTTTTTCCAGTATTTCAGCGCGTTTCGTCTCTTTTTTGCTCACACTATCGGCCTCCAAAGTTTTTTGTAGCAGTTACTACAGAAACTTGCTATGTAGCAGGTGCTACGTTTCTAGAACGCCCCCGACCCCGACCCCAAGCAAGGCAAAACATGACCTCATTCTGGCAATATTGGATAAAGGCAACCTGCGGCACATTAGGACTCCTCGGTCTCATACTAGCAGGCGGCGCCATCGACGCGACGGCTGGCCCAGCAAGGCTCTACTTCCATTTGATTGGCGATTTGGGTCCGCTCGACCTCAATCCACATATGCAGGTCACGCTCGGTGTTCTCGGCGGCGTCTGCATCGGTTGGAGTATTACGTTTTTCGCCACCTTCCAGGCAGCCCATGCCCTTCAGGGAGAGGCTGCGGCTAAAGTTTGGCGTCTGACCCTGATTGGCCTGACAGCCTGGTACATCGTCGATAGCACATTGTCGCTCGTCACCGGCTTCTGGGGGAACGCCGTCATCAACACGCTGTTTTTCACCTCTCTTGTCTATCCAATCATCCGGTCGGGCGTCCTTAAAAACCGCCAGCCAGCCTAAAGCCCCTATCAGAAAAGGAAGTCACATGTCGTCTCTCAACATCCAAACATTTCGACGTCAGACCGCGCTGATGATGCTCATCTCCGTCATTGCCTGGGTCGCGTTTGCCCTTGTCTATCGGACTTTCTGGCCAGGCGGCTCTGCACCTGGTGACAATCTCCCCCTATTCTGGACGTGGTTTGTTCTAGGCGCAGGCGCCTTCATCGCACTTCTATTTGTCTGCTACCGATTATTCAAAACACCGCCAGCGTTAAGGGCCACTGCTGCCCTTGCCCTCACAGCGCCGGCACTCTGTTGCGATGTCTTTACTGTGACGTTCTTCGAAACCTGGTTTCCCAATGGCGGCGGCGCAGATGACCGAATTTACGCCGCCATGATTTTGGGGGGTGTCGGCATCTTTCAACTGGTCGGGCTCTTCACCACCAACCCGCAAGACTCCAACCCCTCTGTCTCATAAGCTTACCCGCCTGACCACCAACCTCACATCAAGGACAATCTGATATGACTGCCTTTCGCATATTCCTCGGCACATTTTTCACGATACTGACTGTTTATACCCTCATCGTTGGCGCCAACCATGGCTGGAACATCATGCCTATCTTCTTCGGCGACATGGCCGCGATGACCTGGCCCGGCCAGTTCAATCTGGACTTTTTTGGCTTTCTGCTCTTGTCCGGCCTTTGGCTGTCCTGGCGGCATGAGTTCACACCCGCCGGTCTTGCGCTCGGCGTTGTAGGTGTCTTCGGCGGGATCGTATTCCTTATGCCTTACCTGATCTACGCAAGTCTTCAGGCAAACGGGGACATGAAGGTCCTATTGCTCGGCCCGGGCCGGGCAAACTCGTAACCCACGGCGTCGCTCACCATCAGACTCAAACCTAGACCAAAGGAGAACTCACCATGATGGGTCTACGCATTTATCTGATAGCTTTTTTTGCCATGTTCGCGATTTACACACTGCTAGTCGGGTCCGCCCATGGCTGGAACTTAGCGCCCTTCGCCATCGCAGAAATCGCTGCACTCACCTGGCCGGGTCAATTTACGTTGGATTTCTCCGCCTACCTCGTTTTGTCAGGCCTTTGGGTGGCCTGGCGGCACAATTTCACACCAGCGGGAATAGCGTTGGGTTTGATCGCCTCTGTCGGCGGGATTTTGTTCCTGGCACCCTATCTGCTCTACGCGAGTTTTCAGGCAAATGGCGATGTAAAGACGATGGTTCTGGGAAATCGCTGAACCGATACTTAGGACTGAGCGCCGTTCATCAGCTCATCCAAGGGCACGCCTGGCGCATGCTTGGAGCGCCGGATGGTAAGAGAAGTGCGGACACTCGCCACATTCGGGGCGGGCGTCAGCTTCTCTGTGAGGAAGCTCTGAAAACTCGCCAGATCTGGCGCGACACATTTCAGGATGAAGTCGATCTCACCATTGAGCATGTGGCACTCGCGGACCTGTGGCCATGCGCGGACCAACTGTTCGAAAGCCTGTAGATCCGCTTCCGCCTGGGAGTGGAGGCCGACCATCGCAAACACCGTGACGTCAAACCCCAGTCCGTGGCCATCCAGCTCCGCGTGATAGCCATTAATATATCCAGCCTTCTCCAGGGCCCGGACCCGCCGCAAGCAGGGAGGGGGCGAAATGCCAACCCGCTTTGCCAGCTCAACATTGGTGATCCGACCATTTTCCTGGAGTTCATTGAGGATATGCAGGTCGATATCATCAAGCTTTGCGCGCTTCATAAACACTCCATCCTTGGTGACGCCTTGCTAAAATGCTGAGAGACAGGCGATAGAACATGTTCTATTACTCCTTTTAAGGACCCTTTTCAGTAACAAAATTACCCGACCGCGCACGATCATGACCGCCTCTGAGACCTCATCCTCTCCACATTTGCCCGCAGACTGCCGTTGCTGGGTGGTGACAAATGGGATGGCGGGATTTGAGATGCAGGCGATCGGTGTCGCGGAGGCACTGGGCCTGGCCCCCGAACTCAAGCGCCTCACCCCGCCAGCGCCTTACAGGTGGCTGGCACCCTGGGGCCCGGCAGCACCCACGTCGAGTATCACATCGCCCTGGCCGGAAATTGTCATTGCAAGTGGCCGTCAGGCCATTCCCTACGCACGCAAAATAAAACGCGCATCTGGTGGACAAACATTTGTTGCCGTTCTGCAAAACCCAAAAGTAAACCCGGCACAATTTGACTTGGTCTGGGCGCCCGAACATGACCGCATAAGCGGGCCGAACATCCTGAGCACCCTCACCGCTCCCAACCGGATCACCGCAGAAACCCTATCAAAAGCAGCCAGTGAGCTGCGCCAGCGCTACACCGCCCTGCCTGCAAAGAAAATTGCGGTGGTTCTGGGCGGCCCCAACAAGGTTTATGATTTTTCAAGCGATAACATGCGCACACTGGCCAGATCGCTGAAAAATCTGGCTGAGCGAGAGGATGCCGGCCTCCTCATCACCACCTCCCGGCGTACCACCGCTGAAGCAACACGGGTGCTGCGGGAAGAACTTGGCGCTGTCCCACATGATATTTACGACCCAGCAAACGACCCTGCTGAGGAAAATCCCTACCCAGGCATGTTGGGCATCGCGGACGCGGTCATTGTGACGTGCGATAGTCACAATATGGTGGGGGAAGCGACGGTGACCGGAAAGCCGGTATATGTTGTGGAGCTAGAGGGTGGATCGCCCAAGTTCCGCCGTTTTCTGGACGCGCTCTATATTAACAATGTCACGCGACAATTTGACGGCTTGCTTGAAACATGGTCCTACGCCCCCTTAAATGCTACGCAGGAAATCGCGGTCGCCATTGCCGCAGCATATAGTGCAAATAAGAAGTGATTGATGCCCATGAGCTTGATCGACCTAGCAGCGCTCCGCGCAGCGCCCTTGAACACAGATCCTTATGACTTTCTTGTCGTTCCAAATTTTGTGAGCGGCGAAAGCCTGGACAAGGTGATCCGCGATTATCCCAACGTTGTTACGCCAGGGTCAGTTCCCCCGTCGGAACTGGACATTCATGGGCAATTTGATGCGCTCATGAAGGAAATGAACGGTCCGGAATTTGAAGCAACGATCGAAGAAAAATTCGGACTCGATCTCTCAGACCGGCCAACCATGTTTACCGTGCGTGGCCACTGCCGCGAAACAGACGGCAAAATTCATCCCGACAGCGAAACCAAAATCATCACGGTCCTGCTCTACCTGAACAAGGCTGATGAATGGGGACATGACGGCGGCAAGCTGCGCATCCTTCGCAGCCCGACCGACCTTGAAGACTATGTAGATGAAGTTCCCCCCTATGGCGGCACGCTCCTTGTCTTCCGTCGCGCCGACAATTCATGGCATGGCCACGAACCGTTTAAGGGCCCGCGCCGCGCGGTGCAGATGAACTGGGTGACAGACCAACGGGTTGTGATGGCCGAGCAGAGACGCCACAAACTATCGTCCACCGTCAAAAAGCTAAATCCCTTTTCATCAGCTTGAACCAGATCAAAGCAGCGGCGCCTGCGACCCGCTACATCACTGACATAAGAAACGCAGACGAGACTGAAAGACTTTCATGACGCTCAACATCGAGACCTTCACGAACGCAGATCTGTCCCAGGGCTGGCGGCCCGGCAACAATGCCGGCGGGGCATCACTCTTCAAGGCTCTCGGACATCCGCTCGCGGTCCCGAAAGGTCATGGGATTATCGAGCGTCTCAAAGATTTGGGGTCTGTGGCAATTTATGACCCGAGCGGCGTCATCGGGAATTTTCATTCCTACTACGACCTCACCAAAGTCGAGATTGAAGGTTATTACGTTCAACGCATTGAGGATCTCGGTCAGCCGTTCCTGGGCCATGAGGCCCGCCCGATTTCAACCTGTGCAACCAGTCGTGCCGACGCGATCCTTGTGCTCCTCTTTGACGCACAAAAAACCCTCGCCCCCATCGCGCACTGTTTCCCAAAAGGGGCAACCATCGTCACTCTTGATGACATGCGCATCCCTGACGAGATGTTGACCAACAAGAAAAACTATCTCGACCCGATGAACTTCGCGACGAACTTCGCTTTTCTGCGCGATCACAAAGGTCTAAGCGGATCGGACGGACTGCACACACGTGTTGCTTCTGCAAACTATTGGGCGACCCACGGCGCGCGTGATCCCAAGCTTTGGCTCTGCTTGTTCGACGAACAGGGCAATGAACTCGCATCCTGGGAAGAAGATCTGCCCGATGCAGCCTGCCCCTTTACGGTAGACAGTCAAATTGTCCGCGAAAAATTTGGCCTGGGCGATTATCAAGGCTCACTCTTCATTCATGCCATCCGCATTGCGGGGCACGATGTCGTCAAATACGCAATGGATGTGTATGGCGACAATGGTAAAGCGCTAACCTGCACTCATGATGCCAACGCCTGGCCCGCTGACTTCTACGCTGGCATGCCTGCGGGTGATAAAGATGAAGAGCTCACGATGATCGTGCAGAACTCGCATCCCATGCCCATCCCGCCAAAGTCGGTAGGCTTTAACATTGTTGGCGCACAGGACATTGCATGGCACGAAGAAGAAATCCCCCCCTTCGGCACCAAGACCCTGAACGTCAGCTCTCTGCTGCCTCAGGCGCAATTCCCCGACCAGATCGAAACGGTCGCAGGGCGCTACTTTGTGCGCCCGCGCTATGAGGTAATCCGCACCAAAACCGGCCAGCGCCGCATTGCGCACGCCAATGTTGAGCGAACGGACCTGGAACCCAATCCTGAAATTGAGGGTCTCCAGAAAACCATGGGTAAAGGCTACATCATGCCCCTGCCCGTCCTGCCAACGGACCTCTTTAACTCAACCGTGCTGCCGACGCCCATGGCACGCTCAGAGCAGGAGATGCCACTGCGGCTTGAGCTCATGGATGCAGACGGTTCCACCGTTGCATCCAAATATCTCGGCCGCATTCCCCGGCGCGACCATCTGGCAATCGATATTGACGCGTGGCTCGCAGAAGAAAGCACCAAGCTTCCCTCCGGGCATGGACATGTGGAGTTTCTCTACGACTTCCGCGACGGCGGAGATGCAAATGGCTGGCTCCATGCGCTCGGGCGCTACGAACAAAAATCATCGGGCCACCGGGCAGAAACAATTTTCGGTGCCCATATCTATAACACCGCGACCATTTACAAAGACGAGCCACAATCTTACATCGGCAAACCGCCTGGATTGACAACGCGGCTCTTCTTGCGGCTCGGTGATGAAAACAAAGACACGCTCTGTCATCTTGTCTATCCCGCATCAACGCCCTGGCATCCGAAGTCTGATACGAAGCTCATCTTGCACAATGCGGCTGGGCAACCCATCGCCGAACACACGATTGAGATCGCGTGTGGCGGGTCCCATTTTTGGCGCTATCACGATGTCTTTTCAGAAGAAGAGCGGGCAAAAGTCACTGTCGATGGCAACAATCTGGGCTACGTGATTGTCCGCGACACCACCTGCCGCTTGTTTGGCTTCCACGGCCTTATCAATGGCGATACCAGCTTCTGTCTTGATCATATGTTTGGGTTCTAGGCACCTGCCTCAACATAATTGACATCTAACTGGCTTGTAGCCACGGTGAGCGCTTCACTTGTCAGTTGGAAAGTCGCCATGCGCCTGTTTTTCAAGATTGTTCTCGGAATTTTCTTTCTCGTCTTTCTGGCGCTCGCCATTTTCCTGATCCCGCCTCACCTGCAGACGCAAGCTGTGGAACCAGACCTGCCATCTGAACAGGCGCTGCGCGACCTCATGTCTGTGGAAGATGGGCCCATTGCGGTTCACTATGTACTGAGTGCCAGCCAGGACGTACGCGGAAGCAAACTCGGACATACCTCATTCCTGGTTGAATGGGCGAACGGCACTCTCTTTATGATTGACGCCGGCATGGACGCTGAAGGCGCTGCTGCGTTTGTGGAACTTCTCAAAGGCATAGGTGGCGGTGGCGAGGGTGAGTTCTTTGGCACCGTTGGCGATCAGCTGGGCAGTCACCTGGCGCGGGTAAAGGGAGCTGGCTTTACTCACCTCCATATCGATCACACCCAGGGGATCACTTCATTTTGTGAAACACGGGGCGACGGCACCGCGCTCCTCCAGACAGACCACCAGCGTGACCTGCATAATTTCAACACAAGTGAGGGAGCCGGTCTTGTCACGGGCTCTTGCCTCTCTCGCGGCGCTTTGAACGGCACTGAGCTTCTCACCAATGAAACCTTCCCTGGCCTGGGCCTGGTTGCTCTTGGCGGGCACACACCAGGCTCAACCCTTTTCGTTGTTGGGCTTAAAGACCGTCTATGGCTCTTCTCCGGTGACACCACAAACACGAAGGCAGATCTGCTAACCAATACAGGTAAGGGTTTTGTCTATTCAGGCCTTCTTGTGCCCGAAAACACAGGACGCACACAGAAGCTCCGTCTTTGGCTGAGAAGCCTCAACAAGAATGACGACATCGACGTCATTGTTTCTCACGACCTGCGAGCTCTGCAGGCGTCCGGCATGCCGCAGTTTGGACAGTAGGGCTGCGACAAACCAAACACTTGAACAGCGCTTGGGTAAGGCGCATCTTTTATGTATGACCACGCGCGCGCCGTCCTACACCTATAGGGCTGATCCCCAAGTGCCGTCATTCCCGGACGACAAGCCCCTGCTTGTCTATGATGGGGTCTGCGTTCTTTGCTCTGGTTTTGTCCATTTTGTGCTTCGTGCTGATAAAAAGCACAAAATTCGCCTGGCCGCAGTCCAGTCGCCTCTCGGACAGGCGATTTACACTCACTACGGTCTTGAGCTAGATGACTATAAAACCAACCTGTTTCTCTTTGAGGGACAGCCATACACCAAGCTCAATGCGTTCCTCAAAACCATGCGCACACTGGGTTTGCCCTGGTCCCTGGCAGGCATCGCTTACATCATCCCGAAGCCCATCAGAAACTGGGTCTATGACCGCATTGCACGGAACCGCTATCGAGTATTTGGCAAGCACGACACGTGTCTGATGGTGATGAGGGAACATGAACGTCGCTTCTTGTCCTAAACGCATTCTCGTTCTTGGTGGCTATGGAAGCTTTGGCTCCAGACTATGTCGGTTGCTCACATCCCATACAGAACATAAAATTTTCGTCGCCGGGCGCCATGAAGACAAAGCAAGGAGCCATTGCAAGGCTTTCGGCGGAACACCTCTCAAGCTCGATAATCAAACACTCTCCGGGGATCTGCTAAAAGCGTTGAAAATCGACATCCTCGTGGATGCAAGCGGACCCTTCTCCTGCGAAACACCAGACCCCTACGGTATTGTCAAAGCCTGCCTCGCCTCAAACACTCACTATATTGACCTCTCTGATGATCCCGAGTTCACGCGCAGCATCTCACACTTCAACAGTGACGCACGCGACAAAGGTCTGCTCGTGAGTTCAGGCGCCAGCACTGTCCCGGCCATCTCTGGGGCAATCGCAGACGAACTCACCAGGAGCCTAGCCCAAGTCGAATTCATCGAAAGCACCATCCTGCCTGGAAACCGCGCGCCGCGAGGGTTGTCGCTCATCCAGTCCGTGCTTCATCAGACAGGGCGTCCTTTTTCAATATGGGTAGACGGCGGGGAAAAACCCATTCTCGGTTGGTCCGACCAGAAACGGCAAAAGATCCAGGTGTCGTCCACCCGCAATCTCAAGCCACGGTGGAGCGCACTAATCGGCGGACCTGACACGGTCGTATTCCCCGACCGGTATGGGGCAGAGAACGTCTCTGTCCGTGCAGGCCTCGAACTCAGCATCATGCATCTGGGTCTCCACCTCCTGAGCATCCTGCCCCGCATGAGACTGCTCAAGACCCTGCGCCCACTCGCAAGACTTCTCAGAGCAACAGCCAATCTGCTCAAGCCGTTTGGATCAGACGAAGGCGGCATGCGGGTTGATGTGGGTGGTAGAACAAAGGAGGGCGCACTCAACCAATCATCTTGGCTACTCCATGCTGGGTCTGGTGAAGGGCCTTACATCCCCGCCCTTTCTGCCTTCATCCTCTGCGAGAAGATTGCTCACAACGAATTTAGGGCCGGTGCCGGTCCCTGCGTGGACGCCATAAGCGCCAAAGAAATAGCAACCGCACTCGCCCTCCTTGACACCGGAACAAGGACAGAGACCCGCGAAAACACCTGCCTGTTCGAACAGGCTTTGGGAACCGAGTGGTCGTTGCTCCCGAGGGAGATCCGCGATGCTCATGCCGCCATTCGCCGCCGTGCGTTCAACGGAGAAGCCAGAGTTGAACGGGGCACCTCCCTTTTTGCCCCTCTCATCTGCGCACTCTTCCGTTTTCCACCGACAGCCTCAAAGACGCCCGTAAAAGTTGTCTTTAGAAGAGTTGGAGGTCGCGAAATCTGGCAGAGAAGCTTCGGCAGCTCCCATTTTCATTCAGTGCTGAAGGTTGCGAAGGAAGGCACAGGGCTTATCCAGGAACGCTTTGGCCTCTTTACCTTCCAGATCCCTCTGGAAGTTTTGGGCCAGGAGCTTCGTTTCCCGGTTGCACGCGGATGGATACTTGGTGTTCCGATACCAAAATTCCTTCTTCCCAAAAGTCAGGCGCGAGAATTTGTCGACGCAAAAGGGCGCTTCTATTTTGAGATTGAACTCAGCCTGCCCCTCATAGGCCGCATTGTGCGCTATGAAGGCTGGCTCACGCCCATGGCCCGCAACAATCCAAGAGCAGGTTAACTGTCGCGGCCTGCTTTAAAGGCCGCAGCTCGTCGACAGAAAATTCAGGCTCCGCGTCACAGATTTCCTCCCGCATGAAGCTCTTCGCGGAATCTGCGGGCGGCGCATATCTGCAATCAAACTATCCTAGACAGCTTCACCGCGCTGATAGCGATCAAGCTCCTCCGGATCGAAACCCTGATCATTGTCGACAAACTCATCCCGCATAAAGTCGTTCACGGGATCGACCGCAGTGGCCTTGATGATCATCTTCCGGCACATCCTGTCGAGGAACGTCTTGTTGCGCGAGCTCCGCGCCGCCATCCAGATGGCGAGACGCGTAGAGCGTTCTTTCTTACGAATTCTCTTCTGCTCGCTGCTCATTCCGCTGGTTCCATATGCTGAGTTTTGCCCCCAACCTCGTCAAGCGCGTCCGACGCAAACGGCACAACCCGACAGGGAATGCCCTTAAGGTGGGGAATACCCTGCTCGCGGTCGAGATAATCAGGATCATCACGGCAGAGCTGCGCATCGCTGTAATCCCATGCACCGCTCAACGAGCCGTTGCCTTGTGCCATCTCAGGCTTCCACCACCCATGAGGAACCCGCACCAGATCATCGGGCATCGCGTCCTTAACAGCGAGGATCGCTTTGACACTGCCGAGCTGATTTTCAACCGTTACCCAATCACCCTCAGATACACCGGCGGCCTTGGCAGTTTTTTCATTCAGAAAGATTTGGGGCTCTGGGCACCGCGCTCGCATTTCTGGAATGTGGCGGTGACCTGTCTGGAAGAACGGATCTTCACGCACACCTGTAAACATTTTCAGCGGATAATCTTTGTCATGCGGCGGGTCTTCACGGAAATATGGCAGCGGGTCAAACCCAAGCTCCTCAAGCAGCGAAGATTTAAGTTCTACCTTTCCGCTCGGTGTCGCAAATCCTGTCTTCTCATAGGTCTTAAAAGCGGGCTTCTTAAAATGGACGTCCGTGTCAGAAATCAGATCTGCAAAACTCTTACCCGTACCGGCAACCCGGTAGTCATAAAAGTCTTCAATCGTGTCCCACGGTACGGTCTCGGGCATGTCCAACGCACCCGCAATCTGCTTCCAGAACTCAAACGTGCTCTTGCATTCGCCTGGAGGGTCCATTGCTTTTTCTGAAAAGCGGATCGTGGACATCCAACCAAACATATCGTGGATCCAGGGCCGCTCAAGCCAGCTATCTGCTGGCAGGATATAGTCCGCCAATTGCGCAGATGGTGTCATGAACTGCTCATGAGACACGATCAGGTCCTGGTTCATCATCGCCTTGTGGATGAGCGGCATGTTCGCATAGCTCATCAATGGGTTATTGCCGAGGAAGAAGAACGCCTTCACGGGATACTCCCCTTCCCCGGCCATCGCCCGGAAGGTTTCTGACGGTGTTGCCATATGGCAGCCGGTCACAAGGTTCGCATATTCCTGTCCATAAACCCGCTTGGTCGGTTCCCGGAACGCCAGTTGACCACGATAGGTAAAGGCAGGGTGATCTTTGGAGCCAAGCTGTTTCATCTTCTGTTCGTCAGAGAGCACATGGTGCATCTCAATGGTGGACTCATTCACAATGTCAGGGTTAAAGCCCTGCAGCAGCTCACCGCCGGGCACGTCCACATAGCCACAAATAGACCGCAGAATCGTCTGAAGTCGAATGCCCGACGTGCTGTTTCGCTGCATATCCGTGATCGGTGTCCACGGGATGATCGACGGACCGCTTGTTGCGTAGACGCGCGCGGCCTCTGCAATCATTTCAGGATCACAGCCGGTAAGCTTGGCAACCCGGTCCAGCGGATATTCATTCACCCGCTCTTTCAGTTCATCAAATCCGAGCGTCCAGTCGGCAACGAACTCTTTGTCATACAATTCCTCATCAATAATGACCTTGAGCCAGCCAAGCATCATCGCCGCGTCGCTGCCTGCTTTCAACGGTAGCCAGATGTCAGCACGTTCCGCGCTCGAGCTGCGACGGGGGTCCATGACGATTAGCTTCGCTCCACGCGCTTGCGCCGACCGGATACTGTTGTAAAGCGGTGTCCAGCTATGGCGCCGCGGATTATGGCCCATGAGCACAATGCAGTTCGTACTACTGAAATCTCCAAACGGGAACCAGCCATAGGTAAAGCGATTAACCGCTGCTGTGTTTCCCGCACAAAGCGCAACGCCGCTGATCCAGTTGGGCGATCCCACATGGTTCATCACGCGACGGCCGAGTCCGTGATCAGTCGAAGTGTTCCATTGGCTGGTCGACACAGCCCAGGCTTCAGGTCCGTGGTCAGCAACAACTTTTTTTAGGCGTGAGCCAATGTCGCTCATCGCCTCTTCCCAGGTGACTCGCTCGAACTCGCCCGACCCGCGTTCACCGACTCGCCTCAAGGGATGCAGAATACGGTTTGGGTGCGCGAGACCTTTTGGCGCCACGATCCCTTTCATACAGATATTGTCCTTGAAGATGGGATTGTCCGACGAACGGATTTTGGTCACCCGTCCCTTTTTGACCTCACCCACAACGCTACAGGCGATGTCGCATGCCGCACAAATCAGCCGCTTGGTCGTGACACCTTCACGGGTTGGACGCTCGTCATATTTGGCATCAACAATCTCTTGAGGGTCGAAGGGAACGGGTGCTGGCATTTTTTTCTCCCTGGTGCAGAATTGCCATTTACATACATACGTGAATGTATGTATGGTACGGTAAACAACCACGGCGTAGAGTTCAAGACTCAAATGGCAGCTGCATCCAAAAGGCTTCGCACCCAATCTGATCGATCGAAGGAGATGCGACAGAGATTGGTCGACGCTACCATCCAGTCTCTGATCGACAAGGGATATGCAAGGACGACGGCCGTGGAAGTCTGCGCCATAGCAGGCGTCACCCGGGGCGCCCTCTTCCATCACTTTGAGAGCCTGCCAGCACTGATCGCAGTCGCATTGAGCGACACCTATGACAGCCTGTTGCTCGAGTCGCGCCCCAGTGAGGCAGACACCACCATTGAACAATGGATCATCTGGGCCTGGTCCCGTGTCAGTCAGCGTGAGTTTAAGGCCGTCATAGAAATCTGGCTCGCCTCCCGCAATGACCCGGAATCAACTGCCGACATTCAACCGGCGATCGAGCGCTACAAAGCGATATTCACCCCCTCCAAAAGCAATGCCCTCTACAAGCTCTTCGGAACAGACAGAAAGGCGGGCTCCTTTTACAGGCTGGCGGCAGAAACCATGTTTGGCCTCGCTCTTGGGCGGGCGACCAATCCGAACGGTGCAGCGCTCGATCATGAGGAGATCGTGCTGGGCCAGTTGCGCGCCTACGCCCGCAATATCGACAAAGAATGAAAAACATTGCCGGGCTCATCTATGCGGGCGGCCAGAGCCGTCGGTTCGGGGAAAACAAAGCCGAAGTAGTCGTGGAGGACAAGCGCCTCATTGACCATGTCGTTACACGCTTCAGACCCCAGGTGACAGCACTCGCTATTGCCGGCCCGATCACCGTTCCAGATACAGTTTGCCTCCGCGATGAGCCCCATCGGGGCAAAGGCCCCCTTGCAGGGCTGCACGCCGGTCTCAAATGGGCCTCGGCACTCCCTAATGTTGAGTGGCTTGCGACAACGCCGTGCGATGTCCCTTTACTGCCCATAGATCTTGTAATCCACCTGTCTGACGGTCTGGCCGACAAGCCCAGAGTTCTGCGCATAGAAGATCAGTGGCAGACCGGCTGCGCTCTCTGGCCCGTCACGTCCAGCAGGACCATCGAAGAGATCCTTATCGCCGCTGCCGATTTATCTCTGCATACTGCACTGCGGTCCCTTGGGGCGGAACAGGTCGACACGCAACAATCCCTGCTTGATGGATCATTTCTCAACATCAATACACGCGCAGACCTGGCGGCATACAAGCAGGAGGGCGGTACAGCGCATGGCTAGCATGAAGCCTGTGGTGGGTATTGTGGGGTGGCAGAACAGCGGCAAAACCACACTGGTGGTGGAACTGGTGAAGCACCTCACAGGCTTGAACTACAAAGTATCGACTGTGAAACACGCCCACCATGCGTTCGATATCGACAAACCGGGCAAAGACAGTTTCAAACACCGGGATGCGGGTGCCGCCGAAGTCATGATCGCTTCCGACACTCGGTGGGCTCTCATGCGAGAACTGAGAGATGCCGCG
Source organism: Alphaproteobacteria bacterium (assembly GCA_021775935.1). Lineage (GTDB taxonomy): Bacteria > Pseudomonadota > Alphaproteobacteria > Parvibaculales > Parvibaculaceae > Mf105b01. The sequence continues at coordinate 17,506 of JAJFGY010000224.1, forward strand.
CACCCCACCCTACCTGAACTCGTCGCGCAAATGGGTCCGGCAGACGTCATTCTCGCCGAAGGCTTCAAGACCGGCCGCCATCCCAAAATCGAAGTCTGGCGAAACCCGGAGACAGAGCTTCTTGCCCTCAGCGACCCACAGATCATTGCTGTCGTCGCTCCAAAAGACATTGTATTGCCTCTGTGCCCTTGCCCAACAATCGCCAGGGACGACCTGCAAGCCGTGACCTCCCTTATTCTCGATACCTGTCACGCCACCGCTGAGACATAGTGACACGTTCCAGGAAAATGCCCGGAAATCTGCCCAACACCGCTTGAAATCACTTTGGAATAAGTCTAACTCACAGATTGAAGCGATACCTGTAATTCAAACTGGGAGTTCCCTCATGAGTGTATTGGTCGGCAGACCTGCCCCTGATTTCACCGCAGCAGCCGTACTGGCGGATGGCGACATTGTTGATGATTTCAATCTGCAAGAACATTTGAAGGGCCA
>JAJFGY010000225.1 GCA_021775935.1 Alphaproteobacteria bacterium
GCTTGCGTCCACCCCCTATTCCCGATATTACGTGCCGTCCGGTCAGCTTCGCTGAAGGTAGATATTCCGCCACTTTTCGGCGCTGCGGACATGGAAGGGCGATTAGCTCAGCGGGAGAGCGCCTCGTTGACATCGAGGAGGTCACTGGTTCAATCCCAGTATCGCCCACCATTTTTTCCTAAATCATTGTGTCCGCTTCAGCGCACCTGATGTGCGAGCACCTGTTTCGCAACTAAGGGTGAGCCCATGGCACGGATCAACGCGCTGTAACCGAGCCCGAAGCTCATCTGATCGCCGACCGCGGGCCGAGCCTTGCCGCATTCAACAATAAGGTGGTCGCTACTTGATCCCAGAATGGCGATGCCTGACGGTGGTGTGAGGCCGGTCGGGTCTGTGTCCATGTGCCCAACGGCGAGAATTGCCTGAAATATGGACCCCTGATCGCGCGGTATGGTGTTTGCTCCAAACGCAGTTTCTGCGATCTCCCCCCACGGTTGGGAGGGTTTTACCTTCGCCTCAATCACTTCGGCGATGAGGCGTATAGCATCTGTGAAAAGTCCCTCGATCGGCTGGCGGTAGAGGGGCTCGCAACCCAGCAAAATTGCCTCGCCCAAACGGAGGTTGTTAATGCGCCTGGTGTCGGCACTTCCCAGTGCCCATTCGAGGTTGCTCGAGTTGCCACCAGAGACAATGGAGACGACGGGGCCAAAGGTTGCGTCCAATGCGTCTGCAAGTGCTGACAGTTCGGACATGTTGGCCTCATCAGGCGCCACGCCGCACCGGCACGCCAGATTTGTGCCGATGCCCTTGAATGCGATGCCAGGGAGCCTGAGTGTTTGGCGCACAGTCTCCTCAAGATCGGCGGGCATGATGCCCTCCCGCAGGTCTCCCAATTCGACCATCAACAATACGCTATGCATACGCCCCACCGCATTCGCTGCTTTAGAGAGTTCTGATAAGACATCAAGCTCTGTGTTGAGGCTTATGTCTGCGGTTGCAACAACGTGCTCAGCCTGACTGAGCATCGGCGAACGGATGAGTGTCATAGTTGCGGATACCGAAGCCCGACGCATGGTCTGGATGTTTTCAACCCGAGAATCAGCCAGACCTTCAATACCCGCCTGTAACAGGGACCTAGCAATCGCCGGAAATCCCAGGGTCGCTTTCGTTACACCCCAGACAGTGATGTCACGTTCGCCAAGCCGGTGAACGAGCACGCTGGCATTGTGACGGATTTTGTCGAGATCTATCTCCAACCTGGGCGCGGTCAATGAACGCCGACAGTCAACGTCTTCTCTAGCTGTGGGAAGGCGGCCAAGACCATCTTGACCAGATGCTCCGGTGAGCGGGCCAGCGCGTCGGTCGCGGGGATGCCTAATTGTTCCTCGTAGCGCGTAATGGCTGCGCTAACTTGAACGTCGGTCATGTTCTCATGGTTGATGGTGAGGCCGATGACTTTTGTATCGGCAAATGTTTCGATGAGATTGATCTCGCTGGCGGGGCTTGGCATCGGCATGTCTGGGAAATCACCGAGATGAGAGCGCGCGGGTGCATGTTGAAGCACGACACCATTTGGCCGACTGCCGCGCAAAATGAAGCTGGATGTAAGATAGGCTGGGTGGCTTAATGCGCCCTGGCCTTCAACAATGATCACGTCGGGATGTTCTTGTTCGAACGCTTCGATGATTGTTGCTTCCATCTCGCCGGAGCAGAATTGGGACGGAATGGCATCAAGTGCGATGCCATGACGCGCTCCCTGGATCAAACCTGTCTGGCCAGTGCCAACCATAACGGCTTTGATCCCCTGATCATTGAGTGCCTGTGTCAGGATCGTCGCTGTTGTTCGTTTTCCGATTGCGCCGTCTGTTCCCAGCACCGCAATACGGGGGCAGGTGACTTTTGTGATTCCGCCGGAGAACATCCGTAAATCCCTCTTCGCGCGAGGCCTGCGGATATCGAGAATTGTCACATTGTTTGCAACGCATGCAGCTGCGAACACAGGATCTTCGTTGAGAAACTCATGCAGGCCATTCACGATGTTCATGCCATGACTCATTGCCTCAATCACAACACCGCGCTCGTGGGTTGACAGCATGCCGCTCAAGGGCGCCATTCCGAAGATAAAGTAGTCAGGTGTTTCTCCTAACTGCTCCAGAGCCTCTGTGAGATCGCGATTTATGGGAATGTCGTTCGGTTTGTCGTCAAGAACGACACCACTATCTAACCCGGTCTTTTGGCTGTCGATGACAGAGAGTATCTTGTACTTCTCTGAGTGCCGAACCAGACCGTTGGCGGTCTTTCCGTCGAGAGCTCCGAAGTTTCCTTCGCAATAGACAATGGCCGTGTGGGTTTTTCCAGCAATTATCCGGGGCGGGAGCCCGACAATTTTATTGTCGTCTTTTGCATTGGTGAGGTGGTTCTTGCTACTCCCTGAAAGGGGCAGCTTAAGACCGGTGGTCAAAGACATATCGTTTCCTCAAATAGGACGGGACGCCAGATGCAGGAGCGCACTGGCGGAGCAATGACGGTTCATGATCGTGTTGCCGGAGAATGCATCGGAGGCCACACATTGTGGTCGTCGCCACAGGCCTTACATTCACTGGAATTGCAGGAAGAGAGCGTGACGTCTCGTCCCGAGAGA
>JAJFGY010000226.1 GCA_021775935.1 Alphaproteobacteria bacterium
TTTGATCGTGGTCGCCTTATGGTCTTCGGTAAAGACAATGACACTCAGGAAGTTACAGTTGCGATCTGTAAGGCCCGTGCTTGGCCCAAAGCTATTGGTGGTCAACACCAATGTGTATTTGTTGCGGGGCAATTCGTGGAATTTCGGGTTGCCCTCCATCCAAACGCTGTACACAGTCTTGGCTGCCTCAGGCAGCGAGACAACCGACCGGACACCCTCAACATTCATCAGGTGATAGCCGAATTTTTCAACCGGCTTCATCAAGTCCCAGCTGATGCAGGAATTCTCTGGTGTCTCAACAAGCGCCACGAAGGCATCCAGATTGACGTCGAAATTCTGAACGATAAAGCGGGAGTCGACATTGAAGCGCGCGTCCGCACGAAGCTCAGCCGCGCCGGCATGAACATCCCCAATATTTCGGTTCCGGCTTTCATAAACCGCAGTGACAAAAAGCGCCCCGATCACGACCAGTGTTATCGTTGCGGGGACAGGACGGGTAATCTGTGCGACGCGCGCCATCAAGCGAATGCGTTTCTCCCGCAACCGAGCCGCCTTTTCTACATACCCTTGTGGGACTGAGAAATAGGCCGCCGCCAGCGGCAACATGATCAGATTGGAGACAATCTTGAGCGCCACACCAATCGAGGCAACAATTGCCATCTCCTGGATCATCGGCACAGGAATGAGATAAAGCGTGGCAAAACCAGCCAGGTCCGTGACCAGTGCCATGGATCCCGGTACCAGTAAGCGAGAAAAGGTCGCACGCGCTGCCGTGTCAGCATTCGCACCGGCAACGATCTGCGCTGAGATCAGATTGATTTGCTGAATGCCGTGGCTCACGCCAATCGCATAAACCAGGAATGGGACAAGGATCGCGAGCGGATCGAGCCCATAGCCCAGCGTTTTCAAAATCCCGAACTGCCAGACAACCGATACCAAGGACGAGCCAACCGCAAGCGAGGTCAGCATAATGGACCGGCTATACACATAGACAGCAGCGGTCGTAAGCAGGAAGGAGATGATAAAGAAGAAAACCACGCCGCCCGCACCATCGGCAATATCACCAATCATCTTGGCAAAACCGATAATGCGAATGTTTATGTTTTCACCTTCATATTTGTCTCGGATGTCACTCTCAATCCGCTGCGCAAAATCGATATAGTCCAGCTGCTCGCGCGTAATCGGGTGAATTTCCTGCAATTCAAAGCGGATCAGCGCAGCCGAGCTATCATTTGAAAACAATGTTCCCTTAAAGCCCCACCGGTCAGCGTCCTCGCGAATGCTATCGACCGCCGCCTGATCAATATTGGTCCGTGTAACATTTGAGGGGATGAGGTTGTAAGCGAGGAAACCTTCTTCGGTAATCTGGAAGACGCGGGTATTGGGCGTCCACATGGATTTCACGGAGCCCCGAAAAACACCTGGCAGAAAGAAAATGTCGTCCGTAACGTCATAGAGCACCTGCATAAACTCAGGCGTCCAAATGTCACCGCTCTTGGCCTCCACCGCGACCATCAGCGCATTGCCGCCCGGCAGCTTTTCCCGATACTCCAGGAACGTCTCAATGTAGGGATGCCCGGAGGGTAGCTGTTTCAAATACCCCGCATCCGGGCGCAATTGCACCGCCTGATATCCCATCCAAACGGTAAAGACCGCCAGAGCAATCAGAACAATCGCTTTCAGTCGAAACAGAATATTCTCAAGCAGCTTGACCATGTCATCCCTCTCCCGCGGCAGTGTCCACACATTACCGCTCACGGTCTTACGACCGTCTAAACGCAAACCCGACTAAAGGATCTAGGTAATCAGGCGTCAGGTAGATCGATATCGAGGATAGCCATGTTGAAGGCGTACGATACTTCGCCTTCTTCCTCGTCCTTGAACAACACGCCGATGAACTCATCGCCGATATTAACTTCAGCAGAATCGTCCTTATTCGGCCGTGCATGCACGGTGATCGTGTCGAGCCGGAATTGCTTGCGAAAGTAAGATTGCAACCGACTAATTTCCGATTTGTCCACGAGAAGTGCTCCGCATTCGATAAGTGAGTGATGGTGTAAAAATTCACCCGTTTTGTAGCCGTTCGCCCGCACCTGCGCAAATCACCAAATGCCGAGCGCCCATATCTGCCCCTTCCCCTGCGGCGGTTCGTCCGATTGCTGTTTCAGCATGGCCTATGGAAAGATGCACCCGTCAAAAGCAAAGGTTTTTGGTCAAGTTCGGCAGGCAAGGCGGGCTGGTACCGTCAAGCCCCTGAGGATCCTGGGGAGGAGTGATATTGTGAATAGATACGCCACAAAATGGTTTGCCGCGGCTGCCTTCCTGATCACTGTTGGCGCGGTTGCCGCCCTCTCTCACGCCGCAGAGGCTGAAATCGGCCTCTCAAATGCCTGGGTTCGCCCCACTTTGGGTGCCGGACGTACCACAGCTGCCTATGTCACCATAACAAATGCAGGGACAGCCGCGGACCGGCTGACAGCTGTGGAGGCACCTAACGCAAGCGCGGTTGAAGTTCACACGGCAGGGATGGAAGACGGCATCATGCGAATGCGCAAGCTGGAGGGTCTGGACATTCCGGTGGGTGAAACGGTCACCATGGCGCCCGGCGGCTACCACATCATGATCATTGACCTGGAAGAGCCTATCGCCATGGGCGCGACTGTTCCCCTCACCCTGACATTTGAGGCAGCAGGCAGCGTCACAATTGAGGCGGGAGCGTCAATGACGCCCCCAAATTCAGCAGACACCGCTCCTGAGAGTAGCAATGGTGACCACCAGAACATGAGGCATGAGGGTCACTAAACGTATTGCCCGTCACCTAGCTGTATAGCCGCCATCCACAACCATTTCAGATCCCGTCATAAATGAGGATTCATCAGAGGCAAGGAACAGGATCGCATTAGCGATTTCTTTGGGGAATCCAAGCCGACCGATGGGATGCAGCATGGTCAGCATCTCAATCGCTTCATTGGCGCTGCCCATGCGGCCTGCAGTAACCCCTCCTTCAACCGCGTTGCGCACGAGGGGAGTGTCGATGAACCCAGGATGCACCGAGTTGACGCGAATACCGTATCCCGCATCAGCACATTCCAGAGCGGCAACTTTGGTGAGCAATCGAACGCCGCCCTTTGCTGCATTATAGTCCGCGGCATTCGGGCTCCCGATCAGGCCCATAATGGATGAGATGTTGATGATCGAACCGCCACCGGATTGTTTCATGGCGCGAATACCATGTTTACATCCAAGAAAGACGCTATCAAGATCAATCGCGATGGTCTTGCTCCACTCCGAAAGCTCAAGATCTTCGATTGGCGCACCCGACGGGGCCACGCCGGCATTATTGACCAGCACATGAACACCACCGAAACTTTCAATCGCCAGAGCAACAACCCGCTCCCAATCCGCCTCTTTCGTCACATCATGGGAAGCAAAGGTCACGCGACCGCCATTGTTTTGAATAGCATCCGCAATTGCTTCACCGGCAGCTGTGTCGACATCAGTGCATACAACTGATGCCCCTTCCTCAGCCAAAAGGGCTGACGTTGCAGCGCCGATCCCCTTTGCAGCGCCTGTGACAATTGCCACTTTCCCATCGAGACGTCCCATCTGTTTTCTCCCTGTTTTTTGATTGGCAACATAGTGGAAGAAGGTGCAAGCCCATAACAAGAGCAAAAGCGCTTTTGGTCAGCACCAAGCCTTGCTAAGAGAGACCACCCGCATTCTCAGGAGCACGTCACATGGCAATCGCCCACCTCATCACCTACAAAACGAGCAAGCCAGACACCATCATCGCTCAGACCCTCGCCTATAAGGAGCGGGAGCTGGATCGCTCACCACCTGAGGGATTTTTGTCCGTTCACATTTATGCCGACGAAGCAAACGGGATCGTGGTTTTTCTGACCGAATGGGAAACCCTTGAACACCTGACGGAGACGCAGGACATGGCCCCCTGGGAGGCAGCTCAAGATCTAAACGACACATTCTCAGACAAGGTGACGGCCGCGACGTTTAAGATCATAAGCTAAGAGATCCACCCATGGCTGGCGTATAAACCGCACTCCCGCGTATGATAGTGTCATGACACGCAACGCCTTTGCGGGAACCGACCACCCGCCCTCTTATTATGCGGCGACGGCCAAAGACGCGCCGGGCGTCCCCTCCCTTGAGGGTGACCTCACCTGCGATGTCTGCGTCGTAGGCGCGGGATATACCGGTCTCTCTACAGCGCTTCATCTCGCCGACCGCGGATATGATGTGATCGTCCTGGAAGCCGCGCAAATCGGCTGGGGCGCCTCAGGTCGCAATGGTGGCCAATTGGGCACAACGCTTCGAAAGAGCCAGCCAGAACTTGAAGAGATGCTGGGCCGAGAACGGGGACGGGCCATGTGGTCATTGGCTCAAGATTCAATTGCAACAACCCGCGCCATCATCGACCGCTTCAACATTGAATGTGATCTCACCCCCGGCATCATGCACACTGCTTGGAAAAAAGCGGACATGACCTGGCTCCGCGACGAAGCAGAACACATGTCGCGCGACTACGGCTATGACAGGCTACGCGTCATTGAGCAGGACGAACTGCGCGACATGGTCGCAACAGACCGCTATTGGGGAGGTGTCCTGGATGAGGGAGCGGCCCATCTTCATCCGCTGAACTATGCGCTCGGCATGGCACGAGGCGCGATAAGCGCTGGCGCAAAAATCTTCGAACGCTCCCGCGTCACGCGCATTTCCGACAGCAGTCCTGCCACGGTGACCACCGACAAGGGCACTGTCACCGCAAAACAGGTTGTTCTTGCGTGCAACGGCTATCTGGGTGATCTGGAGCGCAAGGTGAACGGCTACATCATGCCGATCAACAATTTCATCATTGCAACAGAACCGTTAGGCAAAGACGGGGCGAAGGCGCTCATCCGGGATAATGTCGCAATCGCTGACAGCAAATTCGTCATCGACTACTACAGGCTTTCGGCTGACGGGCGTCTGCTCTTTGGTGGCGGTGAAAACTATTCCAGCACCTTCCCCAGCGACATCGCGTCCTTTGTGAAAAAACCCATGCTGCGGGTTTTCCCGCAACTGAAAGACAAGCGCATCGACTATGCCTGGGGCGGAACACTGGCAATCACGTTGAAACGCATGCCGCAATTCGGGCGCGTCGGAGCAAACCGTTTCTACGGGCATGGCTATTCCGGACAAGGCATCAATGTCGCAACATTAGGTGGAAAATTGTTGGCGGAAGCAGTGGCTGCAGAGGCCGAGGGCAAGGGATCGCCCGAGCGGTTTAATCTGATGGCGGATGTGAAAGCAACAAAGTTTCCCGGCGGCACATGGTTGCGCTATCCAGGACTGGTCGCGGGCATGCTGTTTTACGCAATGATGGATCGCCTGCCCTAGCAAATGGCAGGGCTAGATGCCGTCGCCATTCTTGCCGTTCTCTTCAATAATCTGGTTCATCGCCCGCGATGGCTCATCGCAGCCTGCGCATCCCACCACTTTCGCAGGCACGCCAGCGACAGTGCAATTAGCAGGCACTTCAGCGAGGACAACACTGCCAGCGCCGACACGGGCACATTCACCAATCGTGATATTGCCCAAAACCTTGCAATCAGCACCAAGCAGAACACCGCGACCAACCTTCGGATGCCGATCACCAGCCTCTTTGCCGGTTCCGCCGAGATTGACACCGTGCAACATCGAGACATCGTCTCCAACGACAGCTGTCTCCCCAACGACAACGCCAGTCGCGTGATCAATCATGATGGCTTTGCCGAACTGGGCAGCGGGATGAATATCAACGGCGAAGAGTTCTGAGACGCGACTTTGAATGAAGTGGGCCATGGGCTTGCGGCCCTGGCTCCAAAGCCAATGCGCAATCCGGTGTGCCTGAAGACTGATAAAGCCTTTAAAGAAGAGCAGCGGCTGGAGATATGAGTCGCACGCCGGGTCCCGGTCATAGACAGCAACCGTGTCGGCGCGGAACGCTTCAATGATCGAAGGATCGGCATCATACGCGTCTTCGAAGACCTCTCGAAGCACCATTGCGCTGACTTCTGCGCTTGCGAGTTTTCGCGCGAGATGGAAACTGAGCACCTCTGGCAATGCGTCATGGTTCAAGACAGTGGCAAAGATGAAACTGGCAAGCACCGGCTCCTCATTCGCCATATCTCGCGCTTCAGTGCGCATACGATCCCATACAGGATCAACCAGCTTTACGTTCTCGATGGGTTTGGACATCTGCCCTCCTCCTCGGCGCGCGGGTTTCCCCGATCCACATTTCCAACCAGCCTAGCACATAGGCCTGCAAAGAACCCAGTTCAACCCACTTTTTCGCCATATTCCGCCGCGCGTGACGCCCGCAGAACCAATTGCTAGGCTCCGCACACCGAAATTCAGAACCGTTCAAATGTGAGTCGCTTAATGCCCCATATTCAAACCGCGAGGTTGAAAATCTACTATGAAATCAAAGGATCTGGCGACCCACTACTTTTTATAAGCGGAACCGGCTCGGACCTGCGGAACAAACCGAATTTCATGGATGGTCCCGCACCGTCGCAGTTTGAAACACTTGCCTACGACCAACGCGGGCTCGGACAAACCGAGAAGCCCGACCAACCCTACACCATGGCCGACTATGCAGATGACGCGGCTGCACTTTTAGATGAATTAAATTGGCCATCGGCAAACGTGATTGGCGTCTCGTTCGGCGGTATGGTCGCACAGGAACTGGCGCTTCGTCATTCAAGCCGGGTCAAGCGTCTGGTGCTTGCCTGCACGTCACCGGGTGGTGCAGGCGGTGCGTCCTATCCGCTCCACGACGTGCAAGACATGGACCCGGTCGAACGGGCGCAATTCATGATCCCGATCTCAGATACGAGGCGCGACGCAAAATGGGCCGCCGCCAATCCAAAAGAATATGAGTTCTTCGTTGAATTTGCCTCTACCGATGCGTTTGCGGGCGAACCCGGACGTTCTATGGGCGCACGTCGCCAGTTGGAAGCCCGGAAACATCATGACACCTGGGACCGGCTGGCAGATATCACCTGCCCAACGCTCATTTGTGGTGGCAATTACGACGGCATCGCCCTACCGGCCACGCAGGAGAAGCTCGCTACCCGCATTCCAGGCGCAAAGCTCGCCATGTTCGACGGCGGGCACCTCTTCATGATTCAGGATAGGACCGCCATTCCAGCGATGCTGGACTTTCTAAACGCCGACAAGAGCTAGGAAACACCATGGGTCGCAAAATCCTCTTCATCACCACAGACCAGATGCGTTTCGATGCGCTGGGCTGCAATGGCGGCAAGGTCGCCCGCACCCCGGCCATTGACACACTTGCCCGCGACGGCATCAATTATACCCGCGCCCATGCCCAAAGCGTGGTCTGCATGCCTGCTCGCTCAACCATGCTCACCGGCCAATATGTCAGCACCCACGGCGTCTGGATGAATGGGGTGCCGCTGCCGGAAGATGCACCAAGTGTTGCCGCGTACCTGAAAGAGGAAGCCGGATACAAGACAGCCCTCATCGGCAAAGCTCATTTCGAGCCCTTTCTCGATTTTGATCTCAAATTCTACGAAAACCGCATGGCACGGATCGGCGAGAACGGCCCCCATCGGGGCTTCGATCATATGGAGCTTTCTAGCCACACGCCCCTGATCCTGCACTACAACACCTGGATGCGCGAAAACGCCAAAGATGAAATTGGCGGCTTCTATCAGAACATGACCGCTGACTTTGAGGTGAACGCAGCAGGCGGCGGCGACACCGGTGCCTGCCAGGTGCACACCAACCCGGTCGCCCGGGAGCATTATCACACGGACTGGGTCGCAGATCGCACCATCGCCTGGCTCGATAGCCTGGACGAAGACGCAGACTGGTTCTGCTGGATGAGCTTCCCTGACCCCCACCATCCATGGGACCCGCCGGAGAGTGAAATCAACCGCGTGAATTGGCGCGACATTGATCTGCCCGACGCCTATCCAGAAACCCCTGAGAAGAACCAGGAAATCCTGCAAGGAAAACCAAAGCACTGGATGTGGTACTGGACCGGCGAGCGCACGATCAACATTGAAGCCCCGCCAGCCTTTGTGCCCAAAGACATGTCCCCTGATCAGGTACGCGAAGTCAACGCCATGACCCATGTCGAAAACGAGCTGATCGACGAGGCCTGCGCCAAAGTGTTTCAGCGCATCAAGGAGCTTGGATGGGAAGACGATACAGACATCATCTTCACAACCGACCATGGGGAGTTCCAAGGCGACTATGGACTGCTCTTCAAGGGTCCCTATCACGTTGAGAGCCTGATGAAACTTCCGTTTATCTGGAAGCCAGCCGCCAACGCGAAAGCAACGCCCTCAACCGTCTCGGCACCTGTTGGACAAATCGACCTCGCCCCAACCTTCTGTCAGATCGCAGGGCTTGATGTACCAAGCTGGATGCAAGGGGCGACACTCCCTCAGGACGATGAAGCAGCGAAAGCGCAAAGCCGCGATCGCGTTTTTACAGAATGGGACTCGGTTTACACCGACGGCACAGAGGTAAGCCTGCGTACTCTCTTTAAGGATGGGTACATCATCACCGCCTACAACAAGTCAAACGTCTATGATGGCACCGAGGGTGAGCTCTACAATCTGGCAGAAGACCCAAGTCAGTGGGTGAACCTCTGGGATGATCCCGCCCACGCCGCCCTGAAATCAGACCTGTTGGCAGACCTCGTCAACGCCCATCCTCCTGCCCGCGAGCCCAAGCTCGACTGGGTTGCTATCGTTTAAGGACCAAAAAGCATGCCCTCACCGACCGACAAGATGATCGCCCGAAAAGAAGGCGCCATCGGATGGATGATTTTCAACAATCCGGAAAAGCACAATTCCGTCAGCCTCGACATGTGGCAGGCCGTACCGGCTATTCTCGATGAGTTTGAAGCCAATCCGGACATTCTCTCCATCGTCCTTACCGGTGCCGGTGAAAAATCCTTCGTCGCAGGCGCTGACATTTCCCAGTTTGAACAGGCCCGCTCAAACCCGGAGAGTGTCCAAAACTATGAGGACACCTCTACCGTCGCCTTTGACCGGATAGCAAGATCGTCGCGCCCCACCATCGCGATGATTGATGGCTATTGCATCGGTGGCGGGTTAGGGATCGCACTCGCCTGCGATCTGCGCTTTGCGGCAGAAGGCTCAACATTTGGCATTCCTGCGGGCAAACTGGGCCTCGCCTATCCGCTGATCTCCACCAAGCGCCTGGTTGATGTCGTCGGCCCCTCCTCGGCCAAAGAAATCTTTTTTACAGCGCGCCGGTTTGATCATGATGAGGCGCTGCAAATGGGCCTGATCAATCGCGTGCTGGCAAAGACAGAGCTGGAAACCTTTACACGCGCGTCCTGCGCACAGATTGATGACAATGCGCCACTGACCGTGCGCAACGAAAAGAAGATCATCGATGAGCTTGTCCGCGAAGCTGACAGCTTTGATGCAAAAGCCTGTCTGCGCCTGATTGCGGAATGCTTTGGCAGCGAAGACTATGCCGAGGGCCGCGCGGCGTTCATGGAAAAGAGAAAACCCGTTTTCAAAGGCAAATAAGAAAGAGAAAATCATGGGAGACCGTCTGAAAGACAAAGTCGCCATTATCACTGGCGGCACAAGCGGCATCGGCCGGGGCACAGTGGACCTGTTCCTCGCCGAAGGTGCCAAAGTCGTGGTTGGCGATGTGCAGGACCATCGTGGTGAAGAGATGACCCTGACACTTGGAGAGGATTTTCTCTACTGCAACGCAGATGTCTCCCAAGAAGCAGACGTAAAAAACCTGGTGGCTGAGACAGTGGACCGGTTTGGCCGCGTCGATTGCATGTTCAACAATGCGGGCTTTGGTGGTGTTGGCGGGCAGCTGGATGAAATCGACATGGACGGCTTCGACAATTCCGTCGGCGTTCTCCTGAAGGGCGTTTTTCTGGGCTACAAATACGCGGTGCCCGTCATGAAAAAGCAAGGCTCCGGTTCGATCATCTCAACGGCAAGTGTCGCTGGCCTGCAGGCTGGTTTCGGCCCTCAGGTCTATTCCGCCTGCAAAGCAGCCGTGGCGCATCTTGCCAAAACAGCCGCCCTTGAGCTTGGGGAGTTTAACATCCGCTCAAATGCGATCTGTCCCGGCGGAATTGCCACGCCGATCTTTGCAACCGCGTTAGAGCTTGGGGCGAACGCCGCTGACGAGTTTGCGGAATTTATGAAACCGCGGCTGGCAAAACTGCAGCCTGTCGCCCGCTCAGGGGTGCCCAATGATATTGCGGAGATGGCCCTCTTCCTCGCCTCAGACGCCTCAACTTTCGTGACGGGGCAAATCATCGCCGTCGATGGCGGCCTGACAGCAGGACGCATGCGCGGCCTCTCAGACGCCGTCAATTTCGAGGAAACCATCAACGAGTTTTTGGCGACCCAGAAATCGGGCTAGTACCGGAATTCATCACCTCCACTACCGAGTACAAGAACAGCGCCATCGGGACATTCTCCCCCGGTGGCGTATTTGTCTGCCACTTCCCGCGCCATCACGTTGGCATTCCCATTTGCGAGAGCATCGACATAGGCAACGTGGCAGCTGTCACCATCCCGAAAACGGGACACAACCAGGACTTGGCCATCTGAATAGGAACCATCCTCGGCCATCTTTTGATAAATGTAGCGAACGATAGTCGCGAAGGGTTCAGCTCCCTGCCTATTGGGTGCGCGCCATTCAAGCTTGGGGCCCAGATTGTTAAACGGTGGAATGGTCTGCCCTATAGGACGCACACCATCCGGCACAAAGGCTTCGACTTGCTCTTCTACCTGCACCACCTCATCCGAGACTTCATTGTCTGATACATCGGTTTGCAGAGCCTCGACGTCATCTGATACTTCTAGGTCAAGCAGGTCCTCAACAACCGCAATAACCTCTTCACCCTTGAAGGGTTGCTGCGCTTCTGAGTCCACTGGCGCAACAAACTCCTCTTCAGCAATCAGCGGTTGGCCGGGCTTGCGGTAGGCAAGGTGAAGCCGAAGATCGCCCTCAGAGACGTAGACGTCGTAGCCATGGCGCCCCTCGCACTTCATCTGCACAAAGCCAAACTCAGAATCTTCCTCAACCAAATCACACTCACCAAGATCAAGATCGGAGTAAGAGCTTGTATAGGAGGCAGCAAGAGCACTGCCCCCTCCCAACAGGAGAAGGCCGAACCCTGCAACAACAACCGACCGTTCAAACATCTTAGCCCTCCACAACCAATTGGTTTTTCACCCGCGCCACCCGGTGACGCAGATCAAACTGCATCGCTTCCTTGCCCCCAACCTCCTCAAGCAATGTGTCGACACTTTGGCGACGAGCGCCTTCCAGCGGTTGATAAAAATCAAGCACCCGCTGCAGCATCCATTGCTCGAACGTGAACATGCCACGTCCACCTGTTACCGCTGTTCCATCAGCCTCTTTCAGCACGAAACTCTGTTTGCCAATCGCTCGGGGAATAGGTTCACCGGGGTTCTGGTCAATCCAGTCGGCCAAAGCCGAAACCGTCGCCTTCAACGGCGGGAACTGCTCCTCAAAAATGCGCCGCAGCACCGGATAGAGCGTTTCAGGAATTTGATCGCCAGACAGGAAGTCCCCTGTCTTGGGTTCCGGTGCCATCATCCGCTCGACCCACTTCGCCACATTAGGGGCAATGCGTTTCATAATCTCACCGGATGCAGGATCACGATATTGGTGCGCATAGAGCGGACCAATCATTCCAAAATCCCCAATGCTCGGACGTGTGCCCAGCAGATAGGGATGAACAGCGAAATGAGCATCCAGGTCGCGCAACAGCTGTTCGTAAGATGCCTCCACCGCTTTCTCTGTGGCCGGCGTCACGCCAAGGATAGGCAGCGACCCCTTAAACGGCTTGCAGGTCTCCTTGCCCACCTCGATCTGTTCTGCCTCCGAGAGCTCTGGCTGCGAGACCTTGCCAAACTCCAGATACATGGCCTCAGCGTTGTAGTTCCAACGATAATGCATCGCCGGAATTTTCATCCATTCGTCGCCATAAAGCTCAAACAGTCGGGCAATGGTTCCCTGCCGGGGCGTCGTTGGATAAATCGAGGGCTCAGGAAAGCGCTCTTCCAGAAAATCAATAATGTCGCTCGTGTCCTGAACAGCAATGTCATCCGGTGAGATCAGAACCGGCATCATGGCCACCCCTGTTCGCGGCAGAATGACATTCAGGTAGATGTCCCGATCCGCTTTGATCTCATCAAACGCGATATCCTTAAAGCGCAGATAGGACCGGACTTTGCCGGTAAAGTAGGAAATCTCGGCGCCCAACAACTGGTACTTGTCTGTCATATCCATCCTGTCGATTCGAAGTTTTTGGCATGCACCATGCCGTTTTGCAGAAAACTTAGCCTTTGTTTGCAATCCAGCCAAGCAGTTCAACTTTTTTTCAACTTTCCAGATCGTACGTTGGCACTCCCGGAAAAGGATGCCAATTAAACGTGAAGTCCCCAGTCAAACCTGATCGTCGGCGCAGGAAGCGCATCGCGACTGCCATTTCTGGACGCATCGTCTATCCCGGTGTGGACGCAGAATGCTGGGTCAACCAAATGTCTGCGACCAGCGCATTGGTTGAGGTTCTGCCCCTTCCCGCCCTGGATACACCAGTTGCTTTAGATGTGCCGGGTATCGGGTTTTCCAGGGGCATAACGGTGCGCCACACAGGCAGTCATGTTTGTATCCGTCTCACACCATCCCTGCGCAAAGAACAAGCGATGGATGATCGCCTCTCTGAGCATGGGACCAGCAAAGACCGGGACGCCCCGCCGCGCTGAAACCAAACGCGACTCCCTGAATTATGAACGCTACACTCCCATCAAATTTCAACACACGGGAGACGTTCCATGAAACTAGACGGCGCAGTAGCCATTGTCACAGGATCGGCCGCAGGCCTGGGAGCCGCAACAGCGCTCCGCCTGGCAAAGTCCGGCACAAGAGTCGCGATCAATTACACAAAGTCGGAGGACGAAGCCAAAGCGGTTGTTGCAGAGATCGAAGCAGCAGGCGGAGAAGCTGTTCTCGCTCAGGGCGATGTCTCCGATGATGAGGCATGCAAAAAAATCGTTCAAACAACGATCGACAAATGGGGCCGCGTGGACATTCTCGTCAACAATGCAGGCACAACCCAGTTTGCTGATCACGACGACCTTGACGCACTGCAGGCTGAAGACTTCCACCGCATCTACGGTGTCAATGTCATTGGCGCTTATCAAATGGTCCGTGCCTGCAAGCCTTATATGAAGGACCAGGGTGAAGGCTCAGTTGTAAATGTATCCTCTATCGCCGGTGTCACAGGCATCGGCTCGTCGGTCGCCTATGCTGCGTCCAAAGGTGCAATGAACACGATGACACTCTCGCTTGCACGTGCGCTGGCGCCAGAGATCCGCGTAAACGCTGTTTGTCCCGGTTTCATTGGCACACGCTGGTTCCGCGATAAGTTTGGGGAGAACATGTTCAAAAGCATCGTTGCCAATCAGGAAGAAACCATGCCCCTTAAGCGGGCGGGGACGCCTGAAGACATCGCGGCAACCGTTTGCTTCTTTGCTGGTGAGGGATCAGATCACATTACCGGTGAAACACTGATTACCGATGCAGGTATGCACCTGAACTTCGCCCCTCTGACCGCGCGGTGACATCAATCAGCAGAAGGCTTGGCGCGCTTAGGCCTTCTGCAGAAAATCGAGCACCGCTTGTTTGTAAGCTGGATCTCCGACGGTGCGCATGTGATCGCGTCTTGGGATGGTTACCGCGACGCCATTATGAAACGGCGCCGCCAGCCGCTCAGCAGAACCTGCAATTTCATCGCGCTCACCAGCAACAACCAGAACCGGTACGTCAACTCTGCCGAGAGCCTCATCTGTAAGTTTATCGCGCGGAACGCTGTAGCAGGCGGCCAAGGCTTCCCTGTTCTGTCCGTTCTTGTCGGCAAAGGCACGAAATGCGCGTCCCACGGGCGTTTTGGCATCATGCAGGCTATCAGCCAACAACGCCTCAACGACCGGCGCAATCTGTCCCGATGGGGCAAACAATTTGTCTCCAACACCCGCGAGCACGACGGCACCACATCGCTCGACATGGTCCATCGCAAACCGCAGGCTCAGCATCGCGCCCAGCGAGTACCCCATTATGTCAGCGCGGGCGATGTCTAGGTGATCAAGCAACGCCACTATGTCATCTGCCATCACGCCCCGGTCGTAGGCTGCGACATCTACCAGATCATCGCTCTCCCCATGTCCGCGCAGATCAAACAAGATGACCTGGCGCCCTGCCTTTTTGAGTGTTTCGACCCAGCCGGGCTCGATCCAGTTCACGCCGTGGGTCGAGGCAAACCCATGAACGAGCACAATCGGCACCCCCTCCCCCTCGACCTTGTAGGCCAACCGCACTCCACCTGATTGAAAATAGTCCAAGGGGACCCTCCGATTGCTGCCCAATAACTCCAGAGCCTAGAGCCTCTTCGCGAAGAGTGTATAGTATGCTCACCTATCCGACGGGGACATAAAATGACTGATGCCGCAACTTTGAAACGCCAGGCCTGTGATGCCATCGACGCGATGAGCGATGAGCTCATTTCAATCTCACATGAGATCCACGCAAACCCTGAACTGGCATTCCGCGAACACAAAGCAGCAGCGCTTCTGTCAGGTCGGGTCGAGAAAGAGGGTCTCTCCGTTACGCGGGAAGCCTTTGGTCTTGAGACCGCCTACGCGACAGAGTTTGGAGACAAAGGCCCCACCGTTGGCATTCTGTCAGAATATGACGCCCTCCCCGGTATAGGCCATTCCTGCGGCCACAACATCATTGCGACCACCGGGCTTGGTGCGAGCCTTGCTCTGGCAAAACTCAACGGCGCTCTGCCTGGCCGCGTGCGATATCTCGGCACCCCAGCAGAGGAACAAGGTGGCGGCAAAGAGCTGATGGCGCAGGAAGGGGCTTTTGATGGCCTGGATGCGGCCATGATGGTGCATCCGGCCGGTGTCGATCTGGCGACCATGCCCTGTATCTGTGTCTCAGAGGTTGAGGTGATCTATACAGGCAAAAGTGCCCACGCATCCGCCATGCCGCACGCCGGCCTGAACGCCCTCGATGCACTTGTTACCGCCTATCAATCCATTGCGCAGCTGAGGCAGCACATCAAGCCCACAGAACGCATTCATGGCATCATCAATGAAGGCGGTGTCGCCCCTAACATCGTGCCCGATCGCGCCAGTGGCGTGTTCTACGTCCGGGCGGCAGAGGCCATCTCCCTTGCTGCCCTCAAAGCCCGCGTGCAGGCCTGCTTTGAAGCAGGCGCCCTTGCGACGGGATGTACCGCCGACATCAGATGGGCGAAAGCTGACTACCTGGACATGAAAACCAGCTGGCCTATTGCAGCGGCCTATGAAGCCAATGCGCGGTCGTTGGGACGTGATTTCTTTCCACTCGACAAAATGCCCTCAGGCTCAGCAGGCAGCACGGATATGGGCAATGTGAGCCACCGGGTGCCATCCATCCATCCCATGATCGCCTCTGCGCCACCAAGCGTTGTCATTCACAATCCCGAATTCGCGCGCTGGGCCGGTGGTGAGATGGGGGACAAAGCCTGCATTGATGGGGCGAAGTCGCTGGCCATGACTGCCATTGACTTCATGATGGACCCGGCCATGCAGGAAGCAGCCAAGGTCACATTCGCCGAAACAGCTGAGAATTCCGCCCGGTCAGTAGGTGCCGCCTATAATCCGGAAGGCTCTATCGCTCTTGGCGGTTGTGGCTGTTGCTAAAGCCTCTTCCATAAAAGGGACAGACCTTTCCGCGCGTGAAAGGACACGAACGCAACTCTAGTCTGCAGAAACTGCAGGGTCCTGGACCTTTGCGCGCTCTTCCAACTGTCGGCGCACCTCTTCCTGCGCTTCTTTGCCAAGCGGAAATCCCCACATGATCGCAGCAACCCCGAAGTTGCAGATCATCGGCGTGGCAACAAAGACGATGGACAGTCCCGTGATTGCCGCTTCTGTGTTTTCAGCACCTGGAACAAACCCGATCAAACTCAGCGTCCAGAACACCACCCCAACCGCAATCGCGCCACCCGTTTTCGACGTAAGTGTCATAAGCGCATAGAAGAGACCTGTGCGGCGGTGACCGGTCTCCAACTCATCGACATCTGCCACGTCTGCAAGGATCGAGCGATAGAGGATGGTGACACTGCCGACATTGACACCCAGAAAGGTGAAGACCGCCGCAGCCGCATAGAAATTCCCCGGAGGAATGAGAAACAAAGTTGGCACCATCAAGGCGTTGAAGAGCGCTGCGGCAATCAAGGCCTGATGCTTTCCAAGGCGATAGCTGAGCTTCACAACGACTGGAACAAACCCCAGACCGGCAAAAAAGTAGATCAGCAGAAGAACACTCGGGATGCCGATCTGCAGCACGTAGGTTGCTTGAAAAAGAAACATGGAGCCCAGAGCGGCACCGGAGAACCCACTCAGAAAATCAGCACAGACCACTCTTTGCAGCGGACGATTGATAAGCAATGGGCGCGCCATTTCGCGTAAGGGCATTTCCTGGTTTTGCGAAAGCGCCCTGAATTCAGGCACCTTCCAGACGGCAATGGCGACAGTGATGGGCAGCAAAATAATGACGAACCAGCCCATGGCGGCGACCCGTTCCGCATCCACATTCGTTTCAGCGAAATATTCGATGGCCACCGGTAACAACAAAACAATTGGCACACCGAGAATAACAAACCCTTCCCGGAAGCCCATGATCCGAGAGCGCTGGTCATAATCTTCGTGGAGCTCAGCTCCCCACGCCATATGGTTGAGGCTCGCCATCGTGAAGCCAATGTAAAGAACGAACATCCAGCCAAAAAGATAGAAGCTGCTGGTTGGCGCACTCGGCATGAAAACCATGTAGGCCGACAGGAGCATGATGGGGACGGAAGCGACGATCCAATGTCGGCGCCTGCCCCATCTTGAGGGGAAGCGATCAGAGATAATGCCCATCATTGGATCGGTAATGACGTCCCAAAGCCTGGCGATCATGAAAATGGTGCCGACTGTCGCAAGCCCCAGGCCCATCGATTCTGCATAGAATTGTGGGAGATAGACGGAGATCGGCAAACCCATGGCGGCCATGGGCACGGCGGGTCCGGCGAAGGCGGCCAACTGCCACGTCGGTATCCTGTCTTGTGCCATGTAAAAGCATTCCTCCGCCAAAATGTATGAGATAGATAGTGTTTTGTATCGCTGTGACTAGAGCCAGCCGGTAAGAAAATCGATCACTGTTCCCTTGAACGCGCCGTTGGTCAGCAGATACATGTGATCAGCACCTGGAATCAATTCGCCCTTAGCCCCGGGGATGGCTTCCGCCAGCGCCAGCGGGTCACCCGCGAGATCATCTCTCTGTCCGGCAACCACCAATGTCTTAGCCCGAACAGCAAACAGATCATCCTTCGACAGTGACGAGCGATCTGCTGCGACGCAGGCACCAAGCGCTTTCAGGTCTTGTCCAAGCTGGTCGGCATAAAGACGGAAACCTTTTGCCATGGGATCTGAGATCTCATCTGCCGAGGCGGCGTCAAAAATATTCTCGGTGAACCTCGGAGCGCGCTCCGCATCCAGCATATTGCCCCCAATACCTGCCAGGACGAGCTGATCAATCCGTTTGCCTTCTTGTATCGCCAATTGCAGTGCCAGCCCTGCCCCCATTGAAAAGCCGAAAACTTCTGTCTTTTCAATACCGAGATGATCGAGAAGCGCCACTGCGTCTGCGAGCAAAAGCTTGCTGGAATAGTCAGATGCCGAATGACTGGCAGTGCTTTCGCCGTGACCGCGCCAATCCATAGCAATAACCCGACGGCCGGTTTTCTCCAGCGTGCCGTACCAGCCGGTACGAGACCAATTGTCCGTGCGCGTAGACGCAAATCCATGCAACAGAAGTATGGGCGTCCCCGCACCGACATCATCATAGGCAATATCAACGCCCTGATTTGTAAACACAGCCATAGGCCTTCTCCCTAATTTCCACCAACGCCGGAGGGTTGTGGGCCCGAAGACTGTGGGTCATTAGGCTCGCCGGTCACGTCAATAATGGCGGCCGCTGCCGCATCAATTGCGCGCCTTTCAAGAATTTTCCTATTCGCCAGCTGTGTTTGTTCATCAATCGGAAAACGCCAGATGATAACCGCAACCGCGAAGCTGACGATCACCGCAGGCACAACATAGATGAACCTCAACTGGTCCAGCACTTCCTGAGAGTTCTCTCCGCCTGCCACAAAGCCCGCTTGATCGAGCAGGAAAAAGCCAATGAAGATCGCAAAGGCAGCACCGATTTTGTTGGTGCTCGTCAGCAGTGAGTAGAAAAGCCCTGTCCGTTGCTGACCAGAGGTGATCGCATCATGATCGGCGACGTCGGCCATGATTGAGCGATAGAGAAACGGCCCCGCCGCCATGTTCAAGCCAAAGATGATCCAGCAGATAAGGGCAACCATTGCATTGCCTTCAGGTATGAGGAAGATCAGCGGGATTGTCACACCGGAGAAAATCGCCGAGAACGCAGTTGCTTTGTGTTTCCCAAAACGTTCGGAAAACTTGATCCAAATAGGAATACAAAGAACACCTGCAAGGAAATAGCAAAGCAGCATGATGCCAGAAAGCGCTGCGAGTTTGAGCGTGTCCTCCACCAGAAAGATAAAGAGGCTCGCAACCAATCCGCCGCCGATGCCACCCAGCAGATCACAGATCAGGACAATACGCAGCGGATGGTTCCTCGAAAGAACGCGCAACGTCTCCGCAAACGGCACATGGTCGGGACGCGGCGTATCTCGTTCGCCGACAAAGCGCGTCGCAACAAACACCATGATGGGGAGAAGGATGACAACAAACCACCCCATGGCCGCAACACGCGCATGGTCCAGATCTGCTGGCGCCATCTGCTCAATGACAATGGGCAGGCTCAAGACCGCAACCATACCCAGAATAAGTGCAATCTCTCGTGCGCCCTGAACCCGCGAGCGTTCATTGTAGGAAGGCGTAAGTTCAGCGCCCCACGACATGTGCGAAATCGTAAGCAGCGTCCAGCCAATATAGAGCACGATCATCCACCCAAGCAGATAGGTCGCACCTACGACTTCGAACGGTGGCATGAAAATCATATAGACAGAGAGCATCACAATCGGAACAGAAATAACGATCCAATGTCTCCTGCGTCCCCACTTGGTTTCAAACCGGTCTGACAGGATGCCCAAAACTGGGTCGGTAAACACGTCCCAAAATCGGATGAGCATAAAGAGCGCACCGATGGCCGTAAGTTCCAGCCCCGTGATCTTTGCGTAGAAAGGCGGAATGTGGACCACCAGTGGAAGTCCGAGAGCCGCAATTGGAACTGCTGGAAGCGAAAATGCAAACAGCGTTGACCTTTTGAGCACGTCACCGTGCTGCGTGGCCTCATCAGCCATTCAGGCTTCTCCCCAAAAAATAATGTTGCTGGTTCTAACGACCAGTTGAATGTCTTTACCAAATTATAGGCGGAAGCGACGAGGTCGCGCCAGCAAATGCGGAGACACACCACAAAGTTGATAGAACGTGACGCATCGAAAGAGCGGCAAAACCACCCCAAAGGACTGGAAATTGCACCCCGCCAGAGCTAGGGTAGCGCCAACTTTCAGGCACTGGCGGTTTGGCACCGCCTCAACAGAGTGGTTCTCATGGCGAGCGGGACAAATACCCCTAAATTTCGTAATGACACAGGCGTAAGCGAGATTCGCATCGGCGCAAAAGAATTCAAGTGTGTAGGCGCCACCCCGCCCAACGATCATCCGCATGTGTTTCTGGATATGGGCGAAGAATCTGAGATCATCTGTCCCTATTGCTCAACGCTCTACAAGCATGATGCTTCTCTAAAGCATGGCGAGGCCACGCCCGCCGAAGCAGCCTGGCGTGAAGCATCCTAGGCTGCGCAGGTCCCAAACGCAGGCCAGGTGATTCACCGGGCAGAGTGGCATACACCACATCACTCCCTGCGGCAGAATTCGCCTAAACCAATCACTCAACTTGGTTTTCGTGTTTTTTGTCAGCCCAGCTGGCAACTGCGCGAAAGGTAGAATCTGTGGGCGAATTCGCCTCTATCAAGCGGTCGATGAATGTGGAAAATTGTACGCTAAATCCACTGCTTCCCACCTCTATCCACCAATCACGGACCCTATGGGAGTCAATAAAGAACATGATTACCGCAGCTTCCGTGTCCCACTGCGCATCGTCAATGACGCCATTTTCATGCTGAAGCCACGCGAATTCGCGGGCACGAAAAACAGCGAAAAAAATGAACTCAATCTGACTTGTTCCTCCTGCGTGAGCACGCTCGGATTAATGATGCTTAGAGAGATCTCGGGGCGTTCGATTTGCACGAACAGTTCAGCTTGCGATGCAGTCAACACTGCTTGTCGAGACTGAGCCCGGACTGCATTGGTATTCTGTCGCAATTGAATTGCCACATATATCAATGAAGGGACAACCAGGGTCACCCCAATAATCTCCGCTAAGCTCGCATAAGACTCCAGTGACATTTGTTCCCACCTTCTACGTGACCCGTTGCCAAGGTACCTGCACTAAGCACCGCTTGTACGATACACAAATATCCTGAGCGTACTGCCGAGCAGTTCAACTAAGTGTCGAGCTAGCCCCTTTTTTGCGATCGGACGGCAACCGTGTGGCGCTGCAAGCGCCCCAACCCCAAAGGCATTCGATTTTGCCACCTTGAAGTCAGGGAGGTGCCGCGCGCGCACTAAAGACCAAACACTCTGCGAGCATTTCCTCCAAGGAAAAGCTCCCGCCCCTCATCGCTCAGGCCTAGCGCATCTAGATGTTTCAGACACCGGCTGGGCGAAAGCATGGGCCAATTGGTGCCAAACATAATGCGTGACTGTCCGGGCCCTTTCATGAATTTCACGAAATCTTCCGGCAACCTGTGAACTGCATAGGCAGATGTATCGGCGTAGAGGTTTGGATATTTGAGACAGAGGGAAACAAGCTCGTCAATCCAGGGAAACCCCACATGCCCGCCAACAACTTTTAGCTCGGGAAAATCCAGAAGCACGTCGTCCAGATAAGGAATAAGGCGCCCGGGCTCCGAACGACAAAGCGGACCCGTGTGCCCAATCTGTGTGCAAAACGGGACGCCTGCCTCCACACAGGCGACATAGACTGGGTAGTAACGGCGATCATTCGGCGGCAGATCGAGCAACCAGGGGACAAGGCGCACGCCAACAAACCGGTCCCCCTCAACCCACCGACGAATTTCTCTAACGGCCTCAACCGGGTTGTTGATATCCACCGTCGCAAGCCCCCTGAACCGGTCCGGCGCAGCGTCAATGGACTCTGCAACTTCTTCATTACTGATCAATGACCCCTCCGGACCCTGCCAGGCGGAAAGAAACATCACATCCACATCAGCAGCGTCCATTGCAGCAAGGGTTTGCGTCACATCCGGTGTTGACCGATCACCTGGCCGGCCCGTCCAGCGAAGCAGAGTATCCATCCAGGGTCGGTCAGCCATGCGCTGAGTCGTAATCTGTGACCAAACATCTATCGCACCCATTCTTCATCTCCAAATTACTTCACTAGTGAAGCTATATAGGAAGGTTGGGTGAACTAAACAAGCAGTTTATGGTGCCTCCATGTCAGCCCACGAAGAACGCCTGTATTTCCTTCTGCAAATCGCAGCCCACCGCGTCCGGACAGAGGCGGATAATGCGCTGATGAATGCCGCAGGGCTCACCACAGCACAGGTAGCTGTGCTTAACCTCATTGCCTCGTCAAAGCAGGTAAAACAACGTGACTTGGCGAAGCGCCTGAAACAAAACGAGTCGGCGATCACCGCGATGATCGCAAGACTGATGAAGGCAGGCCTGGTCAGCCGGGAGCGGAGCAACAGCGATGCGCGCACCTGGATGCTGGAGCTCACGGAAACAGGAAAGTCGACGCTCAAGCGGGTTGCTAAACCGTTTGCAGATATCAACGCACGATTGGACAAAGCCCTGGGGAAGAAAAATGCTGCGGCGATGGCAAAACAACTCGACGCCATTGCGGACGCATTTTCCAAGGGCGACTAGCGACGTTCAAAAGCATCATCCAGTGTTCCAGCTGAATTGGCAGGGTCATCGGACTGGGCGCACAAAAAGGTAAAGCATGTCGAAGGTCGTCCAGGAGTCGCCGGAACCTCACCTATCAGCGGGAGGCCAGCCACAACACCTGTCCAAAGCAAAGTTATACGTGCTGGCGCTGGCAAGCGCTGTTGTTACAGCCAACGCCTACTACATCCATCCGATCATCGCTCGTGTGGCTGACGACTTCGGCGTGAGCGCCACCATGATTGGTGCAGTCCCGGCCCTCAACCAAATTGCTCTCGCCCTTGGAATTCTTCTTCTGCTTCCATTGGGTGATCGGATCAGCAACCGGCGCCTCACCTCTATCTTTGTTGCAGGGCAGTTTTGCGGCATCCTTGCCATGACTTTGGTACAGGATTTCAGATTGTTTATTGCCGGGTCGACGCTGCTTGGTTTCTTCACCATCGCCCCCTACCTCCTGCCTGCCTATGTCTCAAAACGGGTGAACCCGGCAGAATTAGGGCATGCGACGGCCATACTGACGGTGGGCGTCATTGGAGGCATTTTGCTCGCCCGTGCGGGCGCAGGCTTTCTTGGTGAACATTACGGATGGCGGACAGTCTATTTTGTCGCGGCCACACTGATGCTGATGGTCTCGATATGTCTGCCCTTCATCATGGATGAGCGGGAACGGCAGGAGACGGTGCGGCAGTCTTATCCGGAACTGATCCTCTCAATCTTTCCGATCATCAAGGCGCACCCTGACATCATCATCGCAGGTATGATCCAGGCGCTCAGCTTTGGGATTTTTCTCGCCGTCTGGTTGGGGCTTGGCCTGCATCTCACAAGTCCGGAGATGGGTTATGGCGTCGATACAGTGGGCTATCTCGCGGCTATCTCAGCCCTCAACCTGGTAACAACGCCGAGGATGGGCGCATGGGCAGACAAAATCGGCGCGCACAAAGCCCGCACCATCATGTCCAGTTTTCAGCTCTTGGGCGTCGTCTGCCTCTTTTTCCTCGGACACAGCGTGTGGACCCTGCTCGTGCCGCTGGTCGTGATGAACCTCGTGGGCCCGGTCATCGACATTACCGGACGCATGACCTTCCTCAACCAATCACCTGCCGTCAGAACAAGGCTTATGACTGTGTATATTTTCCTGATGTTTCTAGGCGGCGGAATGGCGAGTTGGGTTGGCACAATCGCCTATGATTGGGCAGGCTGGACCGGCAACGTCTCCTTCGCCTTCGTGATGTCACTGCTTGTGCTTACATTGTCTGCATGGAGTCTGAGAACACACAGAACCAAGCAACCCGTCTGATTTCTAGCGCCCCAACGGCCTATGATTATGCCGGCTGGGTCGAAAATCACCTGTTCGTCTTTGGTATATCTTTGCCCGCGCTCACGCTGTCTCTGTAGAGTTTCCGAGCCCATCAACAAACTGACGGATAGCATCAAAGCTCTTCTCTGGCTCATCACGCCAGGTACCATGGCCGCATCCTTGCATTCGAGCGAAGGTCACAAGGCTTGGGTCCAGTCGCTCGACAATATCAATAGAGTCCTGGATCGGGGTAATGGGGTCTTCTTCACCGCCAAGCACAAGTATCGGTGCGCGCACACGATGCAGGTCATCCAGAAGATCAAATCTGTACCAAATTCCATCGGGAAATCGGTGAAAATCATCGGCGAGCCGCGGCCGGATTACGATCCGATGGCCTGCGTCCGGGTTTCTGGGTGTTGGATTATAGAGCGGCATGCAGATTGTGTTGAAAGCCGCTATTGTTTCATCGGTTGGCGGATTGCATAGCAGTGCCCGGGCGGCTTGACCTGCCTCTGGTCCACCCAGCGCCTCAAACTTTTTGATCGATCGTTCCGGATCAAATTTCGCTTGCGTGCCAGCGAAGACAACCCCGCTTGCATGGTCCGGGTGCTGAATGGCATAGGCCTGCGCGACAAACCCACCACCGGATAATCCCAACACAACCGGCTTCTCAATATCAAGAGCTGTACAAAACCGGACAATGTCATCCGCCCATAGCTCAAGTGAAAAAGGAACCTCGTCTGGAGGGTCATCACTGCGTCCGGCACCTGCCAGGTCCAGATAGATGACCTGCATGGTATCAGAGAGCGCTCCAAGGTCGGGCTTGAGTGCCGAGTGATCCGAAAATCCGGGCGACCCATGGAGAACGATCAGCGTAGGTTTCTGCCTCAGAGCTTTGCCGGCGGGTTCCAACTGTTCCCCCGCAACATCAAAAAACAGACGTCGCCCACCGATATCTACCCGCATAATTTTCCCCTCTATTGACAAACCGCGAGCAAACCCCAACCAATACGAAAGCTCTAGAATACCAAATACAATTGCGGAGATAAGAATGCGCTTACTGATCGAAAATGCAAACGTCTTTGACACAGCGACCCTCTCCTTTCTGGGCGAAACGTCGCTGGTCTGCGAAGACGGCAGGATTATCTCAGTGGGGGAAACCACGGGCACAGCCGACCAGGTGATCGATGCGGGTGGCCTCTTCGCGTTGCCCGGCTTCATCGACGCCCATGTACATTTTCGACTGGCCACTCTGAATTTCGCACAGCTTGCCAAATGGTCAGAGGTGGAATTTGGAATTCACATGGCGCGCCTGTCGCGCGAAACCCTTGATCGAGGGTTCACAACCGTTCGTGATATCGGTGGAGACGTAAACGGTCTCATCCGAACAATTGCATCAGGCGCCGCCGAAGGGCCAAGAATTGTCCGATCAGGACGCATGCTCTCCCAGACCGGGGGCCACGCAGACGTGGACAGCGACACAAGCGTGGTTCCATCCTGCGCCTGCCAGATGCCGCACTCCGCCTTTGGCATCATCGCGGACGGTGTAGACGCGGTTCGTAAGGGCGCGCGCTACCTTCTGAAAGACGGATCAGATTTCATCAAAATCCATGTGTCAGGCGGCGTAGCAACGCCCACCGACCCTCTGGAATCCATCCAGTACACGCCCGAAGAAATCTCGACCGTCGTCATCGAAGCCCGCAACCGGAGCACCTACGTCGCAGCACACGCGTACATGCCGCAAGCCATCGAAATGGCGGTCGAAAATGGTGTCTGGACAATCGAACACGGCAATATGCTTGATGAGAAATCGGCAAAAGCAATTGTGGCACATGACGCTGTTTTGGTTCCCACTCTGGCGACCTATGAGGCCATGGATGCATTTGGCCCGTCTTTGGGTATGCCCGAGCAAAATCTGGCGAAAAATAAAAAGGTCCTTGATGCTGGAATTGCATCGCTAGAGATTGCAAGGGCCGCCAAGGTCACCATGGGGTTCGGCACAGATCTCATCGGCGAAACCCAAAACCGGCAGAACCGGGAATTTTCAATTCGGGCCGAAGTGGAGTCAGCAACTCAAATTCTAGGCTCAATGTATCAGGTCAACCCGGCTGTTTGCCGGATGGAGGGGGAAATCGGCACGCTGACGGTCGGCGCTTATGCCGATATCGTTTTGTCAAAACGTGATCCGTTGAAAAACATAAACGACCTGGCGACACCCGACGTATCCTTCGCGCATGTCATCAAAGATGGCGCCGTGGTCTGGAGCAATAAGGCCTAGTTGCAAAACAGCCCGCCCCCCCCAACAAATCCATCTGCTTACTGACAACAATCATTTCATAGGGATTTTTGAATGGTGGCCCCACCCGGAAGCGATTGCAGAACAAAATACACAAGCAAAACCAACAAGTTATGATCACACCAACACACTAATGTGGACCACGAACATGTACCAAAATCCAAACTCCGTATGTTGATCATCAGGCGGCTCACATCGGGCGAGGCGCAGGTGAAGAACACAGGTTTGTCAAAGCAAAGGCGCTTTTAGCCGGTCTGCGAAAAAAACCGTCAAGTGTGTGACAAAGCCGACTGACAATGCCTCA
>JAJFGY010000227.1 GCA_021775935.1 Alphaproteobacteria bacterium
CATCAACAACAATGCGACGCCCGGCAAGCCAGGCATCTCCGTCCACGGTTACATCATCTGCAATGACAATAGAGTCGCCAGATGCGCGAAGATCACTCTCCACATTATCGGAGACAACAATGTCGGCGCCCGCGAGAAACAGAGCTCCTTCGCTCTGCCACCGAACCGCGGTGTCCTCCGCCTGCGCAGTCCCCGGCAGCAGGAACAGCGCCAGGAGAAGAGAAGTAAATCCGATCCGTGTCATGCGCGGGCTCCAGGTAAATCAGGTCGACCTATTATATCTAAGTGCTTATCCAGAAGGAACAACGCCCGCCAGAATGATCCAGGCGGGCGCTATTTCAGATCATGCAAATACCGTCATTCGAATTCGATAATGACTTCATCCACCTGCAGGCTATCCCCAGCCGCAGCTGAGATCTCAGCCACCACACCATCGCGTTCAGCGCGAAGAATGTTCTCCATCTTCATCGCTTCCACAACTGCTAGGGTCTGACCCACCTTCACTTCTTCACCGACCTCAACATTGATCGAAACAACCAAGCCAGGCATTGGACAGAGCAGATACTTAGAGGTGTCGGCTTCGACCTTCTCAGGCATGTGCTGGACAAGATCATGCGCGTTTTTGGTACGAACCGCAGCATTCACAGAGGATCCACGGTAGGTAAGATTATATCCCTGCAACCCGCGCGCCCGCTCGGCAAGCAACGTAATCGGATCGCCGTCAATAACGCCGTCGAATATAACGTCCCCAGGGCGCCATTCACTCGACACTGTGTGACGGCTGCGCTCGCTGCCATCATCATTCAAGAGCATGACCGTGAGCCAATCATCTTCAGGCTCAGTGCGAATATTGACGGTGTGGCCTTTGTCCAGCGCCACAACCCAATCTTCAGGCAGAAAACGCGGTCGGTTGGGCAGCTGCCCCGTGATTTCCGTTGCGCGCAGTGCATGAATCTCGTTCATGAATGCAGCAGCTAGAACAAGTTTGTCCGCGCGCTCTGGTGTGATCTCAACGCCTTCAAATCCGTCGGGATATTCCTCTGCAATAAAGCCCGTATTGATGTTGCCCGACCGGAACCGGTCATGCTCCATAATCGCACCCAGGAACGGAATATTGTGCTGGATGCCTTCAATGTAGAACGAGTCCAGCGCAACGGACATTGCCTCAATTGCTTCCTCACGCGTAGCCGCATGGGTGCAGAGCTTCGCAATCATCGGATCGTAATAGAGAGAAATCTCGCCGCCCTCGTAAACGCCGGTGTCATTGCGAACGGTCACACCATCTGCCGTGGTTGTCTCTGCAGGAGGACGGTAGCGGCTAAGGCGTCCAATCGACGGCAAGAAACCGCGATAGGGGTCTTCTGCATAGATGCGGCTTTCAATAGCCCATCCATTCAGTTTCACGTCTGTCTGTTTGATGGAGAGCTTCTCGCCAGCAGCAACCCGGATCATCTGCTCAACCAGATCAATGCCAGTGATGAGTTCAGTTACAGGATGTTCCACCTGCAGCCGGGTGTTCATCTCAAGGAAGTAGAAGTTACGCTCCTTATCAACGATGAACTCAACGGTACCAGCACTTTGATAATTGACGGCCTTCGCGAGCGCGACGGCCTGCTCGCCCATTTTTTTACGTGTGGCTTCATCAAGAAACGGGCTTGGCGCTTCCTCAATAACCTTCTGGTTCCGCCGCTGGATCGAACATTCCCGCTCACCGACATAAATTGCATCTTTCCCGTCGGCCATCACCTGAATTTCAATGTGACGTGGTTCGACAATGAACTTTTCAATGAAGATACGGTCATCGCCGAAACTCGACACGGCTTCATTGATTGCTGATTGAAACCCTTCAGCCACATCGTCTGTAGACCAGGCAATACGCATGCCCTTACCGCCGCCACCAGCAGACGCTTTCATCATCACTGGATAGCCGACTTCACCGGCAACTTTCAGAGCTTCCTCGGTGTCCTTGATAACCCCGAGATTTCCTGGAACCGTGTTCACCTTTGCTTTTTCAGCAAATTTCTTCGAGGCAATCTTGTCGCCCATCACCTGAATGGCTTCAACATTCGGGCCGATGAAGGCGATGCCTTCTTTCTTGAGCAGCTCTGCAAACACCGAGTTCTCAGACAGGAAGCCGTAACCAGGATGGACAGCTTCCGCGCCGGTGTCTTTGACCGCTTTCAGAATATTTTCCATCACGAGATATGATTCAGCAGACGGCGCAGGCCCAATATTGACAGCTTCATCCGCCATCTCGACATGCAGCGCATCCTTGTCCGCATCGGAATAGACGGCGACGGTCGCAATGCCCATCTTCTTTGCCGTTTTCATCACACGGCATGCAATTTCGCCACGGTTGGCGATCAGGATCTTCTTAAACATTTGATCGCCCCCTTAAAGCGGAATGTTGTCGTGTTTTTTCCAAGGATTTTCGAGTTCTTTGTCACGAAGCGATGCCAGCGCGCGCGCAATGCGTGGCCGCGTATTGTGAGGCATGATCACCTCATCAATATATCCGCGTTCTGCCGCTTTAAACGGGTTCAGGAAGCGGTCTTCATATTCCTGCGTGTGCTCTGCGATCGCAACGTCATCACCAATATCTTTGCGATGAATAATTTCCACCGCACCCTTCGCCCCCATCACAGCAACTTCCGCTGTTGGCCACGCATAGTTGACGTCGCCGCGCAAATGCGTTGAAGCCATCACCACATACGCGCCACCATACGCTTTGCGTGTGATCACGGTAATTTTTGGAACGGTTGCTTCTGCATAGGCAAACAGCAGCTTCGCACCGTGCTTGATCAGACCACCATATTCCTGAGACGTACCAGGCAAAAAGCCGGGCACGTCAACCAGCGTAACAATCGGAATATCAAAACAATCGCAGAACCGAACAAATCGAGCCGCTTTCCGGCTTGCATCGCTGTCCAGCACACCCGCCAAATTTATGGGCTGGTTGGCAACAAAGCCAACGGTCCGCCCTTCAATGCGCCCGAACCCCGTAATAATATTCTTCGCGAAGCTTTCTTGAATTTCGAAGAAGTCACCCTCATCAATCAACTTCAGTACCAGCTCCTTCATGTCATAAGGCATGTTGGGATTGCTGGGGATCAGCGTGTCGAGAGAGGGCTCAACCCGATCCTGATTATCGAAGAATGGCCGCTCTGGCACATCTGCACGGTTGGATGAAGGCAGGTAGTCAATAAGTCGACGAACCTGGCCCATGGCCACCACGTCATTCTCAAACGCACCATCTGCAACAGATGACTTCGTAGAATGTACAGACGCGCCGCCCAACTCCTCTGACGTCACCTCTTCATTGGTCACTGTCTTAACAACATCAGGGCCGGTCACGAACATGTAGGATGTATCTTTGACCATAAAGATGAAGTCAGTCATCGCTGGGGAATAAACATCACCACCCGCGCAAGGCCCCATAATCACTGAGATCTGTGGAATGACGCCCGAGGCCAAAACGTTGCGATTGAAGACCTCGCCATATCCTCCGAGCGCATCCACGCCCTCTTGAATACGCGCGCCACCGGCATCAAAAAGACCGATGATAGGCGCGCCCATCTTCAGAGCCATGTCCTGGACTTTGTTGATCTTCTTTGCGTGGCTGCGTGAGAGTGAGCCCCCCATCACTGTGAAGTCTTTCGCAAACAGGTAGACTGGACGACCGTTGACCGTTCCCCACCCTGTAACGACACCATCGCCGGGGAATTTCTGGTTTTCCATCCCGAAATCATAGCAATCATGCGCGACGAACATGTCGAACTCTTCAAAACTGCCTTCATCCAGCAGAAGGCTGATGCGCTCGCGAGCTGTCAGCTTTCCCTTGCTATGTTGAGCGTCTATCCGCCGCTCGCCGCCGCCCAATCTGGCAACCGCGCGCCGCTCTTCTAGCTGCCGAATAATCTCTTTCATGAAGCCCCCTCTGTGCTGCTTGAGGCACATCCTCAAGAGCTGGCTTATTG
>JAJFGY010000228.1 GCA_021775935.1 Alphaproteobacteria bacterium
TCTGATCTTGGCGCCCTTCGTTTGCGCACGATTGCGACGAAAGATGTTCCCTGTGCGGCTTTCCCCGGGCCACAAGATAAAGGCTATGATGACGGTGTGGTGCTTGACCTTGATTACTGGGTGGTGATGCCGCGCTAACTCTGTACCTGGGAGGGATGATGGGTCGTCTTATTGGAACGGGCGGTATGGTCGCCATTTTAGCCCTGGTGGGCCTCTTTTTGGGGCTGGGTGCCTACTTCCTCGCGGATGTTTATTCGTCTGACAGCGAGGTCACCGCTTCAGAGGTTTCATCTTCGTACGTAGATGATACAGCGGACCCCGCATGTTTTTGGCCGGTTCTGGATAGTGCCTTTTCTCCAGATGCTCCTGAAGCACCAGAGAGTGTCCCATTTCAGGGATGCGCACCTGAGGGCGCGGTGATCGAAGTCGATGGAGACTGGATTAGAATAGCCCTCCAATCAGGAGAGCCAGGTGAAGCCGACTTCGAGCGGCGTGCCTCAGGCATCAAGGTTGCATTAGTAGTGGACTATGGTCTTCTTGTCCTCGAGGCCTACGACAATTGGGGCGGCTCGGGGGTTTTCAGCTCCCTGATTGTCGGTCATATGGCCTCACCCGACGCGCTTACTCAAATTCGGTCCTATGCGTTCGGGGACCGGTGTAATGGGGGGCTGGCCGGGACCACGGTTGAGTCAAACGGGCGCCTTATTGCGAACGCGAATATGACCCCTTGGGACATTATGATAGAGCCGATTTCGGACCTTCCATTTGATGCGCAGTGGGAGGCTGGAAAAGCCCGGTTTGGCGCTGCATTTGGCCAAGCTTCTTCCTGTGCAATTTGTTGCTCTGCGGTTACTCGCGAGTATTCTTGGGACGAGAACGGTGACTTGGCTCCCGTTGGATTGCGCTATGGCCCTGGCACTGCGCCTTCTTCTGACGACCTGCTTACCATCTGTCTTGAAGAGGCGGTCCGGGCGGCGGCTGGTGAGGATGGGCTGGTCAGCGCGCCCGAACGCACCACACTTGGCGGTTTGATTGATGAATGTGCCAGAGAAGCCAGTAATTAGAGTAATACTCTAATGTTTGCAGGCGTCATGGTGTGCCTGACAGTGCACCCTATTGAGTTGCGTGGCAGCTCTATTAAGTGAGAAGGGCTTTTTGCGCCAGTTTCACGAGGTTTTCGACGTTTTCGCTGGGTGGGATTTTGGACTGACCCGACAGCCAGGCGCGACACATAACCTGGGTCGGTCCTACCAAAGTCGCCAGAATTAGAGCAATACTCCAATCATTGAGACGATCGCGGTCTTGCAGATTGTTCTTCCAGTCGACCAGGGTCTGGCCGAATCCCTGATTTTCAGCGCGTATTTTGAGAAGCGCATCATGGCTCCAGCTCGGATGATGGCCATTGAAAAGAATGCGGGCTCCGTCCGGGTCTCTCTCAATCCAAAGATTATGGGTGCGAATAAAGGCGTCAATCCCGTCCGCTGCCAGACGGGTTGGGCTCAGCTTTGCCCCGATTTCTGCCTGATAGGACTGCACAAGGCTCACAAAAACGGCAACAGCGATGCCTTCTTTGTTCTCAAAATGATGAAAGAGGCTGCCGTTCGACATGCCAGCTGCAGCCCGAATTTCCGCAGTTGAGACATCGTCATAGCCGCGCTCTGAAAAGAGCTTCTTGGCGGCAGCGACGCCCGCAGCATAGGTTTTGTTCTCTCTTGTTACCATATATGGAGTATCACTCCAATTGTTGAATTTGGCAAGTGTGAGATCAGGGTACGCCCTATCGGTCAGACAAGGCCATGCCGTACCCAGCCAGCTTCATAGTCAGGGAGCTGATCTCAGAAGACCTCTCTATTAAGCGCAGGCCCGAAGTATGGGTCAGAAGCTGCTCGAGGCTGATGTCGCAACCCTTCAATATCCTTGTGTCATCTATCCAATCGGCTTTGGTTCGCGCGATATCCACGCCCAGATCCAGAATGAGAGCAGCATTTATCGTCTTCTTAGTGGAGTACTGCTCTAATATTTTTGATTGTGCAGAATGAGGATTTCATGGGGCCGCAATCGCGATGGCCGACCTTCTGCAGGACGTGGTTGATCGTTCTCATTGACCAGGGTTGGCCCGACAGTCAGGCAACCGGCTGAGCGCGCTTATAACATTCCAGACCTGTTGTTGCGAAGAGATCTCAAAAACTAAGCAAAAGTGCCACAAATCCGCGTACTTGGCGGCCTTGTTATTTGCCTTGCTCGGTCTGGTTCGCTAAACACGGGATC
The DNA here is from genome assembly GCA_021775935.1 of Alphaproteobacteria bacterium. GTDB lineage: Bacteria > Pseudomonadota > Alphaproteobacteria > Parvibaculales > Parvibaculaceae > Mf105b01. Next base: position 2,269 of record JAJFGY010000228.1, read on the forward strand.
TATATTCCCAACGGTGCCACACCCGGCGGAGGGGCTGGACGGTACCTATCAAGGACAGATTTTATGGCAGAAACGTCAGTGAAGGCACCGGTGCGCGCCCGGCCGCTGTCGCCTCATATGGGGATCTACCGGCCCATGCTCACCATGGTGATGTCGATCGTGCATCGTATCACTGGCGGAGCTCTCTATTTCGGAACACTTCTTCTTGCCTGGTGGCTGGTTGCCGCTGCAACGGGGCCTGAGGCATATGGCGTCTTTATGGACGTTGCCACGTCCTGGTTCGGCCGGCTGGTTCTCTTTGGATATACCTGGGCGCTTATCCATCATCTGTTGGGCGGGCTTCGCCATTTTGTCTGGGATATGGGCAAAGGGTTTGAATTGGGCGCCGTCGAATGGATGGCACGCCTGACGCTTGCGGGATCCATCATTCTGACGCTTGTTGTGTGGGGTCTCGCCTACGCCATGGCTGGAGGGCTTTAATGATGTCTGACATGCGCACTCCTCTTTCCCGCGTTCGCGGCCACGGATCGGCCAAAACGGGTACAGAAAAATTCTGGCTGCAGCGGCTCACCGCCATTGCAAATGTCCCGCTGGTGATTTTTGCGTTGGCTTCTGTTGTGGCGCTTGTTGGCGCAGACTACGCGACTGTCCAAGCCTACCTATCCATGCCTGTGGTTTCGATCCTCTTCCTGCTTCTCATTCTTTCCGGCGTTTATCATATGCGCATCGGCATGAGCGAGATCATCGAGGATTATGTGAATGGAGAGGGCATGAAACTGCTCTCAATCATTGGCAATAATTTTTTTGCAGCGGTTGTCGGCCTCGCCTGCATTTATGCAGTGCTGAAGCTTGGGCTTAGCGGCTGACCAATAGGAGACGGCGATGAGCGCCTCTAAAGCATACGAGTTTATTGATCACAGCTTTGATGTGGTTGTGGTGGGTGCCGGTGGCGCTGGTCTTCGCGCGACGCTTGGTTGTGCGCAAGCAGGCCTTAAAACGGCAAACATCACCAAGGTCTTTCCAACCCGGTCGCACACGGTAGCAGCGCAGGGCGGCATTTCTGCAGCGCTTGGCAATATGGGCCAGGACGATTGGAAATGGCACATGTATGACACCGTAAAGGGGTCAGACTGGCTGGGTGACCAGGACGCGATTGAATATCTCTGTCGCAGTGCGCCGGAAGCTGTTTATGAGCTGGAGCATTTCGGTGTGCCGTTCAGCCGGACGGAAGAGGGCAAGATTTACCAGCGTCCTTTCGGCGGTATGACGACAGAGTTCGGCAAGGGCATTGCGCAGCGTACCTGCGCGGCGGCTGACCGGACGGGCCATGCGATTCTCCACACGCTCTATGGCCAGTCACTGCGCTATGATGCGGAATTCTTTATCGAGTATTTCGCAATTGACCTGATTATGGATGATGAGGGTGCCTGCGTTGGTGTTGTCGCGCTGAAGATGGATGATGGCACGCTGCATCGCTTCCATTGCAACGAGACGATTATGGCGACGGGTGGTTATGGGCGGGCCTATTTCTCCGCCACCTCTGCTCACACCTGCACGGGTGATGGCAATGCGATGGCGCTGCGCGCCGGGCTGCCGCTTCAGGACATGGAGTTTGTTCAGTTCCACCCAACAGGCATTTATGGGTCAGGTTGTCTGATCACGGAAGGCTCGCGCGGCGAAGGCGGCTATCTGGTGAACTCCGAGGGTGAGCGCTTCATGGAGCGCTATGCACCGTCGGCAAAAGACCTCGCGTCCCGCGACGTAGTGTCTCGATCCATGACGATGGAAATTCGCGAGGGCCGCGGTGTCGGTCCGGAGAATGATCACATCTTCCTGCACCTTGATCACCTTGACCCGGAAATTCTGGCGGCCCGTCTGCCAGGCATTTCAGAATCTGCGCGCATCTTTGCAGGCGTTGATGTGAACAAGGAACCGATCCCGGTTATTCCAACAGTCCACTACAATATGGGCGGCATTCCCACCAATTATCATGGTGAGGTGATCGCCGGTGACCCGAACGATCCGGAAAAAACTGTTCAGGGTCTGATGGCGATTGGCGAAGCGGCCTGCGTGTCGGTTCACGGGGCGAACCGCCTTGGGTCCAATTCGCTCATTGACCTTGTGGTGTTTGGCCGGGCTGCGGGTCTGCGCGCAGGTGAAAAACTAACTGCTGGCGGACCTACGAAGCCGCTGCCAAAGAATGCCGGTCAGAACTCACTTGATCGGCTCGATCACTTCCGCCACGCAAGCGGCGGCACGTCGACGGCTGAACTTCGTCTCTCCATGCAGAAAACGATGCAGAATAATTGCGCGGTTTACCGGACCGGCGATGTTCTGGAAGAAGGCGTGAAGCTGATGGAACAGGTTCATGCGGGCGCTGAGGATATTGGTGTCAGCGACCGGTCTCTCATCTGGAATTCGGACCTCATTGAAACGCTGGAGTTTGATAATCTGGTTATTCAGGCCCGCGCCACGATGAACGGGGCGGATGCGCGGAAAGAAAGTCGCGGCGGGCATGCCCGTGAGGACTTCTCGACCCGTGATGATGAAAACTGGATGAAGCACACGCTGTCCTGGGTGGATGCCGCTCGGAACGTGAAGCTGACTTATCGTCCTGTGCACACCTACACGATGACGAATGAAGTTGATTACATCGAACCCAAAGAACGTGTCTATTAAGGCGGCGAGGAGAGACAGATGGTTGAACTAGCACTGCCTAAAGGCTCCAAGCCGACCAAAGGCAAAAAGCACTCTGCGCCTGCGGACGCAAAAAACCTGCGAACGTTCAAAGTCTATCGGTATGATCCCGAAGGTGGTGCCGACCCGAGCATCGATGAATATCAGGTCGATATGGATACATGTGGACCGATGGTGCTCGACGCGCTCATCAAAATCAAAAACGAAACCGATGCGACGCTTACCTTCCGCCGCTCCTGCCGTGAAGGTATTTGCGGTTCGTGCGCCATGAATATTGACGGCACCAACACGCTTGCCTGCACCAAAGGTATTGATGAGGTGAAGGGGGACGTAAAGATTTATCCTCTGCCGCATATGGATGTGGTGAAGGATCTGGTGCCAGACCTCACGCATTTCTATGCGCAGCATGCCTCCATTGAGCCCTGGTTGCAGACAACTTCGGTGCAGCCGGAAAAAGAATGGCAGCAGTCGACAGAAGACCGCGAGAAGCTCGATGGTCTTTATGAGTGCATTCTGTGCGCTTGTTGTTCCACATCCTGCCCGTCTTACTGGTGGAATGGGGATCGTTATCTCGGGCCCGCCGTTCTGCTGCAAGCCTATCGCTGGTTGATCGACAGTCGCGACGAGGCGACCGGGGAACGCCTGGATAATCTGGAAGACCCGTTCCGTCTTTATCGTTGCCACACGATCATGAATTGCGCGAAGGCTTGTCCGAAGGGACTCTCACCCGCTAAGGCGATTGCCGAGATCAAAAAGATGATGGTCGAACGCCAGGTCTGATGTCTCTCGCACTCAGTTTCAAAAGCCGCTGCCTTGCACGGGTGGCGGCTTTTTTGTGTGGTGCCGGTGTCTCGTTTCGTCGGTTGGTTTCATCAAACGTTTCTCCAAACAAATGCGTCATTGCCGGACTTGTTCCGGCAATCCAGGG
>JAJFGY010000229.1 GCA_021775935.1 Alphaproteobacteria bacterium
CCTGAAACCCTCGTCATCGGGAATGGCGACATGGTGCGTCTGGCGCCCGGTCGTGCGGAGGTGATTGACGAGGTGCCGTCGGGACGCATGGTCATGGACGGGGATGTCCTTGTACCCTCCTGGGATGCGGGCATCCAGGAACGCAGGCGGCTGGCTTTTGCCGGAGCTGTCTTTGTTTCGGTGACCCTTGACGAAAAAGGGTCGGTCCAGGGAGATCCCGAAGTCCGGCTGATCGGATTGCCTGAACGCGATAGCCACGGCATCCGCTTTGAAGAACATGCCTACGACGCGCTTGATAGTGCGCTTGACCAATTGCCGCAGCGGAAACGTAAAGATGATGCGCAGGTGGCGGAATATCTGCGTCGTGCGGTGCGGGGCACCATTCGTAAAGAATGGGGCAAAAAGTCGGCTGTTGAGGTCATTGTGACACGGGTCTGACGCTTGCCGCAGAGCCCACATCAGCCTAAATAGATGCATAGATATATCAGGGAGTTTCAGATGCTGGGTCAGCTCAATCACGTAGCCATCGCCGTACCAAATATTGCCGATGCGGCTGAGATGTATAAAACCAAATTCGGTGCGAAAGTTTCAGAACAGGTCCCACAGCCTGATCACGGGGTGACAACTGTGTTTGTCGACCTGGGCAATACCAAGCTCGAACTCCTTGAGCCGTTGGGCGAAGATTCTCCGATTGCAGGGTTTTTGGCAAAAAACCCGAAGGGGGGGATCCATCATATCTGCGTCGAAGTTGATGACATCGACGCCGCCTGTGAACAGGTCACCGATCATGGTGTGACCATCACCGGCACAGGCAAGCCTCGCATCGGCGCGCACGGGAAACCGGTCGTCTTTCTACATCCCAAGGACCTATTCGGCACCCTGGTTGAACTTGAACAGGCCTGATCCTCAATGACGCTCGTAACCGGGATTGCAACCTACGTCATCATCTGGTGGCTGACGCTCTTCATCGTGCTGCCATTTGGTGTGGTCACACAGGAAGAGGCGGGCGAGGTAGAAGAGGGCACTGCGCCAAGTGCGCCGGCCCGCCCGCAAATTGTCCGCAAACTGCTGATTACGACGGCAGCATCATTGGTCATATTTGCAGGCGCGTACTGGTTGCTGGAGGTGAGCGGGATTGGTCTTGATGACATCCCGTTCATGCCTAAATTCGGTGAGAAGTACTAGGGCATTTCCAGCGGATGTCGCCGATGCGCAGCACCAAAGCATGGAGGCGGAATTGGGACGAGCAATTCAATCACCCTTCGGATATCCAAGATAGCGATCAGGTAGCTTGCACAGCCTCTTCATGCGGACATCGCCTTCAACGGCAGGATAAGTCCACACCAGTGTATCGCCGTCCATGCGGCGGGTTACGATGGTGAAGGGCAGGCCAAAGGGGCTGAACTCCATTACGCCCTCGCTATTGAATTGGATCGACACAAGGGTGTTCATGCACCTCGGCGGCTCGATATCTCTGGAGCCATTGGCCAGAGTTCCGTCCGTGTGAAAATCATGAATAATCCCCGTCGATGTGACGACGGTACGATCACCGCATTGCTCAATCCGCTCCACATGTCCCGGAACCCCGGTTTCTGCGAGCCAGAGCCCCCGCATATCAACGACATCAGGTGCCAGCGGTTCAGTGCATTCCGCAAGGACCGGCATCGGGAAACTCTCCCATCCGCAGGCTGGCGTAAACGCTTTGGGGACCTGGGTGGCAGTCAGCCCTGACCCATCAAGGTCTGCCAGATCGCAATAATCAAGCGCGGAAGCATCACCCTCAAAAATACGCACATCCGTCGTGTCGACGGGACGCGGCGCCAGGAACAGGAAGCTCGCTAGAGCCCCAGCTGCAATGACAATCAGAACGAGAGTTAGACCAATCAGTTTCTTCAAGACGCGACCCCTTTGTAAAACAGGTCCATCGTACTAATGGCACAAATAGTGTCAATACCTTGAAATCGCAGCTGTCAAAAGCACAAAAAAAAGCAAGGCGCGTTTCCACGGCCTTGCTGCAGTCATCCCATCCAGCGCTTCGATCAGGTTTGTCCTGGAAGCCGAGCGTGATGTGGTCCGCTCTTGGCCAGATGTGTCCTCCCTAGACTTGGGTTTAATGCCCAGCCCCTTTTTATGTGGCGGAAATATATCGTCGGTTTGCCCACGAGTCACGCAATTTTGGCATGTTTCTGGCGCAAAAGGAGGCACAATCTTGTTGCTAACGCTGTTCGGCTGAATGTCGTCTCCGAGAGCGTGCTTGTTCAAAGAATAGTTGTTCAGTCTACGGAATGGGTGCTATGACGCTGCTCAGAGAGAATTATCCACAGCAGTTCCAATCTGACGCTATGTCGCCTGTCCTCGAGGGAATGGCTGATTTAGGCCGTTTTTCGGCTTTTGTGGCAATGTGTCGCTGAATTTATTGAAAGATAGTTAACCCAAAAACAGGACTCCTTAAAGAGTTCGGCGCTAGGATAAAAGGATGAACGATCAGGCACAAATGGCAGCAGTACTCCTAGCTGGCTTCTTCGCGTCCGGTGAGCCTGTGCCGCCGGAAGCGGGGCTTGCAGGCGCTGATATGCTGGAAGGGCGAGAAAAGCCTGCGATCGTTGAAATCAGCACGGGTAGCTGTGCCATTGTTACTGCACATCAGCCCCGGGGTGATGTCGCTTACAAATCCGGTGTCACCATCAACGGTACAAAGACCGTCAGTGCTGATGTTGGTCAGGCGTATGAGTATGCACTGCGTCCGATCTATGAGTTTGACGTGAGGATAGATCCTGCTCCTGGTGGCTCTTTCGCAGATGAAACATTGATGGACGTTGCAACGGTGTCCTATGAACCAGACAACGGTCGCATTATGGTCGACGGGCAGGAACTCGTTTGGATGCATGAAAATGCACTGCGTTCCGCCTGCCAGAGTCACGTGAACATTGCGCCCTGAGTGCGTTCTTGTGATCACATTACCTCGATTTTCCTGAGTTTTCCTCGTTATCTCCCTGACTTACCTTGACTCTTCATGTGGTGTTTTGGAGGGTGACCTCTATGGTCGCGTCAATCTGGGGTACGGAAATGGGGCAGTGGGGATGATCTCCGATTTTGTTAAGCGTTTGGACCTGCCTGCGGCAGCGACAGGTCTTTTATTCGGCTTGGCTTGCAGTCTCATTTTGGGCTCTAGCCTGACGGCGGCATCAGCCGCACCGGCCCAGCCTTGGCGGATCACTCAAGAGGCCTGGTCGGAAGCTGATGAGCGGGGTTACTCAGAATTTGTAGCGGCTATGGGCGCGGCGGATTGCTGGAATGTCGACAATTGCCTGGAGAGTGCGGCAAACCCCTATCGCCATCGTCATGGGAATATGCGCTTTCGTGCCGACTGCGCCGACTTCCCCTATTTGTTACGGGCTTACTACGCCTGGATGAACGGGCTTCCCTTCGCTTACCAAAACGGTATCTTGCCGCAATCCGGGTGGACTCGTGATATTCGCTACACGCGCAGCGGCAATCGGGTAGTGTCGCGAAAGTCAGTTCCGGCAACCCAAAATGGGATCAATGCAGCCTCTATCCTCGTTGATCTGCGGAGCGCGATTTCCACCGGAAGCTACAGGCATCACGCAACCGCGAATGACCAAACATATTTCACAGACATGTACTCCCCAGAGATTGGACGTGATGCGATCCGTCCTGGGACCATTGTTTATGACGTAAACGGACACGTCGTCCTCGTGTGGCGGGTTGAAGATGACGGACGTGTGCTCACGCTCTCAGCGCATCCGGACAATTCGGTGTCCCGCTCATTCTATGGCCGCAATTTTCTCCGGACCCACCCCCGGCAGGGCACAGGCTTCAAGGATTGGCGTCCGATCCGCCTCGTGGGCGCGCAGCGTCAAGCAGATGGCACGTTGGTTGGCGGTCACATTGAGGCAACGCCAAATGAGGCCATTCAGAACTTCTCTTTGATGCAATATGTCGGGACAGAGACTACAGACACATCCAAACGTGCTCTGGATCAATGGCGCCAGGCAACCTTCGTTCGTGATGGACAGCCACTGGACTACTACCATTATGTTCGTGCCGCGATGGCGCGCGGCAATTTAACGATGGAGCCCGTGCATGAGATCCGCTCCTCTATGCGCTCGCTCTGCAATGACGTCCGCGCCCGCAAGCAGGCCGTTGATGCAGCGATCGGCAATGGCATTGATAAAGTCGCGGCGCCTGGTCGTCTGCCTCAAAACATTTATGGCACCTTTGGCTACTGGGAGTTCTATTCCACACCGTCGCGAGACGCACGTTTGAAGACCGCCTTAAAGGAACAACGCGACCACATTGAGTCTCTGATTGAGATGCACCGTCAGGGGGCGTCCACAGTGACCTACGAAGGCACGGATCTCATCGGTGATCTTATCCATGCGTATGACGAAGAAAGCGCCAAGTGCGTCACCACCTATGCGCGCTCAAACGGTGTGCCGGTGCAACTTACCCTCAATGATGTGGTCGACCGTGTCTATGATCTCTCATTCGACCCTTATCAATGCATAGAGAAGCGATGGGGAGCGACGGACCCGGCGGAAGCAGCGTCGTGCCAGGATGGGCCAGCGAAGGATCAATGGTACCGCGCCCAGCGTTTCCTTCGAAATCAGATCGATCGAACCTATGACGTCGATATGGGATACACCCCTGCGCAATTGGAAGCGGGGCCACATGACCTCTTTTCTGGTCGCGGCATCGCCGAAGGACCAGATGTCGACGTGCGGGCTTACCTGCTTTCCGTGCAGGGCCGTCAGCAAGCTTCGATTGACGGGCCGGCAGTTCGCTAATCTCTTCCCTGGATCTGTTGGCGATGAACATTGCCAATAGGCATCTAAGTCCCTAATACTGGCGCATATTTTCGATGCGTCGGCGTTCTCCTGTGGGACCGGTGGCGCACGTGTTTCCGCCGCAAGAGAGACGTCAATCCCCATGCGCCTATCCCAGTTTTTTCTCCCGACCTTGAAAGAAGACCCCGCCGAGGCACAGATCGTGTCGCACCGCCTCATGCTACGAGCCGGTCTGATCCGTCAGACTGCCGCGGGCATTTATGCCTGGCTTCCTCTGGGCATTCGGGTGCTGAACAATATCGAGAAGATTGTGCGCGAAGAGATGGACCGGGCAGGTGCTGTCGAACTACTCATGCCAACCTTGCAATCTGCAGAGCTTTGGCAACGTTCCGGCCGCTACGATGGCTATGGTAAGGAAATGTTGCGCATCACCGACCGCCATGATCGCGAGATGCTTTATGGCCCGACGAACGAGGAGATGGTCACAGAGCTTTTTGCCAATGGTGTGCGCAGTTACAAAAACCTACCCATGAACCTCTATCACATCCAATGGAAGTTCCGCGACGAGATCAGACCTCGTTTCGGCGTCATGCGGGGCCGTGAGTTTTTGATGAAAGACGCCTACTCATTCGATCTGGATGAGGAGAAGGGCAGGGAGTCTTACTATCGCATGTTTGTGGCATATCTGCGCACCTTCGGCCGCATGGGGTTGAAGGCAGTGCCGATGGCTGCAGATACCGGCCCCATTGGTGGCGATCTCAGTCATGAGTTCATCATTCTGGCCGAAACAGGCGAGTCCGAAGTCTTCTGTCACAAAGATCTGATCGAGATGCCGATCCCAGGTGAAGACGTGGACTATGCAGCTGATCTGTCCTCCATCGTTGATGAACGCAGGGCACTTTACGCAGCAACAGACGAGATCCATGACCAAGCGAAATTTGAAGCTGAAGTGCCTGAGGCCGACCGGCTTTCGGCGCGGGGTATTGAGGTGGGGCATATCTTTTTCTTTGGAACAAAATACTCAGAACCGCTGAACGCGCTGGTGACCGGCCCCGACGGCAAAGATGTGCCTGTCCACATGGGCTCCTATGGAATTGGCGTCTCTCGCCTGATGGGAGGCATTATTGAGGCAAGTCACGACGAGAACGGCATAATTTGGCCAGAATCTGTCGCTCCTTATAAGGCTGGGATCATCAACCTCAAATCCGGGGATAGTGAGACCGACAAAGTATGCGAAGAGCTTTACGCGAAATTGACCGCTGCAGGTGTAGATGTCCTCTATGACGATACAGACGCACGGGGCGGAACGAAGTTCTCGAACATGGATTTGATCGGCCTGCCTTGGCAGATTGTGGTTGGCCCGCGCGGCTTGAAATCTGGTGTGGTCGAGCTGAAGAACAGAGCGACGGGTGAACGCGAAGAGCTCTCTCCCGACGCTGCACTAAACGCACTTACGGGTGCATAGGTCCAAACCGGGCCAAGTTGGAGCTGGGGCTGACCAGGTTTTCGTTAGTCCCGGACTTTCGTGGGTCAACGGGGCGTTGGAGTGACAAGACGTATGACTGAAACGGCGACAGACTCAATAGGTTTTGAGACGAAGAAAGGATCTGCGACTGGGCCATTCACCCGCTTTGAATGGATGGTCTCATTGCGTTATCTGCGCGCGAGGCGCAAAGAAGGGTTCATCTCCGTTATTGCCGGATTCTCCTTCGCAGGGATCATGCTGGGCGTCGCGACGCTTATCATTGTGATGTCTGTGATGAACGGCTTTCGCACCGAATTGCTGGGCAAAATTCTTGGCCTTAATGGTCACATAATGGTGCGCTCCTTGGGAACGAATGTTGGCGAGTTCGACGCTGTTGCAGAAGCCATCCGAAAAGTGGATGGGGTTACCCGGGTCGCGCCTCTTGTTGAGGGGCAGGTAATGGCATCCAGCATCAGCAATGCTGCAGGTGCTTTTGTGCGTGGCATGCGCGCGGCCGACATCGCGGGCCTTGGTTCTGTGTCTCAGAACTTGCAGGCGGGTACGTTAGCGGATTTTGATACTAGCGGTGGAGTGGCGCTGGGCAGTCGTCTTGCCTCTGCATTGCGCGTGAATATCGGGGATCAGGTGACGCTGCTGTCACCTCGGGGCGCCGTAACACCCTTTGGAACAGCACCGCGGGTCCGGTCCTACCCTGTGCAGGCTATCTTTGAGATCGGCATGTCGGAATATGACAGCTCAGTCATGTTCATGGGGTTGGAAGAAGCGCAAAAATACTTCCGCGCTGGCAATGGCGTATCGGCGTTGGAGATCATGGTGGATGACCCTGATCAGGTGAATGAGTATGTCGTGCCGGTGGCGCAAGCTGCGGGACCGTTGCTCAGGGTCTGGACCTGGCAGCAAACCAATCAGAGTTTTTTTAACGCACTTCAGGTGGAGCGGAATGTAATGTTCCTCATTCTGACCCTGATCTTGCTGGTAGCGGCACTCAATATTATCTCGGGCCTCATCATGTTGGTGAAGGACAAGGGGCGCGACATTGCGGTCCTGCGGACAATGGGAGCATCCCGCGGCGCTGTGATGCGGATTTTCTTCATTGCTGGAGCAAGCATTGGTGTGTTGGGCACGCTTGCGGGCTTTGTCATCGGAACAGCCTTTTGCGCCAATATTGAAACCCTGCGCCAGGGCCTGTCAGCGCTTGTCGGAACAGAACTGTTCTCGCCGGAAGTTTATTTCCTCTCGCGCATGCCCGCCGAGATGGATCCTTCAGAGGTTGCTTCCGTGGTGATCATGTCGCTGGTCCTGTCCTTCGGGGCAACGCTCTATCCAGCCTGGCGAGCCGCCTCCCTCGATCCTGTGGAGGCGCTTCGTTATGAGTAGTGAGCCTGTCCTCTTTTTGGACGAAGTCACCCGGACCTATCACCAGGGCGAGACTGAACTGCATGTCTTTGATGAACTCTCGCTGAGCTTGATGTCCGGTGAGATTGTCGCGCTTGTCGGCCCATCAGGTGCTGGTAAGTCTTCCCTCCTGCATATTGCCGGACTGCTTGAAGCGCCCGATAGCGGGCGGATTGTTATTGCGGGCCAAGATGGCGGTGCGCTGAGCGATGCAGGGCGCACGGCGGTCCGTCGACAAGATGTCGGCTTTGTCTATCAGGCGCATAATTTGCTCGCTGAGTTTACCGCGCTGGAGAACGTGGTGTTGCCGCAGATGATCGCTGGGGCGGCAAAGAAGAACGCCGAAGAAAAAGCGGCAAGGTTGCTTTCGAGCTTTGGACTGGGTGAACGCCTCAGCCACCGACCATCGGAGCTCTCAGGCGGTGAACAACAGCGGGTGGCCATTGCCCGCTCGTTGGCGAACACACCAAAACTACTGCTCGCTGATGAGCCGACGGGCAATCTGGACCCGAAAACATCTAGGAAGGTCTTCAGGGAATTGGTTCAAGTGACCCGGGCTGAAGGGGCCGCCGCTCTGATTGCTACACACAACCTGGATCTTGCCACGCAGATGGATAGGGTCGTTCTCCTGCATGACGGCAAGCTTCTGGAAGGTGCTGCACTGGCCGAACAATACAGCTCGCTTTGACTAGGCAGCCTGGTCGGTCGAAACGGGAGCGTCGCCTGCTGCGGAGATTTTCCGGGCTGCGCCGTCCAGCATCCCTTTCACGATCAGTTTGTGAAAGGGCAGAATGGTTGCCAGATAGAGATGGCCGAACCAGTTATGTCGCTGACAGCAAGTCGCAACATAGAGTTTTGTCGGGTGCGTCGTTGAGCGAAAGAGGGTTACGCGAAAGTCCTGATGTGTGTCGTCCTCACCTAGGATGATCTCGTTCTCATCAATGCTGTAGATGCGAAAAAGCCCCATCCGGTCGCCGACCTGCCCATCGCCGACCTGCTCTTCGTCCGCCTGACCAGCACCGCCATTGGCCTCCAGGTCATCCGCAGTCTTTAAGCCCAACGGTTTGACGATCGTGTCGCGCAAGCGCATCAACTGATCGGCACCCGGGACGTTTACAGAGAATATGAGATTGGCTAGCTCCTGCATTGAGGCAGTCTCACACGCCCATCGATTGCTGATCTCGATACTGAAGCAGTCCATGAAGTCCTGGGGCCGCGCATAGTCATGAAGTTGGCTTTGTGGCGGCAGGGGTTCAGCGATAGACATCAATGGAGCCCTCAATGCAGTAGGTGGATTTCCCATACGTAGCCGTATGGAGGCGTCTTGAAAGATAGCTCGAGATACCGCTCTCGTCGCGTGGCAAGACGCCGCAACCCGGGCGCTGAGTGGCCAGGCCAGATGTACACGCCACGAGCCGTTTTCTGTCTCGGACTGATGGAGTAAAGATCGCAGAATTCTGGGATTTTTTATCTCTTTGCGAGGGGCTTGACAAAAAGGAACAAAACATGAACACTTAAGCCTCAATAGGAGGAGAAACCCATGAGCAAACTGATCAAAAAAGCTGAAGCAGAGGGCGGGCTGACCCGGTGGTTTCAAGACGTCGCAGCGCTTGCGAGCGTCGCGGCCATGGGCTGGACAGTTCTCCTCTGGAGTGAGATCGCAAAAGCAGCTGTCACAGGATAAATAGTCTTTTCCACAACTTTCCTTGGCAGGGACGGGTGACACGGCGGGGGCCGCGTCCGACAATGGGCATCTGAAGGAGATAGACGGCGGTCATTTGAACGTCGATCCTTCAACCGTCATAAATGAGAGCCCCCTGTGTCTAAAAACGTACCTGGCAAAAAATCCCGCGACCTGCATGCGAGCCTACAAGGCAACCAAAAAGGCGAGCGGCAAAGTGACCAACAGGTCGATCTGCGTTTCATTCATCTGCGCCTGCATTCAGCCTATTCGCTGCTTGAGGGGGCGATCCGCTTAAAGGAACTTCCAGGGCTCGTTCGAGATGGACTGATGCCTGCGGTGGGCATAACCGACACAGGGAACCTGTTTGGAGCTCTTGAGGCGTCTGAGACCCTCTCCAAGGCGGGTATCCAGCCCCTTACAGGCTGTACGCTCGCAATCGATCTCGGGCTCGATGGGGAGGGACCTGCACTCGGGCGAAACGAGCATAAAGACCCAGACGGCTCACTGGCATTCCTTGTTCAGAATGAACAGGGCTACACGAACCTGATGAAACTCACCTCCAAAGCCTATTTGGAGACAGAAGGCACCGACGACCCTCATATTTCGATTGATGATCTCGCGTCACATAGTGAGGGTCTGATTTGCCTTACGGGCGGCCCGATGAGCCCGGTGAACCGGCTTCTTGTGGATGGCCAGCAGGACAAGGCAAAATCGGTGTTGGTGCGCCTGAGCGAACTGTTTCCAGATCGGCTCTATGTCGAGCTGCAGCGCCACGGGATGGCAGAGGAGAGCAAGGCAGAAGGTCCGCTGATCGATTTTGCCTATTCAATGGATCTGCCGCTGGTGGCGACGAACGAATGCTATTTCACCAAGAAAGACGAGTTCGAAGCCCATGATGCACTGATCTGCATCTCTGGTGGTTCTTACGTTATTGAAACAGACCGCCGTCATCTGACGCCTGAGCACTACTTCAAAAGCCAGAACGAGATGGTGGAGTTGTTTAACGATCTTCCAGAAGCCATTGAAAATACGATAGAAATAGCCAGGCGGTGCGCCTATCGTCCGCTTACCCGAGATCCCATCCTTCCACGCTTCGGGTCGGGAGAAGAAGAGGTGAGCGAGGCCGACGAACTTCGGCGCCAGGCCCACGAAGGGCTTACCCAACGCCTAGCCTCGACGGTGACCGTCGCCGATGAGAAGGAATATCGGGACCGGCTCGATTTTGAGCTCGATGTGATCATCAATATGGATTTCCCCGGGTACTTTCTGATCGTTGCGGATTTCATCGGATGGGCGAAAGATCAAAATATTCCCGTGGGCCCCGGTCGTGGATCCGGGGCAGGCTCTGTGGTCGCGTGGGTGCTGAGCATCACGGATTTGGACCCGCTGCGCTTTAACCTACTGTTTGAGCGGTTTTTGAACCCGGAACGGGTCTCCATGCCCGACTTTGATATCGACTTTTGCCAGGATCGCCGTGACGAAGTGATCCGCTATGTGCAGGATCGTTACGGCCATGATCAGGTGGCCCAGATCATCACTTTTGGAAAGCTCCAGGCGCGCGCGGTGTTGCGTGACGTAGGACGCGTGTTGCAAATGCCGTTCGGTCAGGTGGACCGTCTTTGCAAGATGATCCCAAACAATCCAGCGGCCCCGGTGACGCTGAAAGAGGCGATTGAGGGAGAGCCGCGCCTTCGTGAGGAGCGCGACAATGAAGAGGCGGTGGCAAAGCTTCTGGAGATGGGTCTGCGCCTGGAGGGGCTGTATAGGCATGCCTCGACCCATGCAGCCGGTGTGGTTATCGGTGACCGGCCCCTCGATCAGCTGGTGCCGCTCTATCGTGATCCGCGTTCAGACATGCCCGTGACCCAGTTCAATATGAAATGGGTGGAGCCTGCCGGGCTCGTAAAGTTTGACTTTTTGGGGCTCAAAACCCTCACCGTTTTGCAGAAAGCGGTGGAGTTGGTCGAGCGCAGGGGGATCAAGATCGACCTCACCAATCTGCCGCTCGATGACGAGAAGAGCTACAAAATGCTCCAACGGGGCGAGACGGTGGGGGTATTCCAGCTGGAAAGTGGCGGCATGCGGGACCTGATCCGCCAGGCGGTGCCGTCCACGATTGAAGATATCATTGCGCTTGTGGCTCTCTATCGGCCGGGCCCGATGGAGAATATCCCCAAATATCTGGCCTGTAAGCATGGGCGAGAAGAGCCGGAAGTGCTCCACGAGACCATCGAGCCGGTGGTGGCAGACACTTACGGTGTGATC
>JAJFGY010000230.1 GCA_021775935.1 Alphaproteobacteria bacterium
ATAGTAGCTCAAATCACGCAGGGGTAGGTGAGGCCAGAGAGCCTCCAACCAGAGGAATTATCTATGTTTGAAGTACGGCGCGTCGCTGCAGCCTTTTTTGTCACATTGTTTCTTGTTGGCGGGCTGGCTTCAGCAAATGCCGAGACCGTCACCGCAGCCGATGGCTCAACAGTTGAGAAATTTGGGAATTGGCGCGGCAAGTGTGCAGCCCCTGACGGGTCGAACACAATATGTACGGTTTCTTTTGAAATTCGCTCGGCGCAGAGCCAATCGGTCGGCTTGTTCTTTGCCATCGGCAAGAACGCAGACAATGAGCACTACGCGATCACCATTGTGCCGCTCGGCACCCACCTGCCAAACGGTGTGAAGTTTACGGTGGATGGAAGCGAACTTGCCGCCATACCACTTCAAGTTTGTCTGCCGGTCGGATGTCAGTCGATATCACCCATGGCTGCAGAAAGCCTTCAGCGATTGAAAGCCGGCAACAATATGGTTGTGGAATTTCTCGATATCAGAAGCGGCCCGGTGGCGCTGGATGTCAGCCTCTCGGGCATGACTGCAGCGATCAACTGGCTTGACGCGCAACCCCCGAGCTAAGAATCCTTAATCTCGCGATGGTGCCTTAATCGTGTAGTATCCGAGGACCAGCGCGAAAAGGCTAAACGAGCCTACGATCAGCATGAGGTAGGCAAAGTCAGCGTCTGTCATAATTCATCTCCTCTTAATCTATTTGAGGAGAAAAGCCTGAGCCTGGGTCTTGTTCATTGATTTAGATCAACGGGAGGATGAGCTTGCTGACAGCCTAATCTCGGCGGGTCGGTTTCAGCATGCTTCGGATCCAGGTGAAGATTGTATTGTTGCGTAAGAGATAACGGCTCAACTTGTCGATTTCATCGTTGAGCGTGTCCATATCGCCCAGCATGTCTGAACGAAGCCGGAATTCCTGGCTGGGATCAAGCTCCTTGATGACCTTAGCCGGGTTACCTGCGGCAATAACATTTGCCGGAATACTTCGGGTAACGACAGAACCAGCGCCAATGATCGAGTTCTTCCCGATAGTAACGCCCTTGCCGACAATCACTCTGCTGCCGATCCAGACATTTTCTTCAAGCACCACCGGCGAAAACTTGTCTAGCTCCGCTGTGCGGTCATAGGTGTCATGCCAATCTGAGTCGGAGATGTAGCAGCCGCTGGCGATCATTGTGTTGGAGCCGATGGTGATACGCTGCGATGCGATAATCTGATTTCCAGGACTTATGAGCACATAGTCGCCGATATGGATTTCACCGACCCGGTCGCCGCTGTCCCATGTTGCCAGACGAATCATATTGCCTTTGGCCGCACGCAAGTGAAGGTCGCGGCCAGCATGAATTTTGGCCCCCCACAACTCGATGCCTGCCGGGTACGCAACATCAAGCCCCGGCCCAATCGCATCAAATTGAGGCTCAAGAAAACGTTTTACGCGCCATTTTGAAAAGCGGTCTCGAATGCGGCGGATGAAGTAGGGGCGGGTATCGCGCCGCATGATCTCGTTCCTTTCCGCACCTTCTACTGGTGCGGTTTCATTGATCGCTTAGTGGGCAGTCTCACCACGCAGGGTGTAGATGCCGCCTTCCATGGGACCAAACAGCTTCGCTACGTCAGAGTGGCCAACAGGATCTCCTGTCTCATCGTGCAGCAGGTTTTGCTCTGAGACGTAAGCGACATATTCAGACTCTGCATTCTCAGCGAGCAAATGGTAGTAGGGCTGATCCTTCCGCGGTCTGATTTCTTCAGGGATGGACAGCCACCACTCTTCGGTGTTGTTGAACGTTGGGTCGACGTCAAAAATCACGCCCCGAAAAGAGAAGTATCGGTGCTGGACGATTTGTCCGATATGAAATTTTGCCTGTCTGTCGATCATCACTCAGATACCTGCTGATTGGACCCAAAGCCCACCGCTTCCTAATTTATCTTGAATTGGGCACATTTGATAGCTGGATGAGGTTCAGGCCGCAAGCCCTTGAGGAATAAGCTCTTTCAAGGACCGGTATCCGACCATGTGGATATTCTCCTTTTTCAGGTGTTCCGCCATTTCACCGCTTAAGAACATCTCGAGATCCATCACACGGGCGCGCCAATCCGGACAAATACCTCTCAATTCTGGTGTGTCATGGCTGGGGTGGAGAATAAAATAGCTGACATGTCCAGGTTTGATTGAGCTGAGCGCTTTCTTGGTCTTCTCTGCGCGGTCCTGCTCATCAGAGAGTGGCACGTTCAAAATCCGGTCAAGGGTCGGGATGCCCGCCGCCTCAAGTTCTCCGACATGACGGCCAAACGTGGCGCAGCTCTCCGCATCATAGCCACCCTTTGACCATTGGTCAGCGGTGAGACGCAATGCAAAAGGTGGAATGCCATGCTCACCCGCAAGCTCAACAAACACATCATATAGGGGGCCGTGCATCACCGATCCCATGTGGGTGTCAATATGCGTCGGCTCAATGCCCGCTGCTTTTGCATGGGCGATTTGAGCAGCAAGTTCTGCCTTAACAGCCTGCGGATCAGCCTGTGCAGCAACTGCTTCAGAAGTTTTGTGAAACTTTGCCTCTGCGTCAACAAGGCCACCGGTGTGTGCGGCGGAGGTCAGCGGGCCCCATCTGTAAGGATGCCATTCACTCGTGAGCGTCGCGTGAACGCCCATGTCCACTTCAGGGTGGGCCCTACAATAATCAGCAGCAGCATTGAACCAGGCGCACGGAACCATTGCAGCTCCGCAGGAGATACTCCCAGCTTCCCACAGATCTGCAAATGCGGTCACAGAGGCCTGACACATGCCGATATCATCGGTATGCACCAAAACCACGCGGTCCGTATCTGAAAAGCCCAATTTTTTGAGTGCTGGGTTCGGTCCCATTAGTCCTCCTTCGATCTGCTTCGGCAGTATTTTCTGCATTTAGCCTACACGAATGTCCAGAAAGAAGCTCCCGGCTCTTGATCCTGCCGTAAGGCCGCGCAATATACGCCCAATCAAAATTCAGGGCTAAAATTCAAGGCTGGCAAGATGCGCCGGCGGTAAAAGGAAATTTGTTTGATGAGCACCTCAACCGAGAAGCTGTTTTCACCGTTCTCCTTCAACGGACTGACCATTCCAAACCGCGTGGTCATGGCACCGATGACGCGGAGTTTCTCTCCGGGTGAAGTTCCCGGCGCTGATGTGGCTGCCTATTACCGCCGCCGCGCAGAAGGCGGCACGGGCCTCATCATCACCGAAGGCACAACTGTCGGACACCGCGTTGCAACCATGGCTGACAATATTCCTGCATTTCATGGCCAGGCGGCGATGGAAGGTTGGAAGAACGTCGTGTCTGAAGTTCATGAAGCCGGTGGCAAAATTATGCCGCAGCTTTGGCACGTCGGTACCATGCGCAATCAAAAAGAAGCGCCAAATCCTGATGAGCCAAGTGCAGGGCCATCCGGGCTATTCGTTCCCGGAAAATCTGTTGCTGACCCGATGACACCTGAAGATATCCAAGCGTGTATCGATGCGTTCCGCCGTTCGGCTGCCGCCGCGCGAGAAGCCGGCTTTGACGGCATCGAGCTGCATGGCGCACACGGATATCTGATCGACCAGTTCTTCTGGGAAGGAACCAATCAGCGCGACGATGAGTATGGCGGGAAAGATGCGGTCGCCCGGACCAAGTTCGCTGTCGATATCATCAATGCTATTCGATCGGAAGTTGGCGACGATTATCCGCTCATTCTGCGCTACTCGCAGTGGAAGCAGCAGGATTTTGATCACAAGATAGCGCCGACATCAGAAGAACTTGCTGCGTTCCTGAAGCCACTGTCAGATGCAGGCGTAGATGTCTTCCATTGTTCAACACGGCGTTTCTGGGAGCCAGAATTTGAGGGCTCAGATCTTAACCTTGCTGGCTGGACCAAAAAACTGACGGGCAAGCCCACCATCACTGTCGGAAGTGTCGGTCTCTCAGGTGAATTCATCGCCGCTTTTGCTGGCGAGGGCTCTGAACCTACCAGCATCGACAAATTGCTGGATCGTCTTAACAGGGATGAATTCGACATGGTTGCTGTCGGGCGCGCGTTGCTTGTTGATGCTGAGTGGGCAAATAAAATCCGCGACGGTCGGGCTGATGAGCTCAAGACCTTCACACGTGAAGCCATGACTGAACTGGCCTAAGCAAATAGGGTGGGGGCTGCTTTTATGGCGGCTCCCAGCTCCTACGTTCCCTACGTTTGCCTCCGCTGAGCTTCTATTGTCCCTGAACGACTGCCGGTTTATACAAGACTGAGAGGTAGAAAGCCTCACTCACTGGGCACCTGGGGATCTCTTGTCGAATTCAGCGCCAATAACTCTACCCGTTCGCGTTCTGAACCCAAAAACCGTCCTGATCTACACCTGCGAGGAAGTGATCGGGGATGGGATCCTCAAGCTAAGCTTTGCCCAACAGGTTCGTCAGCGCTTCCCTGATGCCCACATCACCTGGCTCGCGGGCGTTGGAAAAACGGTCTATGCCGGGATCCTCAAACCGCTCGCAGATCGGTTTATGGATGAGGTTATTGAGGAGGCGGGTGTCGGCGACAAAACGCATCAGCTGCTTACGAAATGGTCACCGCTTCCAGGACGACGGTTTGACCTCATCATCGATACACAGCGCCTTGTTGCGCGCACAATGATCCTGAAGCGTATTCCGCACGGTACATTTCTTTCAGGCACCGCTGATTTCCTATTTTCTGACATTAAGCCACCCAAGGGCTTCGAAGCTGATCCGTCTTTCGTCGGTAGTCTGATCGATATGCTGGATCTGGTGTCGGAACGCCGGGACGATGAAGGTGCCAACGTGTTTCAGCTCTCTATTGAGCATCAAAACGCCGCAGCAGCACTTTTACCGTCTGGGCGTATCTATATCGGGATTGCGCCCGGCGCTGGAGACAGGAGAAAATTGTGGCCGGTGGAACGGTATTTCGACCTTGCACGCAAACAGATTGCGGTGGGGCGTGTCCCTGTCTTTCTTCTCGGTCCGGACGAAGCGGACCTCGTAGCAGAGGTCCGACGGGAGGTTCCTGATGCTCTGTTGCCAGAGTGGGACCGGAGCGACGCCTATCCTCACATCAAAGGTCCACTTCTCGTGATGGCCCTGGCAGCGCATATGTCTGCGGCGATCGCAAACAATTCGGGTACAGGACATATGCTGGCCGTCGGTGGCGCGCCGCTTGTCTCCATCTTCACGCGCCACGACCCGGCAAAATACGCGGCGCAGGCGCGAGGACTAAAAATCCTCCACGCGCTTAGAGATTACGGTGTTGACGATGCCTCACGCATACCACTCTCAGCTGCCCTTGATGCGATAGATACCTTCATCAAGTACGAAGAGCCGCTCGTTTCGTGAATTTGGCTTAGAGGCCGTAAGCCGCGCCGAGTTCCGGATCTCTCTCAGCGACGCGCTTAGCCAGATCGACGATCACCTTTGCCTGTTTCCAGGTCGCATCGTCTTGCATCTTCCCATCAAGCATCACCGCACCGGTGCCATCTGGCATTGCTTCTAGAATACGAAGGGCAAATTTCACTTCGTCGACATCAGGGCTGAAGACTTTTTTGGCAATGTCGATTTGCACCGGATGAAGCGACCAGGCCCCAACACACCCGAGCAGAAACGAATTGCGGAACTGGACTTCGCACGCATCCGTGTCCTGAATATCGCCAAAAGGACCATAGAAAGGCCGAATGCCATTAGACAGGCAGGCATCAACCATCCGGGCGACGGTGTAGTGCCAAAGATCCTGCTGCGCAAAAACCCGAGCTGTGCCGTCTTCTTTTGGGTCTTCAATCACACCATAAGAAGGGTGGCCGCCACCAACACGGGTGGTCTTCATGCCGCGCGACGCCGCAAGATCAGCTGGCCCCAAGCTCATGCCGTGCATACGGGGGCTTGCGGCTGCAATTTCGTTGACGTTTATTACGCCTTGCGCCGTTTCCAGGAGTGCGTGGATCAAAATGGGTTTCTTGATCCCATGCTTGGCTTCAAGCTGCGCGAGCAACTGGTCTGCATAGTGGATATCCCAGACGCCTTCGACCT
>JAJFGY010000024.1 GCA_021775935.1 Alphaproteobacteria bacterium
ACAATGGCAGCAAACTTCTTCATTTTAGCGTTCTCCCTCAGGGTTTTAGTACCCGCAATTAGTTCGTATTCGTTGCCCGAGCCTTCAGTCTACTCGAGAGCCCCTCCACTGGAACCCCTTTGCACGAAACAGGATCAAAAAAGATCCTCCTCCAAGGCATTTGGCATCAATGACACCCCATGCCTGCTTCGTTCAAATGAACCTCCACTTACGAGCATTTCAGTGAGGCACAGTAACGAGTTATCCAGCAGAGTGTACCGAAAACAGCCCGTCGTACAGCTGAAAACTTCGTAATGTTGAAGTTAATGTTGCAAAAAAACGACGGCGGAGTGAACGATTCCGGCTCTTTGGCTGGGATTCAAGGTTAAGACGCCCTCCTCAGGACGCCCGCTCAACAGGGCGCCCACCCACTTTCTCTGCAAGGTCAAACGTCGCTTTTACCGCTTCCGTCAGCCGATCCGATTCGACGGACCGCAAAACCAAAGAGGTTCCGTACTGCTTATCCTTGAAGAAGGGGTAGCTGCCAATTCCCACCGAGGGATAACGTTCCTGGATCGCACCCAGCTCTTCAGCAATCGCGCTCTCACCCACGAAACAATCAATCGTCTTTGTGAGCATACGCGCGCCGCCCTCAAGACGACCAGCCAGGGCGTCCATCATCACCTGCACGATAATGGGGATGCCGGCCATGACAAATACATTCTCCAACTGGAAGCCTGGTGCCTTGCTCACGGTATTGGGAATAAGCGTAGCGCCCACCGGAATGCGCGCCATGCGTTGCCGCGCTTGCGTAAACTCGCCCCCGGTCTCTTCATAATGGCGGGTCAGAATGTCCATCGCTTCTGGATGCAACCCTATGTCGACGCCAAACGCATGAGCCACTGAGTCTGCGGTAATATCATCATGGGTAGGACCAATGCCGCCAGTCGTGAAGACATAGTCATAAGAGGCTCTCAGCGCGTTCACCGCCTCTGCAATCTTGTCGCGATCGTCGACCACCACACGGGCTTCGCGAACCTGAACGCCAATATCGCCAAGGTAAGTTGCAATAAAATTGAGGTTGGCGTCTTTTGTCCGACCGCTCAGGATTTCATCCCCGATAAGCAGGACCGCGGCAGTTACAAACTTATCCGGCTCAGTTGCGGGCATGGGGACTCTCCAAACAAAAAGACGATGCCCCAGCATACATGCCTGACGTGACACAGACCAAGACCTTGCCCGACCAATCCTGCAAACTCTATGGTGCGTCCCATGAAATTTGATCCCGCCCTCACTCCTGCCACGCTCCTCAAGCGGTACAAACGCTTTCTCGCAGACGTACGTTTTGACGACGGCTCCGAGCTGACAGCCCATTGCGCCAATCCAGGCTCAATGCTGGGTCTCGCTGAGCCCGGCTCCACCGTCTGGGTGTCGAAGAGTGACAATCCCAAGCGCAAGCTTCCCTGGTCTCTGGAGCTCGTGGATGTGGGGACCTCTCTCGTGGGCGTTCATACCGGTCGGCCCAACGCCCTGGTGGAGGCCGCCATCAAAGCAGGTGAGATCCCAGAGCTTGCGGGATATGAGACCGTGCGACGGGAGGTCAAATATGGGGAAAACAGCCGGATCGATCTCCTGCTCGAGAACCCTGATCGTCCCCCTGCCTATGTGGAGATAAAAAGCGTCACCCTCTCGAGAACGCAAGGCCTTGCGGAATTCCCAGACTCCAAGACAGCGCGGGGCGCCAAACACATGGCCGAACTGGCTGAAATGGCCAGATTTGGTCATCGCGCCGTGGTGTTTTTCCTCGTGCAACGTTCAGATTGCACACAAATGCGCCCCGCAGCCGATATTGACCCGAAATATGCAGAAAGTCTGACTGCTGCCATCGCCGCAGGCGTTGAGGTCCTTTGTTATTCCTGTAGAATCAACTCAGAGAGGATCGAGCTTGATCGTCCCCTTGAGTTTGCTATTTAAGTACAACTCAGACGCATTCAGAAAGACCGACGGCCCATGATGACCGACCTCGCCGACCATGACATTCAGCCGATGGGACAACTGAAGATCCACGGCCCTGAAGCCTTTGAGCAAATGCGGGTTGTGGGGAAACTGGCGGCAGGCGCTCTCGACATGCTGACGGACAAGATTGTCCCGGGCATCACGACAGACCAAATCGACCAATGGGTTTTCGACTATGCGCTGGAACACGAATGCGTGCCCGCACCGCTCCACTATCGCGGCTTTCGCAAATCCTGCTGCACATCGGTTAATCATGTTGTCTGTCACGGCATTCCAGGCGAGCGCGTGCTGCGGGACGGCGATGCGGTGAATGTAGACGTCACCCTCATCAAAGACGGGTGGCATGGCGACACAAACCGCATGTATTACGTCGGCAAAGTAAACCGTAAAGTCGAACGGCTCTGTGACATCACCTACGAAGCCATGATGCGTGGCATTGCAGCGGCAAAGCCCGGCGCGACCCTCGGCGACATTGGCGCTGCCATTCAAACCTACGCAGAAGGCGAGCGCTGCTCAGTCGTTCGCGAGTTTTGTGGCCACGGTATTGGTCGTGTGTTTCACGATATTCCCAACGTTCTGCACTATGGCCGTGGAGGCGAAGGCATGTCTTTGCATGAAGGCATGTTCTTCACCGTTGAGCCCATGATCAATTCAGGCAAAGCAGCTGTGAAAATGTTGAACGATGGCTGGACGGCAGTGACACGCGACCGCTCCCTGTCCGCCCAGTTCGAGCATACGATCGGCATCACCGCAGACGGCCCGGAGATTTTCACCAAATCCCCCGCTGGCCTAGACCATCCGCCCTACAGCTGACGCGCCCGTGAGTCACCCCAAACCAGAATCCAAACCAGAATCCAAGTCAGATCCCAAACCACATTATGCGGGCCACCGACAACGACTGCGGGACCGCTTTGCAAAAGCGGGCGCAGAAGGCATTGCCGATTATGAGCTGATGGAGCTTCTGCTCTTTCGCGCCATTCCCCGGCGCGACGTCAAACCGCTCGCGAAGTCTCTCATAGATCAGTTTGGGAGTTTCGGTGCCGCGATTGCCGCTGACCCGGCTCGCTTGAGCGAAACAGAGGGCGTCACAGAAAACGTCATCAGTGAGTTTAAAATCGTCCAGGCGGCAGCCCTCAAACTCTCCCAGGCGAAAATCATGGACCGCCCCGCTATCTCATCCTGGGCAGCGCTGATCGACTATTGCAATGCCGCCATGGCCTACAATGATACGGAGCAGTTCCGCATTCTGTTTTTGGACCGCAAGAATGTTTTGATTGCTGATGAGGTTCAACAAAAGGGAACCATCGATCACACGCCGGTCTATCCCCGCGAAGTGGTCAAGCGGGCACTGGAGCTCAGCGCCTCTTCCTTCATTCTCGTGCACAATCACCCCTCGGGTGACCCAACGCCCAGCCAGGCCGACATTGACATGACCCGCCAGATTATCGAGAGCGCAAAGCCGCTCGGCATCTCCGTTCACGATCATTTGGTGATCGGCAAAGGCTCCCACGTGAGCTTCAAAACCCTGGGTCTGATCTAACCCAGCCCGCCAGTCTTGACGACCTTCCCGGCTGCCAATATCTCTAAGCCAAGCTATGGAGGCTTGATGCTAATTGTGAGTGCCCATCGGTAACCCAGATCCGTCTTAGACGGTTCTGAGAGGTTGCCCCGAGTTCCCTGCGCAGCAGCTGGCCGCGCAGGCGTGTTGCTTTATGCAACAGCGAGACACTCCAAGGCACGACTACAGTGAACATTTCAAAACCGGAGCAAAAAGTGCTCCATGTGATGGCTCAAGGGGGCCGGATCATCCTCGAACGCAGTGATGACGGCAAAATTCAAAAAGCCATCTGTGTAACGCGAGACGGCTGGTACCTCACCGGCTTTACCCTCGAGCTTTTCAAAAAACTCAAACGGCGACGCTACATCGCATCGCGAAATTCAGGCCCCTACCGCATTACCGAGCGCGGCATCAGATCCGTGCGCGGTCAGGTCGACAACCGTTAGATGCCGGTGGGGTATCCGCTCGGATGCTCCACCCCACTCTTAAAGATTGACCGCTGACGTGGGTGCCCAACGTGCGCCCCATGGGAGTGCAGCCTCAAGCTCATAGGCCAGCTCAAGCAGCGTGCTCTCCCCACCACGCTTGGTGGCAAACTGGCTCCCGATCGGCAGGCCTTCAGGACTGGTGAACAATGGCAGCGAGATCGCTGGCGTGCCCGCCACATTATGCTGAGGCGTATAGGACACATAGTCGAGCACCCGCTCAAACAGCTGATCAAACGGAACACCCGGCGCTTGCTCGCCGAGCAGGATTGGCGGCGTTCGCAACACCGGCGTCAGTTCAACATCCAGCGTCTCGAAATAGGCATCGTACTCGCGCACCACCTGATCAAAATAGGCGACCGATCTCTCAACGACACCGGGGTTCGCCGCTTCCTTTTTCTCAAACCATTCAGCAAGTCCGCGTGTCCAAGGCTCAAGCCCTTCTTCAGCGTTGGTCCAGCGAAACTGGGAGAGGCCAATCAGCCAGGCATTGTCGACAAGGAACGCCGGCGATGAAGCCCAGATCCCCATGAAGTTTTCAAGGAACGCTTCTGCATCAAGGAAGGGTTTGGTTTCGACAATCTCATGGCCTAAGTCCGCGCAGAGTTTCGCCGTCGCATCAAGCGCTGCCTTTACCTCAGGCGATGCGTCATTGCCTGCATAGTTGAGCGTGCTGTAGCCAATCTTCAATCGCTTGGAATTTGGTCCGGTAACGAACCCGGTTGGTTCATAAACGGCCCCCGCCCCCTTGCGCTCACTTACATTGAGGATTTGTGCTGTGTCGCGCACAGACCGACTGACGGCAAGGCGCACTCCAATGTCGCCGGGCATCTCGTCATCCCCTTCGGTGAACATGCGCGAACGGCTGGGCTTCAAGCCAACAAGTCCACAGATAGAAGCAGGGATACGGATTGACCCGCCACCATCACTTGCATGCGCAAACGGCACCATGCCGGACGCCACAGCAGCTCCTGCGCCGCCGCTCGAACCGCCGGTGTGGCGTGCAAGGTCCCAGGGATTATGAGCAGCGCCCAAAAGCTCCGACTCTGTTGTGCCCAACAGGCCAAATTCGGGTGTGTTGGTCTTGCCGAGAATGACGAGCCCGGCTTCCTTTGCCCGCGCAACACCGCCATTGTCGCGATCTGCAACATTGCCGGCAAAGAGTTTCGAGCCAAACGTGAGAGGCTCCCCTTCCAGCTCAGACAGATCTTTGATGAGGTAAGGAACGCCAGTGAAGGGACCATCAGGGATATCGCCCGACGAAGCCAGCGCCCGCGCCTTGTCATAGCGGGTATGCACCACCGCATTGATCTTGGGGTTGAGTTTCTCGATCCGCGAGATCGCGGCATCCACCAACTCCAGCGATGAAACTTCCCCACGACGGACCAGGTCCGCCTGTGCCATGCCGTCCAATCGAACGAACGGATCCGCATCCGCCCAGGCTAGGGTTGGTTTTGCGGCAACCGCTAGGGCGCCCACAGCGGCTGAGCCGCGCAAAAAGTCCCGACGATCCATGAAATTCTCCCAGTTTGAAGCCCCCGGCCATTTGCTCGGAGTAAGGAAATGTCGCTGATTTATTCCTCAAAGAAAATCTGATATATCTGCACATCTCTTCCAGATTATATGGATATCTTATGCACCCCAACCTTCTCGACCAATTGACGGTTTTTGAGGTCATCGCTGAGGAAGGCAGTTTTTCCGCCGCTGCCAAAAAGCTCAACCGCACGGTCTCAGCAGTGGGCTACACAATCGGCCAGTTGGAAGAACATTTAGGTCTGATCCTTTTTGACCGATCAGAATACCGCCCGAAACTCACCTATGAGGGGAAATCGATCCTGAGAGATGCGGATATGATCGCGCGTCGGGTTGAGCGACTATCCGCCAGAGCCGATGCGCTTCGCAGAAACACCGCCGTCAATGCCACGATACTGATCGACTCGCTCTTCCCCCGCGAACCGTTCGCTGCGGCGCTTAGATTGTTCGCGGAGCACTACCCTGAAATCCAGCTGACCATCCATGAAATGCCGGTGGATCAAATCGTCACGCGCCTGGAGGAAGACAAAGCACATATTGGGCTTCTGGCACTCAATGACATGTTGCCCATGCGCCGCTTTGACGGACGCCAAATTGCGCTGCGCGGGGCCTTTCCGGTCGCAGCAGCAGACCACCCCCTGGCACTGAGGAAAAATCCATTCCCGTTAGCCGAGCTCGACAATCACCGGCAGATCATTCTTTCCTCCGAGGCAGTCGACGAGGGCCGCTACAATTACCATGTCCATGTCACAGACCTATGGGCGGTCAATTCCGTTCCTCTTGCCCGTGACATGGTCCGCCATGGGGTTGGCTGGTCCTTTATGACCCGCGATTTTGTGGCGAACGATCTGGCGTCCGGCCGTCTCGTTGCTCTCAACTGCGCTGACATTCATGATTGGGCCGCTCTCCGGTTCACAGCGTTTTGGCAAACCCACCGGCCGCCAGACCCTCCATTGACCTATCTTATTGATAAGATTGAGGAAGCCTGCGAAGAAAGCCCAGACGTCACCCGCCTCACCGTCGGCTGAAGCCCAAGTGCGCACCGGTTGAGCCCCCCGCTCTGATCTGCTACATCCTGCGCTCTTCTTACATAAAAGACCGAGAACAACATGATCCCGCGCTACTCCCGGCAGGAAATGGCCGATATATGGTCCCCCGAAACCAAGTTCCGTATCTGGTTCGAAATTGAGGCCCATGCGTGCACCGCACTTGCTGAGCTTGGCGTCATCCCCAAGGAAGCAGCGGCCACCATTTGGGAGCGTGGCAATAAGGCCGTGTTCGATGTGGCTCGGATCGACGAGATTGAACGCGAAGTAAAACACGATGTCATCGCCTTCCTTACACACTTAGGCGAATTCATCGGCGAAGACAGCCGCTTCGTCCATCAGGGCATGACCTCCTCAGACGTACTCGACACCTGTCTGAGTGTGCAGCTTGTTCGCGCTGCAGATCTTCTTCTTGAAGACATGGATAAGCTGCTGGCCGCTTTGAAGCGCCGCGCCTTTGAACACAAAGACACGATCACCATCGGTCGCTCCCACGGTATTCATGCTGAGCCCACCACCTTCGGCGTGAAGCTTGCGCAAGCCTATGTCGAGTTCGAACGCTGCCGGGAACGTCTGGTCATTGCGCGCAAGGAAATCGCCACCTGCGCCATCTCAGGCGCCGTCGGCACCTTTGCCAATATCGACCCGTACGTAGAAGAGCATGTCGCAAAATCTTTGGGCCTCGAGCCCGAACCTGTCTCAACGCAGGTCATTCCCCGCGACCGCCACGCCATGTTCTTCGCCGTCCTGGGTGTCGTCGCAAGCTCTGTTGAACGTCTCGCCACAGAGATCCGACATCTGCAGCGGACCGAAGTACTCGAAGCAGAAGAGTTTTTCTCAAAGGGCCAAAAGGGCTCATCGGCCATGCCGCACAAGCGAAACCCGATCCTGACGGAAAATCTCACAGGGCTTGCCCGCATTGTGCGCATGGCAGTGAACCCGGCCATGGAAAACGTGGCGCTCTGGCACGAGCGGGACATCTCCCACTCCTCTGTTGAACGCATGATCGGCCCGGACGCGACAGTCACGCTCGACTTTGCCCTGGTACGGCTGACAAATGTCGTCGACAATCTGCTGGTCTATCCAGAGCGCATGCTCGGCAACATGAACCGCCTGGGAGGCCTGGTCCATTCGCAGCGCATCCTGCTGGCCCTCACACAAGCCGGCAGCTCTCGCGAGGATGCCTACCGCCTTGTTCAACGCAACGCCATGAAGGTCTGGGACAGCTATCAGGTTGCAGGGAGCGCCACGGTTGATTTCCTGGAAGAACTTCTCGGTGATACCGATGTTCGCAAGTTTCTGTCCGAAGAAGAAATCCGCGAACGCTTTGATCTCGGCTACCACACCAAACATGCAGACACGATCTTTACGCGGGTGTTTGGCGA
>JAJFGY010000231.1 GCA_021775935.1 Alphaproteobacteria bacterium
CGTTGACTTGGCCAACTGATTTCTGGCAGACGGGAAGGCGGGCGCGCTTCAACTTGAAAAGCGCGCCTTCTTATGTGGGGTTCTTTAGGACAAGCTCCAGCAAAAAGCCAGCGAGTTAGCTGCCAATCACGCCTTTGGTCGAGGGCACCACATCTGCTGTGCGGGGATCGATCTCCACCGCCGCCCGCAGTGCCCGGGCAAGGGCCTTAAAGCAGCTTTCCACAATGTGGTGGGTATTCTCCCCATAGAGGTTTTCCATGTGGAGCGTAATGCCCGCAGCTTGTGCAAAGGCCTGGAACCACTCTTTGAAGAGTTCGGTGTCCATTTCACCCAGTTTTGGCCGGGGCAGCACCACCTTCCAGATGAGATAGGGACGGCCAGACACATCAATAGAGCAGCGCGTCAGGGTCTCATCCATCGGGATCATCGCATTGGAATAGCGTTTAATGCCTTTGAAATCGCCCAGCGCCTGTTTCACCGCTTCACCGATGACAATGCCGCTATCTTCCGTCGTGTGGTGCATATCAATGTGCAGATCGCCATCCACGCGCACTTTCAGATCGATCAATGAGTGGCGGGACAGCTGCTCAAGCATATGATCGAGAAAGCCGATCCCTGTATCAACGTCGTAAATGCCATTGCCATCAAGATCGAGGGAAACGAAGACTTCCGTTTCCTTGGTCTTGCGCTCAACAGTGGCAATCCGGTTCAAACTGGGTTGGCGGTCAATAGACATGGGGCTCAACAGACATACGTCTTGTCCTTCACTTGATCGGCATGAATGCCGTCTTCGCGGGCGTTCTATCAGGTTCAACAGCGGCCCGCCACACACGTTTCGTACACCAGACAGGGTGAGAGTAGAAAGCACATGCTTAACAAGGGCTTAACAAGCGTTAACCGGTTTTGGTCTCAAAAAGACCCTCGGAACCGCCCCCTCGGTCTTTCTTAATGTGACATGTCAGGGAACCTGTCCAAGTCGCTTTAGTTAACTATTTGTGAATCCGATGCACAGCGTGAAATTCGCTATGGACTCATGTGGTTAGACAGGTTTCTTCATGTATAGGCATTAAGGATTGAATCTTCCGGGTAGGGTTTGTCAGGTGCGCATTGCCCGCTTGCAGGCGTCGCGGGCCTTCAACCGCTCCAAATAGGCGCAAGACCTAGGATATTCTGTATCAAGCACACCCAAATTCGCCAGCAGTTCCAGCGAATATCCGGTCATAATATCGGCGGCGGTGAATCCTGACGTCAGGAGAAAATCGCGGTCAGCGAGTCCCTGCTCTACCGCTTTCAGGGCTGATTGGGTCTTTTGCACTCCCTCAGCTGAGAGAGCCTCGCCCCCTTCTTTCGCCGACGTCATGATCCGGTGAAGGCCGAGTGGCCTGGACAGTGTCGCCTCGGCAAACCAGGACCATTGAAGATAGAGAGCGCTCTCAGCGGTGCCGGATTCCGGCCGCAACCTGCCGTCGCCATAACGGTCCAGGATGAATTCCACCATCGCGCCGGACTCAAACATGGTCACATCGCCATCAGAAAGGACCGGCACCTTACCCGCCGGGCTGATTGCCCGCCATTCCGGTGAGTTACGGTAGGCGGGAGAAAAATCGACGGGGATGATTTCAACATCGAGGCCGAGCTCATAGGCCAGCCAGATGGGCCGCACTGACCTTGTACCGGGCACATGGTAGATTTTGAGCATCGCCCCTCCTCTCCTCAGGTCATTTCTTGCGGGGCCAGTCGGCGAGCAGGCGCTCGGCGGCGTTTTTTGCGTCCTGCGCCGGTTTTGAGGCGCCCTGAATTTGGGCGAGCGCAATCGCGCCTTCTTTCAGCAAAGTTATCTGGCGGGCGAGCAGTCTGGGCTTTTTGAACCGCTCGAGTTCTGCCGCAGCGGCGACCATGTCAATAAAGGCCTGTTTTGCGTCGGCGGCAGCGATATGCACCGGATCGGTTGGATGGGGAAATTCACCCGAGGCCCGCACAAAGAGGCAGCCGGAGAATTTGCCAAGCGGGGAGCGGTCTTCAAACCAGGCTTCCAGCGCATCAAAAATGGCCAGCAAGCGTCCTTTGCCTTGCAGGTTTGGATCCGCCAACACCTCCCGGAACCAGCCATTCACGGCCTTCTCCCGCGCTTCCAGCACGCCGAGGATCAGCGCATCCTTGGACGGAAAATGCCGATAAAGCGTCATTTTGGCGAGATTGCCTTCGCTCAAAATCCGCTCGATGCCGACAGCGTGAAAGCCCTCCGCGTTGAAAAGCGTCTGCGCGGTCTCAATCAGATCATTGCGGCGAGAGGGGCGCGGCATGGGGAACTCCTTCTGGTGGCCGGTTTTGGGTTGGCCAGGAGAGACAGTCTACCCCCAAAACCCTAAATGATACCAAACGGTATTGTATGCTCAGGGCGCATCCCCATATTTCAGGAAATTCGCTTAGGACTCATTTTTTGGAGGCCCGATATGCCAGACCCCACCTTTGCGTGCCTCACTTCGTGGGCAAAGACCGCCTATGTGCGTCCCCCACCTCGCCAAATTCTAACCACAGGCTTGATTGGTGCTCTCGCCATCGCTCTGGTTGGGTCAGCCGGATTGCTCTCAGAAAGTTCCCTGCTGATGGCCCCGCTCGGCGCCACGGCGGTGTTGCTCTTTGCTCTGCCCGATAGTCCTCTCTCAGCGCCGCGTCATGTGGTTGGCGGCCACGCTTTGTCTATGCTTATTGGCATTTTATGTCTCTTTCTTGTCAGTCTGATGACTGGCGAGGTGATGACAGGCCATCTCGCGTTAGCAGATCCGGGGCCCCTGGCCATTCTGCTTGGCGCGGGCCTTGGCACCGGGGCCGCGATCGCTGGCATGATGGCAACACGGACCGTGCATCCTCCGGCGGGCGCCAATCCCATGCTGCTGATTTTTTCGGGGACTAGCCTCCCCGATGCCATGCTTTTGATCGCCCTACCCGGTGTTTTTGGTGCGGTCCTGCTCTATCTTGTCGCCGCGCTCTTGCGCCGAACCGCCCCTTAATCCATTCGCCCCCAGCAAAAAGACCTGTCCCATGGAACCTCGCGGAACCCCCCGCCTCACCCAGGATCTCGCCCAATTTATCGCGGAGCGCGATCATTTCTATTTTGCGTCTGCGTCTGCCAAAGGCGCACCCTACCTCCAACATCGCGGGGGACCACGCGGGTTCCTGAAAGTCTTGAGCGACACGGAGCTTGGATACGCCGATTTTGGTGGCAATCAGCAATATGTGACTTTGGGCAATCTGAAGGAAAACCCCGCGGCATTTATCTTCCTGATCGACTATGTGAACCGGCGGCGCATCAAGCTTTGGGGGGAGGCGCGCGCGGTGGAAACAGACCCTGCCCTCACCCGCTCGCTTGCCCATCCCAGCTACCGGGCTCGGGTGGAGCGGGCGATCCTCTTTAAAGTGACAAGGTGGGATGTGAATTGTTCTGCCCACATTACGCCGCGCTACTCGCCTGATGTTTTGGAGCCCGCTTTTGACAGGCTGCAAAGCAGGATCAAAGCGCTGGAGGATCAAGTCCGCGACCTTGGAGGCGATCCAGGCGAATTTGACCATATTGAATAAGCCACTATTGGCCAGACGCTTCTCGGAAATGGAAGTCGCGCTCCGCTTGACGGGGACATCCATCCGGCCCACATGTAGCGCTCAGATTTTTCTCCTGTTGAGGACCCGGTACCCATGAGCAATCCCCCTGTCTGGCACGGCACCACCATTCTTTCTGTCCGCAAAGGCGGCAAGGTCGTGGTCGCGGGCGATGGACAGGTTTCCATGGGCGACACGGTGATCAAGAACAGCGCCCGCAAAGTGCGCCAGCTTGCCGGTGGCACCGTCATTGGTGGATTTGCCGGGGCGACGGCTGATGCCTTTACGCTTTTTGAGCGGTTGGAAGCAAAGCTTGAACAATATCCAAACCAATTGCTGCGCGCGTGTGTGGAGCTCGCCAAAGACTGGCGGACAGACCGGTATCTGCGCAAGCTGGAAGCCATGATGATCGTGGCAGATAAAGAAACCACCCTGGTGCTGACCGGTACCGGCGATGTGCTTGAGCCAGAACATGGCGTCACCGGCATCGGGTCTGGCGGCAACTACGCGCTCTCTGCTGCCCGTGCCCTGGTCGATATGGATATGGACGCAGAAGACATTGCGCGCAAAGCCATGGGCATCGCCGCGGACATTTGCGTCTACACCAACACCTCCCTCACCCTCGAAACGCTCGACCTGGACGGCTAAGAAGGTGACCGGCACTCAGTACCGCTTCATAAGAGTTGGCTATCACCACCTGCCCTTGCTGCGTCGTTGGTTTGACGAACCTCATGTACGCCAATGGTACAGTGATCCCTCGGCGCTTGAAGATATTGCAGACCATATTGAAGAGATGGATGTTGAGCCCTTTCTGGTTCTGCACAAACACAATCCGATTGCTTATCTGCAAGCCTACGAAGTCGACGGATCGCACCCTTATGCAGCCAACGCACTGGGCGCCATCGGCCTTGATCAGTTTATTGGACCTGCCGCCTTTTTGGGACGGGGCCACGGAAGCACCTTTCTGCGTGCCTATCTTGAGCAGTGCCGCGAAGAGGATGTGACCAGCGTTATTGTTGATCCAAAGCCCACTAACCGTCGCGCAATTGCAGCCTATCTGAAAGCGGGGTTTGCCCCTCTTTGCACCGACCGTGACCCCGACGAGGGTTCAGTATTGTTGATGGAAGCGCGGTTCTCGTGAATTTAGTGAAAGAAGACCTATTATGACTGCCTTTACCCCCCGCGAAATTGTGTCTGAGCTTGACCGCTACATTGTCGGCCAGGCGGATGCCAAACGAGCTGTTGCAATTGCCCTGCGCAACCGGTGGCGGCGTCAGCAATTGGGGGATGATCTTCGCGAAGAAGTGCTGCCGAAAAACATTCTCATGATCGGACCAACGGGTGTCGGCAAAACAGAAATCTCTCGTCGTCTCGCCAAGCTTGCCCAGGCACCTTTCATCAAAGTGGAAGCGACAAAGTTTACGGAAGTGGGCTATGTCGGCCGGGACGTCGAACAGATTGTCCGCGATCTGGTTGAGGCATCCATCGGTCTGGTGCGCGAGAGCAAACGCAAAGAAGTTGAGGCCAAGGCCTATAGCGCGGCAGAGGAGCGGGTGCTTGATGCGTTGGTGGGAACTGAGGCCAGCGCGTCGACGCGGGAATCTTTCCGCGCGAAGCTGCGCTCGGGCGACATGGATGACAAAGAAATAGAAATCCAGGTGGCTGATAGCACCGGCGGAATGCCGAGTTTTGATATTCCGGGCATGCCGGGCTCACAGATGGGCATGATCAATCTGAGCGACATGCTGGGCAAGGCAATGGGGGATCGCACGAAGCCCCGGCGGATGAATGTGAAAGACAGCTATGACCTTTTGATCGCGGAAGAATCCGACAAGCTGCTTGATGATGATCAGGTCAATGCGGACGCCATCGACAAGGTGGAAAATAGCGGCATCGTTTTTCTAGACGAGGTCGATAAAATCTGTGCGCGCACAGACGCCCGAGGCGGCGATGTCAGCCGGGAAGGGGTGCAGCGGGATTTGCTGCCGCTTATTGAGGGCACCACAGTTGCCACCAAACACGGGCCGGTGAAGACCGATCATATCCTTTTCATCGCATCAGGTGCCTTTCATCTCTCCAAGCCGTCCGACCTGTTGCCGGAACTTCAGGGCCGTCTGCCCATTCGGGTCGAGCTGCAGGCACTCACGCGAGATGATTTCCGCCGCATTCTGACGGAGCCTGAAGCCAGCCTGATCAAACAATACAAAGCACTGATGGCAACGGAAGAAGTGACCCTTGAGGTGACAGAAGACGGAATTGACGCATTGGCCGATATTGCCGCTGACGTAAATGCGACCGTTGAGAATATCGGTGCCCGGCGGCTTCACACGATCATGGAGCGGGTGCTTGATGATATCAGCTTCTCTGCAACTGACCGGGCAGGGGAAACTGTCACGATTGATGCAGCCTATGTGAAGAACGAGCTGACGGATCTTGCCGCCAATTCGGATCTGTCCAAGTTCATTTTGTGAGGCAGATGTCCGCGGACTTAATCCGGGATCCAGGATGAATGAGCAGGGCGGTGTTTTGTCGGCCCTGGATTGCCAGGCAAGCTTGTCCTTGGGTTGGCGGAGCCCGACCCGTGGGTCCGGCAATGACGGTCTCGTTTAGGTTGGGTTCTGATGCATCCTTATGGTTTCTCAAACCTTAATGAAACTGGGGCCTGTTGCGGGAACGCAATGATAATTCGCCTAGGGCGAGTCCAAGTCTTAGAGAGCCTTCGCGAGGGACTCATTCGGCTTACCAAGAAGCTAATGTCCGTGCCGGTCTGGCACATGAACTGAATCTGGGTTCAGCGCCCGCAGACGCGAAAATGGCAGTGATTGGGTCTGTCCCGTCGGATTTGAGCTGATTTTTGCAGAAAATTTGCTGAAAGCGATTCGAAACCGAAACGATTAAGTCGCGCTGGACTCATCTTTCAACAACTCCAGCATCCGGTCTAGCGCCGGTCCGTCGAGCCGACGGACATCTCTGGCCAACCGGTTGGCGATCTCCGTTGCCCGGGGGTCCAGGCCACCGGTATCCACCGTTACTTTGGGGTGGGAGAGGCGCGCGAGCTCGGCCAGCTCTTCTGCCTCGTCCCAAATAATGCCCAGATGTCCGATGATTTTCTGGACGAGATGAAATCCGGGACGCCCGCGTCGGCCATGCTCAAGAGCGGAGAGGTAGGCCGCACTCACGCCCACGGCGGCTGCCAGGTTTGAGAGACTTTCGCCTTTCTCCTCGCGCAGCTCCCGCAATCTCCGACCAAAGGGCGTCATGATCGGCGCCTCAGCCAGAGATAGAGGGCGCCCCCGCCGCCGTGTTTGGGGTGTGCTGGTTGAAATCCCGCGACATGGGTCCGGAACTGAGGTTCGCCGAGCCAACGCGGTACTTCTTCGCGCAGCACCGATCGTTGATGGGGGTCGGCATGAAAATCACGTCCGTGGAGAAGATGACCCTGAGAGCCCTTACCGGTAATGACCAGAACCAGCTTGCGCCCCTGGGCCCTGGCATCCGTGACAAAGCGCAAAAGGGCCGGTTCGGCGGAGTGCCGGGTCATCCCGTGCAAATCGAGGCGCGCTTCCGGCGTTAACTGTCCACGAACCAGCCGTTTGGCCGTGCGGTTGTCCAATGCATTGAGGGGCGGGGGAGCCGGTGGCCGTTTGGGGCGCGGCGTGCTGAGGGAGGGATTGGCCCTTATGGCCCTTACTTGTTTCGAAGCGGGAACGTTTTTTTCCGGGCCATCCTCCAACATATCAGCCGGGTCTGGCATGGTTTCCTTCCGGCCGGGCCTGGGGATGGCATCTGCTGTTACCTTGCGCCAAAGTTGCGCCTCGTCACGCGTTAAGGTTCGCTGGCGGTTTTTGGGGCTTTTGCGGCCATACCCGGTAGGGGGGGAGGAATCGGTCGGTTTTCGCGCCACCAGCCCTACCTCTGTTTAGCGGCCAACGCGGTGGGCAGAAGCACCCAGAACTTGCCGTCAGACTTCATCTCGCCAGCCCGGTCTCCGGCACCGTCGCCAGAGCCCCAGAAATAGTCGCCTCGGACAGATCCCCGAATAGCCGACCCGGTGTCCTGAGCCACCATTAGTTTCCGCGTCGGGTCAGCGTCCCCAGGCAAAACCGCCTCGAACCAGAGCGGTGCCCCCAGAGCGTGAACCCGGCGGTCCACCGCCAGACTCCGACCTGGTGTGAGGGCCACACCCCCCGCACCTGTTGGTCCAAGAGTAGGGTCTGTCACATTTCGACGGCTAAAGAAGACGTAGGATTGGTTCGCTTCCAGAACAGTTTCCCTTTCTTCGGGGTTTGCCGCCAGCCAATCTCTGATCGTCTGCATGGACACGTTTTCGCGTGACAGTTCACCGCGATCGATCAGAACCTTGCCAATGGCGGTGTAGGGACGGCCGTTCTTTTCTGCAAAACCGACCCGTGCCACCGAGCCGTCAGGCAGTTTTAGGCGCGCAGATCCTTGGATATGGACAAAAAACGCGTCGACCGGATCCCTCACCCAGGCGACAGCGAGGTCACCTGGGACCAGCGCGCCCCGATTGATTGCGGCTCGGTCTGGATAGGGCACGAAGCGCCCCCCCTCCAAACGGCCGCGAATGGTCTCACCTTTAAGGGTCGGATCGAATTCGCCAAGGTCGAGTCTTTGCAGGTCACCTGGTTTCGCTAGCAGCGGGGTCTGATAGGGGCCTTCCCGGGTCAGGTTTGCATCAATTTCAGGCTCGAAGTAGCCGGTCATGAGACCAGTTGGTCCGTTTTCGGCTTCCACCGCGAAAGCCTGGAAGTGATTTTCAAAAAAAGCACGGGGGTCAGCGAGGGCGGCTGGGGCGTTCGCCTGCCCGCACACTGGCTGCCAATCTCCCAGTGTTCCATAGTCGATGGCCGCGCCGGTTTTAACATCCAGCGGCCTTGCCGGGTCGCCCGCCAGGATGCGCTCACAGGATCGTCTGAAGGTTTGGAGAGCGGCGCCCTGATCGTCTTCTGCCCAGCCAGGTAGGGCCTCAAAACCCGTCAAAGACAAAGTAGGGCCAGGGTTTTCGCTCACGGGACTCACGGATGGCTCCTCCGGCACAGTCGGTTCAGCACAGCTCCAAAGTCCCAGAAACAAGCCAAAAACAGATAGGATGCTTGCGGCTCTGGCCCCGCCACCCTGAACAAATTTCTGTCCTTGCGGGAGACTTTCAGGCTGAGGCGGGGCAGGGGTCACAGGCCGGGTCACGAGACACGCAACCGATCAAGCACTACCGGTGGCGACCAGATGCCAATTGGGGTCACGGCTCGTAATGTCCCGCTCGAATGTCCACACGTCCGTGATCTCGCGGACCGTTACCGGGTCCCCTTCGATCACCACACCATCATTGTTTTTGGTCGATGAGGTTTGTTCGCTGACAAATTTCACGGTGACCAGCGATTGGTTTCCATTTACCAGAGCTTTGGCAAAGTTGGCTGATTTCAAGCCGATAAAGCTCATTTCGATGGTTTCACCGCGTTTTTCACGGGCCTCAATGGCACCTTCAAAGCTCTCAAACACTTCGGGTGCGAGCAAGGGCTGCAGGCCAGCGCGATCTCCAGCAGCGAAAGCCGTCACGATCATCTCATAAGCAAGTTTGGCCCCACCGAGAAACTCAGCGCCGTCAAACCGCCGGTCTGCGAGGACGAGCTCAGTCAATTGCTGGTCAATCTCTGAGCCTGGTTCAATACCCGGTATTTTGCGTGGTGTGGGTTCAGACGAAGCATCCAACCCAGCCTCGGGGCTGCGCGCGCCGGGCAGGTTGATCACATTGCCATTCTCGGCCTCGGCTGATGGGTCGTGGGTAGACTGGTCCTGGGCAGAATAGGGATCGAAAGGGGGACGCTCCTGGCCCGTTCGGCGGCCCAATACACTGCGCAGCTTCAGGAATACCACCACGGCGACCACCAAAAGGATCAGGTTGAGAATGCTATAGTCGCTGCTCATAAAAGGATCGTTACCTGTCTTGGGGTCGTCCACTGCCTGACACTTTTCGAGAGTGTCTAGCGTGGGGTGCAAACCCGTAAGGGGAGGCTCCCCTGGTTGGCATCAGGCAGGCGAGCGCTTATCTGTTAAAGACAATCTAGGGCATAAGATGCCCCATTGCCACTTATTGCCCTGAAAGCACCCCTATGCCTTTCGTTTTTCTTGCCTTTATCCTGGTGCCCATTGCGGAAATCGCCGTCTTTATTGAAGTCGGCGGCGTGATCGGGTTATGGGCGACCATTGGGATTGTCATTTTGACGGCAATTGTCGGCACCAGCCTTTTGCGCTCCCAGGGTCTTGCGGCCTTTGGACGCGCGCAAGCTGCCATGAGCGAAGGACGGTTGCCGGTTGAAGAAGTAATCCATGGGTTCTGTCTGGTTATTGCCGGTGCACTGCTTTTGACACCGGGCTTCCTCACTGACTTTGCGGGCTTTCTTCTGTTTGTGCCACCGGTTCGTTTGGTATTGGCGCGTGCTGCCATGAAATGGTTTGCAAAAAACGGCACCGTTCACATGCATACGGGACCTGGACATCCAGGTGGTCCGGCAGGTGGACCATCGGGCACGCCCTATCAAGGGAGACACCCCGCCAATGATGATGCAACCATTGTTGAAGGAGAGGCTGAGGAAGTTGATCCCACCGCACCGCGGGCCCGCGATAACGACACTTCAGCTTCTGGACCAACCAAATGGGTACCGCCCAAAGAATAGGGTCTCGCACCTCGCGCTTGTGACAGCCCCACGTTCCGTGATAGCCACAGTCCGCATTTTAGACGCGGGCTGAGTTCAAGAGATCCGCAGAACGGGAGTTGGCATGGCAGAGACAGATCAAACAGAAGCAACAGGAAATGGCGGCGACACGCAGGCTGGACCGCAGCTTCGGGTGATCACTCAATATGTTCGGGACCTTTCATTCGAAAGCCCAAATGTGCCCGCGTCCCTCTCCCCACAAGATGAAGCACCGCAGATTGGTGTGAATGTCGATGTTGGCGTCAACCCTCTTGCAGAAACCGACTTTGAAGTTGTGTTGAAACTGAAAGTGGACGCCAAGGTGGCTGGCAAACAGCTCTTCCTGGCTGAGCTGGAATATGCAGGTGTCTTTAAAGTCGCAAACATTCCCCAGGAAAGCATGCAGGCGGTGCTGCTTATCGAATGCCCGCGGCTTATCTTCCCCTTCGCGCGCCGGATCATTGCCGATGTCACCCGTGATGGTGGCTTCCCGCCACTGATGGTTGACCCGATCGATTTTGCGCAATTGTTCCGGCAGCAAATGCAGGCGCAGCAAGAAGCTGGCTCGAAAGATCATCCAGACGCTTAAATCTAAGCGTCTTTCCAGAGTGTCTCTTCGCCAAAACTTGCGACGAAAGCCTGATGGGCCTCGCGCTCTTCATCGGTAACAAGTGACGGCAAAGGTTTCGGCCGAGCCGTGCGGACGACGTGGGTAATTTTTCCACTGGCGTCCGTGCCGCTCGCTGTTTCTGCCGCGAGACTCAGGCCCGGCTCGCGACCCCCGATCAGTTCAAGATAGACTTCTGCCAGCAATTCACTGTCGAGGAGCGCGCCGTGTTTGACGCGGTTTGAATTGTCGACATTGAAACGACGGCAAAGCGCATCCAGACTGTTTTGACCCCCGGGGAATTTTTTGCGAGCCATCGCAAGCGTATCGACCGCTTGTGCGTTGGGCAGCAATGGACGGTTGATCATCTTCAGTTCGGCATTCAAAAAGCCCATGTCAAAGGAGGCGTTGTGAATGACAAGTGGCGCATCCTTGATGAAGACCAAAAAGTCGTCGACGACTTCTTCAAATTTTGGTTTGTCGGCAAGAAACTCATCGGACAGCCCGTGCACCTGAAAGGCGCCTTCGGACATTTCGCGTTCGGGATTGATATAGACGTGATAGGTCTCGCCCGTCGGCATGTGGTTTTCAAGTTCCACACAACCGATCTCAACGAGACGGTGGCCCTCTTTTGGGCTGATGCCTGTGGTCTCGGTATCGAGCACGATTTCGCGCATTAAAATCCCCACACTTTTTTGGCGCGCTTGTTTGCGCCACGCAGGCGTCACCTCCCCAGGTGAGACCTATCCATCATCCCAGCAGTTTCTTCAGAACTTCGCCTTCACGGCCTTTTAGATCCGCAACAATGTCGCGGACTTGAGCGCGGGCATGATCCAGTCCTTTATCACTCTCCACAATATAGTCGGCTCCTGCGCGTTTGTCGGCGTCGCTTACCTGCTTGGCAAAAATCTCCTGAAACTTTTCTTCCGTCATATCAGGGCGGGCAAGGACCCGTTCGCGCTGCAATTCATAGGGTGCGCTGACAACAACAATGACGTCGACCCGCTCACGACCGCCAGTTTCGAAAAGAAGCGGGATGTCGAGCAGGACCATTTCTGCTCCGGCTTTCGCGGATTTTTCCAGGAATGCCCGGTTTGCCTGACCGACCAGCGGATGCACGATGCTCTCAAGTTTTTTAAGCGCGTCGGGTTTGCCGATTACCTGTTTAGACAAGAGCGCGCGATCCACAGCACCGTTCTGGACAACACCAGGGAAAGCCTCTTCAAGTAGATCTACGGCGGCACCACCTGGTTGGTAAAGCTTGTGTACTTCGGCGTCCGCGTCATAGACAGGCACGCCTTCGGCCGCAAACATTTTTGCAGTCTCGGACTTTCCCATGCCGATGGAACCTGTCAGGCCAATCAAGAGCATCTATTTTTCTCCCCCCGCATTCGGGTTCAAATCGTTGAGGACAAGCGCACGGAGTTCCGGCGTCACCTCTGGGCGCACCCCGAACCAGGCTTCAAATCCTGGCACCGCCTGGTGCAAAAGCATGCCAAGCCCATCAACAGTGGGATTGCCGCGTGCGCGTGCACGGGCAAGCAGGTCTGTCTCAAGCGGCGAATAGACAATGTCGGTGACAAGGGCTGAGGCCGGTAGTTTATTCAAATCCAATATCAGTGGATCCATGCCCGTCATGCCAAGGGAGGAGGTATTGACCAGCAATCCAATTCCTTCAAGCCTTGCCGGAGCGGCCTCCCAGGACAGAGCTGTTCCTTCCACGCCCAGTTCGTCAAGCAGAGCGACGGCTTTGTCCAGAGTGCGGTTCACCAATCGGATTTCAGGCACACCTGCATCTGCGAGAGCCACAAGGATCGCGCGCGCTGCACCCCCTGCGCCCAACACCATGGCAGGCTTTGATGCGATGTCGGCGGTGGGGGCTTCTGCGTGGAGGTTCGCCATAAACCCATAGCCATCGGTGTTACGGCCTTCGAAATGCGTGCCGCAATCTACGATCGTGTTCACCGCTTTCAGGCGCGTGGCGGCTTCATCATGATGTTTGAGCAGTGCAAACACGGCTTCTTTGTGGGGAACGGTGACATTGGCGCCCATAACATTTTCGGCCCGAAAATTTGCCAGCGTGGCGGCAAGGTCGTCTGGTGGAACACCGTGCTTTTCATATACAGCGTTCTCAATCCCCAGCGTTTCTATCCAATGGGAATGGATCACGGGGGAGCGGGAATGAGTGACCGGCCAGCCGAGCACCCACACCTTTGACTTGCCGCGAGCAGGAGCCGCCTCACCCTTGTTTCTGCCACTCATGTCTCCAGGGCGCCTTCTTTGCGCAGAAACTCAAAAAGCGGCGTGAGTGGCAGACCGAGAATTGTGAAATAGTCACCTTCAATGCGTTCAAACAATTGAACGCCGGGACCTTCCAATTGATAGCAGCCAACACTTGAGAGAATTTTTTCTCCTGCGCGGCGCAGGTAATGCTCAAGATAGTCGTCAGAAAACTCACGCATGGTGAGGTGGGCCTGGGTCACGTGGTTCCAGACAATCTCGCCACTGCGCGCAACCGCAACACCAGAGTGCAGGGTGTGGGTTTTGCCTCGGAAGAAGTTGAGATTTTTTCGCGCTTCGTCGAGATCTTTGGGTTTGTCAAAGAGCCTCGCATCACAGGTCAGCACCTGATCGGCGCCTATTACAAACTGATCTTTCGCCTGGGCGCTTACCGCTTGGGCCTTTAGTTCTGCCAGATGTTGCGCGAGCGCGGTTCCGTTTCCTTCAAAGCCCATTTTTGCCTGGGCTTCATCGACAGGAGACACCTCGACGCGGAACGAGATCCCTGCATTCTCCAGCAGCATGGCGCGAACGCCCGAGCGGGATGCGAGAACGAGAGTAGGCGTGTCTGACATGGGATGCTCTTATTCAAGTTAGGTGTGACGGTTGTAGAGATTGAGAATGGCGGCGGCTGTTTCTTCAATCGACCGTCTGGTCACATCAATAACCGGCCAGCCATGCTTGTTGAACAGTCTGCGGGCCTCAGCAAGCTCGGATGTGATCAAATCCTTGTCGACATAATCGGTTTCCGTCTGCTCGTTCAAAGAGAGCAGGCGGTTTTTGCGGATTTGCGAAAGACGGTCAACGCTTGCGACCAGTCCAACAATCAAGGGGCTTG
Organism: Alphaproteobacteria bacterium; assembly: GCA_021775935.1. Classification (GTDB taxonomy): domain Bacteria; phylum Pseudomonadota; class Alphaproteobacteria; order Parvibaculales; family Parvibaculaceae; genus Mf105b01. Next base: position 14,033 of record JAJFGY010000231.1, read on the forward strand.
TTGCGGTCTCAAGGTCCGCTGGCAGAGGTGTGGCAGGCACAAAAGGAACGTTTGCTGCTTTGATGCCCCGGTTGGCCAGGTAGATACAGGTAGGTGTTTTGGACGTGCGACTTACGCCGACCAGAATGATATCAGCATCATCCAGATCACCGGCTGTCTGGCCATCATCATGCGCCATTGTGAAATTAAGCGCCGCGATGCGATCAAAATACTCTGCGTTCATTTCATGTTGAACGCCGGGCTTATGGGAAATCTCCCGACCAAGGTAAGTGCCCAATGCGTTGATCACAGGATCAAGAACGGAGATGCAGGGGATGTCGAGTTCGCGACAGCGTTCCAGCAGTTGGTCGCGGAGTTTTTCGTTCACCATTGTGAACATGACGAGACCCGGTTCGCGTTCAATTTCAGCGACTGCCCGGTCCAATTGTTTGGGTCCACGCACAAGCGCATAGATATGCTCGACCGGGCTCACATCTTCATACTGGGCGCAGGCGGCGCGGGCGACCGCATTCAGCGTTTCTCCCGTCGCGTCGGAGACGAGATGCAAATGAAAGAGTCGGCGGCTTGTCATGTGGAATATGAAGTCCGGGTGGCGGGTCTGCCATTTGGGGGTTGATCAAAATCAGCCTAAAACTATCTAGGCTCGTTGCTGATAGCCAGTCTTTCATTAAGAGGTCTTAAGAGTTTGTGCATTGCGCATTTGCCTGTGGATGAGTGTGAACAACTGGCTTAAGTCCCCGGTTTTGTTAAGGCCCTACTCAGTCATACCCGTGTTGCTTTTTTTATCGACGGTTCTGTACGTGGTTAACAAACGGGCTTCCAGGGGATGGGGAAAACGGGGACAAGTAGGGCGCGGCCCTATCGGTTTCAGTTATCCCCATGGTTTGATTTATCCACATGGACGTTTTTCACAGAGCAAGTGCTTGAGTCTCTTTGGACTCCGCCTAGATAGTTTAGAATGACCCACATGACGCTCGCGAGAGAGGAAATGTGGCGCTTCACAAACGTTTGACTTGGACAACGGGGACAAAATTTGATCCCCCATATCCACAGGGATCCACTATCCACTACATCCTTTTATAAGATTCTATATAAGGGGCTTAACGCGGGATAAGTGTGTGACGCACCTTTTCCAACCAGCTCATTCAACATACCCAAGCTTTAGAAATTCAGATGACCCAGCAAAATAAGAAGCCTGTCCCCGTCTCCGAGAAAAAGTTTTTACGTGCGCTTCACGGAGAGGTTTTAGAGCATCCACCAATATGGCTGATGCGTCAGGCAGGACGGTATCTTCCTGAGTATCGAGAGACACGCGCAAAAGCAGGGAGCTTTTTAAATCTCTGCTACACGCCAGAGCTTGCGATTGAAGTGACACTGCAGCCTATCAGGCGATATGGGTTTGATGCGTCCATCCTGTTCTCTGACATTCTTGTTGTGCCTGATGCACTTGGACAAAATGTCTGGTTTGAAGAAGGGGTCGGCCCCCGCCTTGATCCCATCACGCATGTTGAGGGGTTGAAGGCTCTCGACAAAACCCGCGTTCTTGATCATCTGGCGCCGGTCTTTGAGACGGTCAAAGGGTTGAGACGTGCGCTCCCGAAGGAGACGACGCTTATTGGCTTTGCAGGCGCGCCCTGGACAGTGGCGACCTATATGGTCGGGGGGAAGGGCTCACCAGATCAGGGGGCTGCTAAGGCATGGGCCTATGGCGATCCTGATGGATTTTTGACGCTGATCGATTTGCTGACCGACGTGACGGGTGACTATCTTGAAGCGCAGGTGAAAGCCGGCGCTGAAGTGATCCAGATTTTTGACACCTGGGCAGGTTCGTTGCCGGCAGAACAGTTCCGACGGTTTTGTTTAGAGCCGATCATAGCCCTTCGCGCGC
>JAJFGY010000232.1 GCA_021775935.1 Alphaproteobacteria bacterium
ATGTCGCCTTCATTTGATAGATCGGCGACGTCATTAATCGCGGCCATGGAAGCCTCCCGGTTGTTAGTGCGTTTATTGTCTCGATTTGTTGTCTCTATATTTGTGGGGGATTTTACCTAGAATCCATCGAAGCGCCAGAGCGTTGTCCTATTATGCAGAACCACAAAACCCGCCAGTTTTGCGCGTTTTGTGGCTTGTTTTGGCTGTGCCAAATCGGAAACGCTCTTGTTCAGGTTTGAACAGATAGCTGTTGGTTTGTGGCGGCCTGGTTCCGTCGCGGCGGCTTGCCGTTTTTGGCGAGAATTTGCGCCGTCTTGAGATCAAATGCCGTTGAAGCGACCCATTTGGGGCTGGCCAGGCAATGGGAGTTGCTCTAGGAGGGCGTTTCCTTCCCTCAACACGGGCGCACTACTATGGATCGATCCACATCCCCCCTCCTGATGACAGCCGGACGATGGCTTCTGGGCCTCTATTTTTTCGGGCCCGGGATCGCGAAATTCGTCGCCCAGGATCAACAGCTTGAGCTGATGGCCCGCCACGGTATTCCCTATGTCGATGTGCTGCTGATCATTGCTGGCATTGCCAATGTGGTGGGGGGGCTGCTGCTCTTTGCAAACCGGTATGTGCGCCTCACCTCACTCGGCTTTGTGCTCTACATTCTCGTGATCAATGTCATGCTGCACGATTTTTGGAATTTCTCCGGCATTGAGGGCCAGCACGAGACGCAGAACTTCTTCAAGAATCTCGGCATTCTCGCGGGGCTGCTTGTTCTTGCCGGTGCGGCTCCCTGGAGACGGATCAGCCTCCAGGGACTTTTAAAGTCAGACGCGAAAGCCTAGGTCGGAAACACCTTAGTTCAGCGGAATAGAGAGCGTTCCGCCGACGGACCAACCGTCGAGGTCTGCGCCAATGCCGAAGTAAGAACCGAAGACATCCAGGCTCGCGCCATTCTCAAACTCCATGGAGAGCTGGGGCGAGAGGGAGAGTGACAGATAGTCGTCTTCACTCGCTGTCACCGCACCGGCCTGTGTGTCCTGGTCTGAGAATGTGTAGGTGGCTTGCAAGCCAATGGCGGGTTCCAGGCGTTTGAGGCCGGAAGGAGGCGTCAGGCTCGTTCCAATCGTGGGGCCAGCGGTGACGTTGCCCGACCATGTGGTGTTGCCGCCAATGTTGGTGCCTGCAGAGTTCTGATAGTCCTCCCGGTTCACCCAGGTGCCGGTGACAGACACAGCAGGGCGCATCCACACACTGTCTGAAAGTTGTTCCTGACCTGATAGCCCGAGCGTGGCTGAGGCGAGACGGGTGTCGTAGGAACCAGTTGTGCCGCCGACTGAGATGTCATTGTCGGTGAGGCCGATGCGGGCTGACGCATTGAGGTCAACTTCCCCCAGCTTATAGCGCCCATAGGTGCCCACAGAATATCCGCTGGTATCGATGTCGAGATTGTTGACCGGTGAACTGACATCCCCCCAGGTGGTGGTGGCAAAGAGGCCAACGCGCAGATCGTCATTGATGTCTTTGTGGATGCCGAGGGCCACCAGGATGTTGTCGCCCTCCTGCTGGGAGGCGTCGTCCTGCTCATAGTCGGTATACACAGCGCGGACCCAGCCCACGAGAGTGGATGACAGGGTGCGGGAGAAGGAGAGTGGCTTTACGGTGTCATTAAATCCTTCGCCGGTATCTGCCACATCGAGCTTAAACCCACGATAGCGGGCGAGCGCACGGGTAAACGGGTCTTGGCCTACAAAGAGAATGCTCTCCCCTTCGCTGGTATTGCCAGATGGGAGGTTTTCAAGATCCAGGCTTGGGTCGTAGCGATCATTCGAGTTACTTGGATCACGAGGCAAATTGTCAACTTGGCCATTGATGGCGTCTTGGCGCCTCTCGATTTCAGATAGACGTGCTCGGTTGGCCTCAATCTGGGCACTGATTTCTTTGATGTCTTTTTCTTCGCGCTCGATCGCTCTTTTCAGGTTGTAGATAGTGGCTTCTTCGATATTGATCGGAGACAGAAGGGTGAGCCACCCAGACCCTTCTGTAGAGCCTGCGATCGGATCGCGGGTGTCTGGATCTTCCTCTTTCTCAAGGTTTGCTTCGTCTCGTTCTAAGGCCTCTTCGAGGGCTTTCTTTTCGTCTTCCTGCTTCTCGATTTCCCGTTCCAGATCTTCCCGTTCCTCCGAGAGGTCGTTCCATTCTGAAATGAGCTTACGGCGTTCTTCGAGCTCAGCCTGGCTCGGGCCTTCCGGCTCAGGATTGGTGGTGATGATGTCATCAAGTATGCCGCCGACGACTCTGTCTTCGACAATCGCAGCCGTGGTTGTGGCGTTTGTTGCTGTATCTGCTTGATCGTCCGCGCTTGGGGCACCACCGCCGCCGCCAACCATCGGGCCGGGGGCGCAGGTGAAGGTGAGTGTGCCGCCATTGGCAACATTGGCGGAGAGCGTGCGTGTCAGGGTGAAAGTGCCCGCAGACGGGATGGTTGCCGATCCCATCACATCTGCAAAAGCGGCATTAACGATGGAAAGGGAGCCTGGAGAGAGAAAGGCCTGGGTCCCAGTCGGTACGCCGGTGGTGGTTGCGGTCAGGACGTCGCCAGCTGCAAAGACCTGCACGACGGAGCCCCCAAACTGAAGCGGATTGCCGATGGGGATGCTTAGGTCGAAGGTCCCGGCGTTTGCCGCGGTACAGCCAGCCGAGGTTGCCGCTACGGCAGGGAGCGGCGCTAGTGCCCCGACCCCACCTATTGCGATTGCCAGTCCCAACACCGACTTTAGGCCTGTTTGCCCCTTGCCCATGACTCTCCCCTTCTAAACGACTCGTTATGCGCAGTATTGCTGGGGATGTATCAAGTCACCTCATCAAAAGTGATGAGTTGCGAAAAGTTCCAATTCCCTAAATATTTAGATCAGTAGGTGGGGGCCGAGTGATGAGTAAAACGGATATTGAAGAGCTTGGGACTGTAAAGGTCGACGCTGAGGGATTGCCGGTTTCAGGCCTCTGGGTGATGCAGCCAGACGCGAAACCGGACGCCCGTATCCTCCTCTATGTTTATGGCGGGACATTTGCGCTTAATCGCGGTCCCATGCATGAGGTCATTGCCGCGCGACTTGCCACCCATGCGCGGGCGCGCGTGCTGCTGCTCGACTATCGGCTTGCTCCTGAACACCCGTTTCCCCTCGCTGTTGAAGATATTGTGGCGACTTATGACGCTTTGGTTGAGCAAGGGAACGATCCATCAAAAATCGTTGTGATGGGCGATACTGCGGGTGCGGGGATTGCATTGGCTGCGATGCTTTCGTTGCGCGACCAAGGCAAAGCGCTGCCTGCTGGCATTGTGGCGCTTTGTCCGCTGGTTGATCTCACTTTTTCTGGTGGGTCTTATGTTGCCAACATCCGGCCACGAGAAACCACGTCGGATGTTGAGCTTATTATGACGCTCGCCTTTGAATACCTGCAGGGTGCTGATCCCCGTCACCCATTGGCATCGCCAGGGTTGGCTGACCTTAGCGGATTGCCCCCGGTCGAAATTCATGGGGACGTGAATGACGTTCTCTATGACGATGCCATTCTCTTGTCTGAAAAATTGCGCGGTGTTGGCGGAAAGGTGAATTTCCACCAATGGGATGGCTTGCCCGAGACCTGGCAGGAGCTTGCACCTTTGTCGACCCAAAGCTCCGCCTGCCTTGCAAAAATTGGTCAGTTTGTCCGGCGTCGCACCAGCAATCCGAGAGGGATGAGCAAGGAAGAGTCTGATCAGCTCATCAATGCCTATCAGGAGCATATTAAGAGCTATATCCAGCCCCATACGGCGGACCGGATTGATCAGGTGTTTGAGTGGGCACGTGTGCATGGACCCGACTGGGTCTGGCCGTTTATCCAGCGGCGCCTAAAACATGGGGCGCTGGTCACCCAAGACCAGGTGGAGCGCGACTGGTTGTCTCTTCTCTTCACTCAGGCCGCCGATGCGATGGTCTTGCTCAGCGCCAGCCGACACATTCTGCTGTCGAACGAACAGGCGCGCCGCGTCCTTGATCAGAAGTCACCCTTGGAACTCAAGAATGGGCGCCTTGTTGGCACCAGTGAGGGATCTGAGGATGTCCTGCACCGCGCGCTGGATACTCTTTTTTCACCATCTGAAACAGATGAGGGGCGTGCGCTGCGTCTGACCAATCAAAAAGGTGAGGCGATGCTGGTGCGGTGTAAGCGCCTCGCTCCCTTGCCGGAGGATCGTGGGGCACCGCCCGTGGTGCTGCTGCGTATCATCGCAGATCCAGATAAAATGCCGATTGATATTGACGCTTTGCAGGCCTGGTACGACCTGTCCCCGCGCGAGGCTGCGGTTGCCGCTGCTTTTGCTGAAGGCATGTCTCTTTCTGACTATGCCGCAACAACCGACGTTGCGATCACAACGGTCCGCACGCATTTTGCGAATGTGAAAACGAAGCTTGGTGCGTCCGACCAGGCAGCAGTTGTGCGCAAAGTATTGGTTGCGGCCGCCTCAAACCGTTTGTTTTGAAGCGACCGCTTTTCACTAATTCAAAGGAATGGAGAGTGTTCCGCCGACAGACCACCCATCCAGGTCTGCACCGATCCCGAAATAGGAGCCGAAGACATCGAGGCTCGTGCCATTGTCAAACTCCATAGAGAGCTGAGGTGAGACGGAGAGCGAGAGATAGTCAGTATCGCTGGTGGTCACAGTGCCGGCCTGTGTGTCTTGATCTGAGTAAGTGTAGGTCGCCTGAAGGCCGATGGCTGGCTCCAAACGTTTGAAGCCGGAGGGGGGTGTGAGGCTGGTACCGATGGTGGGTCCTGCTGACACATTGCCTGACCAGGTGGTGTTGCCACCAATGTTGGTCCCTGCTGAGTTTGTATAATCTTCCCGGTTGACCCAAGTGTTGGTGAGAGAGATGGCTGGGCGCATCCAGACAGACTCTGTGAGCTGCTCCTGCCCACTTATCCCGAAGGTGAAGGATGCGAGCCGCGTATCATAGGAGCCAGTTGTGCCACCGACGGCAATGTCATTGTCGGTGAGACCGATGCGGGCAGAGGCATTCAGATCAATCGCGCCCCACTTGTAGCGGCCATAGGTGCCCAGCGAGTAGCCCTGGCTATCAATGTCGAGGGCGTTGACGGGAGACTGAACATCTCCCCAGGTGGTGGTGGCAAAGAGCCCGATGCGCAGTTCGTCGTTAAAGTCCTTGTGCACACCGAGGGCGACCAGAATGTTATC
>JAJFGY010000233.1 GCA_021775935.1 Alphaproteobacteria bacterium
TTGGAAAAACCAACACGCCGGAATATGGCATCACAGGCACAACGGAGTCAGGACTGCTCGGCCCTTGCCGCAACCCGTGGAACCCGGACCATATCTCGGGCGGATCATCCGGCGGTGCCGCATCTGCTGTTGCAGCAGGGATCGTTCCCCTCGCCCATGCAAGCGACGGGCTTGGTTCCATCCGTATTCCCGCTGCCTGCTGTGGCCTTGTGGGGATGAAAATTACTCGGGATCGCAACCCAAATGGTCCCGATGATTTCGACCGTGCGATCGGCTTCAGTGTCGATCACGTTGTGTCGCGTAGTGTGCGGGACAGTGCCGCGATGCTGGATGCAACAGGATATCCAGAAGCTGCCTCACCCTATGCACCTGCGCCAAAAGACCGTCCCTATATGGAGGAAATTGAGCGCAGTCCGGGCAAGCTGAAAATTGCTTACTCCAGCGAGACGCCCAACAAAAAACCAATTGATCCAGAAGTCCAAAAAGGCTTTGAAGATACTATCGAGCTTTTGAAAGGCCTGGGTCATGAGATGATTGACCGCTCCATCGATGTTGATTTCAAAGCTTACTATCGCGCCCAAGGGGCCGTCGGAGCGGGCAACTTTGCTGCTGCCATGCGACGACGCGTTGAGGACATTGGCCGCGAACCAACTGAAGATGAGCTGGAACCGCTCACATGGGCAGCTTTCAAAGGCGGATCGAAAATCACCGCTGAGCAGGCCATGCACGGGTGGCAAACCCTGCGTCTCATCAACAGGCAGGTTCTCGAACATTTTGAAGACTTCGACGTCTTCCTGTCGCCCGTGCTCGGTACGCCTCCCCCAGAGATTGGCGTCATCGACCCTGTTCGGCTTGAGCCTCGGGAAGTCAACAAACGGCAGGGAAAAGCCTTCCCCTACACGCCGCCGTTTAATTTCACCGGTCAGCCCTCTCTCTCGCTGCCTTTGTGTTGGAGCGAAAAGGGCCTGCCATTCGGGATGATGTTCACCGGTCGGTATGGGGACGAAGCGACCTTGTTCCGCCTTGCAGCCCAACTTGAGAAGGAAAAACCCTGGGCCACCAAACGACCACCCGTTTGGTCCTGAACTCATTATTTGGAGAGGAGTTGCCGGGAAGCACGAAGCCTGATACCTCACCGATATGACAAAGCCTATTCACATAGTCGGCGGCGGAATGGCCGGATCTGAGGCCGCGTGGCAGATCACGCGGACCGGAACTCCTGTAATTCTTCACGAAATGCGCCCAGAGCGCGGAACAGACGCACACCAGACGGACGGTCTGGCGGAGCTTGTCTGCTCCAATTCCTTCCGATCAGACGATTGGGAGAACAATGCCGTCGGTCTGTTGCACGAAGAGATGCGCAAATGTGGATCGTTGATCATGTCTGCGGCTGCGGAAGCCAAGGTGCCCGCAGGCAGTGCGCTGGCCGTGGACAGAGAAAATTTCTCGCAGATTGTGACTAAGACGCTGGAGGATGAGCCGCTCATCACCATTGAGCGCGGCGAAGTTACCGGTCTGCCTCCGCAAGAATGGGGGTCGACAATCATTGCGACGGGACCACTGACGTCGGAAGCCTTGAGCAGCGCAATCGGTGAGGTAACGGAGAAAGACGAACTCGCCTTCTTCGATGCAATTGCTCCCATCATCTACACCGAGTCCATCAATTTTGATGTCTGCTGGTACCAATCCCGCTACGACAAAGTCGGACCGGATGGCGATGGAAAAGATTACATCAACTGCCCCATGACGCAGGAGCAGTACACCAATTTCATCACTGCCCTGCTTGAGGGTGAAAAGACGGACTTCAAGGAATGGGAGGAGAACACCCCCTATTTTGAGGGCTGCCTGCCGATTGAAGTCATGGCTGATCGTGGGCGCGAGACATTGCGCTACGGACCGATGAAACCCGTAGGTCTCACCAACCCCCATGACCCGGATGTTAAATCTTACGCAATCGTTCAGCTGCGCCAGGACAACAAATTGGCGACCCTCTACAATATGGTGGGCTTTCAGACCAAGCTGAAACACGGTGAGCAAAAGCGAATCTTCAAAACCATCCCCGGCCTGGAGAATGCTGAGTTCGCGCGCCTGGGTGGATTGCATCGCAATACCTTTCTCAATTCACCCCGTCTGCTGGACGAAACCATGCGGTTGAAATCGCATCCCCATATTCGCTTTGCCGGACAGATTACCGGCGTCGAAGGGTATGTAGAGAGCGCTGCCATGGGATTGATGGCCGGACGCTTCGCCTCAATGGAGGCAAATGGTGGTGTCGCATTGCCGCCGCCCCCGACTACGGCGTTTGGCGCGTTGATTAGCCACATCACGGGCGGCGCGGACGCAAAGACCTTCCAACCCATGAATGTGAATTACGGGCTTCTGCCACCTATCGAAATTCCAAAGCCAGTCGATGGCAAGCGCCTGCGCGGCAAGGAAAAAGGCCGTGCGCGGAAGACCGCCATGAGCCACAGAGCATTGCGCGATCTGGACGCATGGCTAAACCCAACTTCCGTCGCCGCTGACTAAAACGGCAGGGCTTTAGCCCTGGAACTGCTTCGACCAGCGCACGCGCAAATATCTGAGCTGGCGTCTGAACGCCGGTATCTCGCTCGAGTGGTGAAAGAGATCAAAGCCAGGCGTTTGCAGTTTTTTTATGTAAAGCGAGCGCAAAATCGTCGGCAACAGAACGGGAACCAGAGCTGCATGAGATCTGAGATCAAGGTCTCCAGCCTCTGACATTAGCTCCTCCGCGTGACCCAGTATTTCATCAATAGCCCGATCAAATCCCTGTTTCGGCAGTCCTTGAAACAGATCATGGGGGTCAATGTCATGATCTCTCATAAGGTCAAGCGGTAAGAAGAGTTGGGAGGATGCCGCATCATGGGGCAATCGTCGTACTTGATTAATCAATCCGTAGACCAATTGATGGGTTGTTGCGGTTTCAAATGTGGGAGCACTCAGCACCTCACCCGTAATTCGGCAGGCAAATCTCAGATGGAGCGCAGCAATCTGGCGTTGATACTCAACACAATCCGTGAGTTTGGCAAATGGCTCTTCGGCCAGATCACGCGCGCGGATGTCTAATAAGGGAAGCAGGTCGCCTGGCGCGATCCCAAGATCGAAAAATGTGTCGCTGATTGCTGCAGCGATCTCATGGCCGGGATCACCAACAGGCGTCATCGAAGTTAACGTGTCCCGCCACCATTGAAACCGAATATCGGCAAGCATGGGTTCGCTGACCGTGGTGGGAATGCGCGTCATTTCCACGTCGAACGCATAGAGTGCGGCGAGTGCGGCTCGGTGATTGACCGGTGTTAACAAGACCGCCAGATAGCGATCATGGTCAAACCGCTTTAGTTGATCGAGACAATAGTGGAAACGATCCTGGTTCATGGGGTCCATCTCTCAAAAAAACGGGACTGCCTTCCGACGAAAGCAGCCCCGCATTTCTTGTCTGCCCCGGGGAACAACCCCGGCGCCAATCAGTAGATGTTCTGCGCTGACACCATTGCAAACAGCATGGGGATCGAGAGCAGCGTATTGGTGCGGGAGAACGCTTTTGCTGTCGCCCCCGCTTTTGCTTTGGCGTCTGCATCTGCGTCAACCATGCCAAGTGCGATTTTCTGGTTTGGCCAGATCACGAACCATACATTGAACCACATGATGGTACCGAACCACATGCCGATGCCGATGGCGATGTTCTTTTCAACGGCAAAGCCATTTATCGCGCCAAGTGTGAAGGCATCCAGAAGATACCCGTTCATTGCGGCAAGCAGGATACCCGTAACAATGGTTCCCATCGCGCCCCAGCGGAACCACCAAAGAGCTTCTGGTGCGATCACCTTGGAGATGGCGGGTTTTTGCTCGTCAGGAATGTTTCCCATATTTGGGATCTGAACGAAGTTGAAATACCAGAGCAGGCCGATCCACATCACGCCGCACAACACATGCAGCCAGCGCATGATGAAGGTGCCAAATGCATGGTCGAAGGTACCACCCCAGTTGAGATACATAAGAAGCAGAACGGCTGCGATAACAAAACCGGCAATGACGGTATTTCGCAGTGAATCTAGAATTGCTGACATGGGTTGCTGTCCCCCTTTATTGCGCCGTGCGTTAGATGGTCAACGCACAAACCACGAGCTCGCCCCACTCCGGTCGGACAAGCCGACGCCGACTCACCGGGCGAGTCGAAGAAATTATTTTCAGAGATTAGGAGCTTCCGTCAAAAAAGCCAAGCAATCCCACAGAATAAAAGTAAAGAAATTTCTTTATTCAACCGCGATCAAGGCCGTCGCGACCCTGCGACCTTCACCCAATAGAACATTATAGGTACGACACGCAGCACCGGTATCCATAACCTCAAAATGCAAAGGGATGCTAGAGAGGTGATCGTGTACGTCGCGCGACGGGAATTGCATCTCCCGCCCCGAACCAATCAGAAGCAGGTCAAAGGTTGGCGCAGCTGCAATAATTTCAGAAAACATGTCAGGTGTGACATCGCTCACCTGTTTTGGAGTCCAGGGAAACATGCCCACATCCGGGAGGAGAAACATCGATCCCTCAACCCGCTTTTTGACGAGCCGAAACCCACCATCGCCGTAGGCTTCAATCGGAGGTTGGTTTCCAAAGTCTGTATTGGAGAGTTCCATGAACCCTATGTCGTCGGTGACGTGCTAGGCGCTGCAACGCTCCAGTCACGTTTTACGCCAAGGATCATAAGCAGCGGAGCAGCGATGAAAATCGAAGAATAAGTCCCAACGACCACGCCCCACATCATCGCAAACGTAAAGCCGCGAATGACCTCGCCACCAAAAATATACAGAGCGAGTAGTGCAAGCAGTGTCGTGATCGATGTCATTGCCGTTCGTGAGAGGGTTTCGTTGATCGACTTATCCAGCAATTCGCCAATATCGAGCTTTTTGTATTTCCGTAAATTTTCACGCACCCGGTCATACACAACCACTGTGTCATTCATTGAATAACCGACGATGGTCAAAATGGCCGCGATAATGGAGAGGTTAAACTCCAACTGAAAGACCGAGAAAATCCCGATGGTCAGAATGACATCATGAACAAGCGCCAGGACGGCACCGACAGAAAACTGCCATTCGAACCGGAACCAGATATAGACCAGCATCAAGATGACAGCGAGCACCACCGCGAGCGTACCCGCTTCAACAAGTTCTGAACTCACCTTCGGGCCGACGACCTCGACCCGGCGATATTCAACACCCTCGCCCAATTCATCACGAATGCTCTGAACGACGTTTTGGTCGCTGCCTTCAGAGTCGCCCTGCTGCTCCACTCTGATGAGCACATCATTGGGCGCGCCAAACTCCTGCACCTGAACATCGCCCAGATTGAGGTTCGACAGACGTGACCGAATGTCACCAATATC
>JAJFGY010000234.1 GCA_021775935.1 Alphaproteobacteria bacterium
AGTGGTTCGGTGGCTGTTGGCCAGGAGACAGGTGTTGCGACGGGGTGGCCATCCATTGCGATGATCTTGCCTTTGGCACCTGACAGAAACAGCTTGTAGATCCTTGTGATGTCTGTGGCGATCACTCGGAGCCTGGTGAGCCCCCCGGCGCGGACTTCGTAAACCGGATCCTGTTCCCAATTGGCCGTCATCACTGTGCCGTGGGTGCCGCCTCTTGCAGCGCCCCTCGCAGTGAAGAGGTCTTTGAATTGGCCATCATCTCCCAGTCGAAAGTCCCGCAGATTGACCACAATATCATCGTCAAAGCCCGGGTCTTCTGCTTCCTCGACAATTAGGGCACCGGTAAGACCGAGCGCCATCAGCTCCATGGTCATGCAATGCGGGTGATACCAATAGGTGCCAGCATCTGGTGGGGTGAATGCATAGCGGAATGTTTCACCTTCGCGTAGGGGGAACTGGGTGAGATAGGGCACGCCATCCATTGCGTTGGGTAGGCGAATGCCGTGCCAATGCATGGTTGTGTAGTCGGGCAGCCTGTTGGTCACGTTGGCGGTGAAGGGAGCGCCCTGTTTTGCTCGTAAAACAGGGGGGGGTGCGTTAGCTGACAGACTGACCATTTGGTTCGTCAGAGATTGCGGCAGTAGTTTGTATCGCGCCGGTTGAATATCCAGCGAGACTTCCGAGGAGGATGAGAGTTGGAGCGGATCGCAAGCGGCAAGCCCGGCGGCGGAGGTCGCTGCAGCTGCGGTTTGCAAGAATTGACGACGGTGGAGCATCGCGGCCCGATCATAGACTTCTGGAAAGTGTCAGCACATCAAAAAGCGTGCGGCGTGGCAAGGCGTTCTATTGATGACATGTCGTCGCGGGTAGAGAGGACTCTCTCACCGTTCTTCAGGTTTGTACCCTTTGGGAAGCGAGTAGGCGCCCAACATTTCGCCCAACCATTTTCTGAAACGTCGCGGTGCGTCCGCGTCGCCACCAAAGCCACAGGCCTCATAGAAATAGTCTCCTACGACCGCCTCACCGAAAGCTGAGTTGGCGACGAGGAGCACGAGGAACATGGTTTCTTCGCGCTCGGGGTGTGGCTGGTCTACGCTGTCTGCAAATTTGCACCGTGCGGCATGGCCGCGGTCTGCAATTTCAGACATCACCGTGCTCGTCGGGTTTTTCTCTTCGTCGGCATCCGTCAGCAACATCCAAGAGAGAAGTTTAGCCGTGCCCTGGTCGCTGAGGGCCTCAAACGTATTATTTACGAGGCGGGGCATCTGAGCCTCATCCTTCTGGTCATGTTCTCCCTCAAGAACGCCCAGGAGTTTTTCTTTGAGTTGCGACGTCGTGCGATCAACCAGTGCATTGACGAGGCCGGCGCGACTTTCAAAATGATGCAGGATTGCCGGGTGAGAGATGCCAACGTCCCGGGCGATGTCTTGCAGCCTTATGCCCTCCGGGCCCTGTTCGGCGAGGCGCTTTGCTGCGGCGTCCAAGATGACCCGGCGGGATTCTTCTGCGGAGCGACGAATGCGCTTGGTCGGGGCTGGTTTTGTCCCAACCGCCATTTCTTCGAGTATTTTGCTCATGCCGCTCACTTTGCCCCATCCCCAGTCTTAATGTCTGCTAATCCATCATACCGACCAGCGCTGATCATGAAAGTGCGGAGATCTACTCCATAAAATTCAAAGTGTGTGACCTTCGCCCGAATCTGTCCAAAATGGCGCTTATTCATTAAGTGGAGACGGCATGATTAAGGTAAATGGGCTCAAATCCTGTGATACGTGCAAAAAAGCTCTGAAGTGGCTCACGACAGAAGGAATTGCGCACGATTTTCGCGATGTTCGAGCAGACGCGGTAACGCTCGACGAAGTGACGCGCTGGGGTGGTGTTGTCGGGTGGGACAAGCTGGTCAACAAAGCCAGCACAACGTGGCGAGGTCTCACCGATGCCGAAAAGGCTGATGCATTGGGCGATGGTGCCGCAAAATTGCTTGTGGCAAATCCGACCCTGATTAAGCGGCCCGTTTTTGAGATGGGTAAGACGGTTCTGATCGGGTTCAAGGCGGATCAGCAGGCAGCGCTCAAGGCGATCTAAATGACTGGTGGTGCGCTCATCTCTCCCATTGAGACGGCACGATTGCGCCTGCGAGAATTTGCGCTTTCGGATCTGGGGTCGATGCATGCCTATGCCCGTCGGCACGATGTGACGCGGTATCTCATGTGGGGACCAAATGACGTCCAAGCAAGCCAAGATCAGCTTACGACCTTTGTTGAGGTGCAGTCTGCGGTTCCCCGTCTTGTCTATGAGCTTGCTCTGACCCTAAAAGGCGATGAGCGAACCATTGGGGCGCTGTGCCTCTACCTTGATGAAGACGAGCAGAGCGCTGAGCTTGGTTTTGTTCTTCATCCAGACTTCTGGGGGCAGGGCTTGGTCACTGAAGCAAGTGCGGCGCTCGCCACGTGGGGCGTTGACAGGCTTGGCCTCAGGTACATCTGGGCTACCTGCGACACACGCAATAAGGCCTCTGTCCGTGTGTTGGAGAAAATTGGAATGGTGCGAGAGGCTGTTATGTGTGGGGCTCGGGCGACCCCGGATGGGCTTGTGGATCAATTCCGATATGGCCTTATGAAAACCCCCTCGCCCTAATCTGTTCGGGCCACACATTTGACCCGAAATACAAGAACGTCGCCGTCTCTTTTGCTCTCAAGAAGTTCGTGCCCGCTTTCCTGACAAAAATGGGGAAAATCTATCGCGGCAATCGGATCTGTGGCGTGAACCTTGAGCGTGTCACCGGGGGTCATCTCGCGCAGGCGCTTCTGGGCGCGTAAGACTGGAAGCGGACAGGTGAGGCCGGTCACGTCGAGAAATAGGTCCTGATTTTCTGTCATCTTCTCCACACCCCCTTGGACCGTCCCTGTCTCGATAAAACCCCAAACTCATTGGGGTATCGGACGGGGTAAACACCGGTTCTGCTTGACCCCAAAAATTTGTGTTGGTTACATACCTCGACTACATACCATTGTAGCAAAAGAAGAAAAACGGGAGGTGGCCCAATGGGTCTTATTCAAAGTATTAGCAACGATGTGACCTTCGCGCGCGCCGCCCTGCGATCCTTGAAAAAGGTAAACGCAATTTACGCCGATGAGACACGCACGTTTGCCGATATCATCGAGGATTTCGCGCGCACGAAGCCCAATAATATCGCCATTGTCTCTGATCAGGGCACAATGACCTATGCCGAGCTTGATGCAGCGGCCAATCGATATGCCCGGTGGGCAAAAGAGCAGGGTGTCGGCCCCGACATTTCTGTGGCGCTTTTGATGGAGAATCGGGCGGAATATCTGGTCGCCTGGATCGGGATCATCAAGGCGGGAGGTGCGGCCGCGCTCATCAACACGAACCTGACCGGTGGCCCGCTGGTGCATTCGCTCTCTATCTCCGGTGCCGACCATCTGGTGCTGGGTGCGGAGTTGGCGGAGAATTTTTCAACAGCAGTCGACAGTCTTGAACGTCCGATGAAGGTTTGGGCTACTGGTGGCGCCGTTCAGGGGACGGAAGATCTGGATGCGGTTCTGGCAGACAGGTCCCCAGAAACACTTCCGAGCGAATATCGCGCAGACCTCACAACCGACAATACAGCCCTCTATATTTACACAAGTGGCACGACCGGCAATCCGAAGGCCGCCAAGATCCCCCATGTTCGGCTGATGATCATGATGGGTGGCTTTGCAGCTGCGACCAATTCTACGGAAAAGGACCGGATGTATGTATGTCTGCCGCTTTATCACTCCGCGGGCGGTGTGTGTGCTGTTGGTATCACGCTAACGGTTGGCGGATCGGTCATCATCAAGCGTCGCTTCTCCGCGCGGGAGTTCTGGGATGACGTCGTCGACAATAAGGCGACGCTCTTCCAGTATATCGGCGAGTTGTGCCGCTATATGTTGAACACGGACCCGCATCCAAAGGAACGTAAGCACAAGCTGCGGACCGTTGTG
Source organism: Alphaproteobacteria bacterium (assembly GCA_021775935.1). Lineage (GTDB taxonomy): Bacteria > Pseudomonadota > Alphaproteobacteria > Parvibaculales > Parvibaculaceae > Mf105b01. The sequence goes on from JAJFGY010000234.1 coordinate 3,987, forward strand.
GGCAATGGGCTGCGCCCTGAAATCTGGCCGGCCTTCCAGGAACGTTTCAAAATTCCGAAGGTCATTGAGTTTTATGGTGCGACGGAAGGCAATGTCGCGCTGGTGAACTATGACGGCACTGTAGGGTCTATCGGTCGGATTCCCAGTTGGGCGAAATCAAAATACAATGTTGAGATTGTGAAGTTCGACATTGAAAGCGAAGAGCCTATTCGTGGCGCTGACGGCTTGTGTGAGACTTGTGCGCCAGGCGAAGTGGGAGAGGCTTTAGGCAAGATCGATTCCAGTCTTCCAACTGGCCGGTTTGACGGGTACGCAGACAAGGCGGCGACGAACAAGAAGATCCTGCGCGACGTTTTTGAGAAAGGCGATGCCTGGTTCCGGACCGGAGACCTTTTGAAGCAAGACGCAAAAGGTTATTTCTACTTCGTTGACCGGATTGGCGACACGTTCCGCTGGAAGGGCGAGAACGTCGCGACATCAGAAGTAGCGGAAGCTATTTCAGTGTTCGAAGGTATCAAGGAAGCCAATGTCTATGGGGTGAATGTCCCTGGTGCTGATGGCCGGGCTGGCATGGCATCCATCGTGTCTGAGAAAGAAGTGGACCTGCCCAAGCTGCGCGCTCACTTGGAAAAGGAACTTGCGGCCTATGCGCAGCCCCTCTTCGTTCGCATTCAACCTGAAATGGAAATCACCGGTACGTTCAAGCATCGCAAGGTGGAACTGGTGAAGGAAGGGTTTGATCCCGACTCCGTGAGCGACCCGATCTATTTCAATGATCCGGCGGCGAAAGCTTTCGTTCCGCTTGATAAAGCGCTTTACGACAAGATCAATGGCGGCAGTGTCCGCGTCTGATTGCACTTTGTATTGGATGAATGCAAAAAGGGCGGCTCCAGAAACGGGCCGCCCTTCTTCGCTGTTTAATGGGACCTATTCTGCGGCGTCGGTCTCATGCATCGCCGCTGCAGCGGCCAGGATGTCCGGGCTGATATTCTCCGTGCCCTTTTCTTCAATGTGCTTGGCAATTCGCGTGCCGACAGCAGACATCGCTGCTCCCATGAAGGTCTCGTGATTGTCTTTCACCCAGGTGTAAGATTCGTCGCGATTGGTGTTCAGACCCTGGAACTTCGGCATGACATAGCGCGCCATCAGTTCATAGGAGTTTTTGGTCCGCTCAAAGTTTGCCCAATTGTGTGCCATGAACAAGAAGGCGCCATAGCCTCCTGATTGTTCTTCCAGGCGGTCAAGCTGTGCGATGGCGTCTTCTGGTGTGCCGATCACGGCAAGACCAGAATCGATGAGGGCGTCCACGGGATCACCGGCCTCATCTGGTGCTAGGGGCAGGGCGGCGACTTCGCGGAAATAGGTCAACCATTCCTTCAGGCCAAAAGCCACGTCGGCGCGGGCCTGCTCGCGTGTTTCGGCAATATGCATAGGGCCAACAAGGCGCCAGCCTGAGCGGTCCATCGTGTTGCCATGTTCCTTGGCTTTTTCTTCCGCGATGGCCCAGTTGGACGCGAGCGCATTGAAGCCGCCCGCTGATGTGGCCCCAAGAGAGAGAAGGCTCAGGCCTAAGCGACCTGCCGCTGTTGCGCCAGTTGGAGAAACCTGACTTGCCGTTGCGATCTCCACAGAGGGTCTGGAATAAGGCGTCATCTGCAAACGTGCTTCATTCAATTCAAACCAGTCTGCCTTGTGGGATACGGTCTCACCGCGCAGCAATGGCACCAGCACTTCCAACGCTTCATCCATCTTGTCGCGTTGTGTTGCGACGTCGATACCCATCATGAAGGCATCTGAGGGCAGGGCGCCGGGACCCACGCCAAACATCACGCGGCCGCGGGTCATATGATCTAACTGATTGATGCGGTCTGCGAGCATCAGAGGATGATGGTAGGGGAGCGATGAAACACCTGTGCCCAGGCGGATGTTTTTTGTGCGCTCAGCGGCAGCTGCGATGAACACTTCCGGGCTCGCGATAAGTTCGAAGGCGGCGGAGTGATGTTCGCCAATCCATGCCTCGTCGTATCCCAGCTTATCCATCCATTCGATCAACTCCATATCGCGGTGTATGGCGAGTGTTGGGTTTTCGTTTAGCGGATGGAAGGGCGCAATGAAGGCGCCAAAGCGTAATTTGGGTCCGGACATGATTGTTTCCTCTGTTCGTTTGGTTATCGTTTTTGTTTGGTCGTTCTTTAAGTCTTCAAGCCGTTCAACATGATGTTCAAGAGGCCTTCGCCTGCGGATTGGGGGATGTCATTTCGCTCGCTGCTCCAGGCTGAAATGAAGGACCCCCAGCTGGCTACCAGGGCAGCGGCGATAAGGTCGGGCGCAACGGTTTTGCTAAACTCACCGCCACGCTGGCCTTCTCGCACAATGCCTGTGATCAGGTCGAGAATGCCCGCATTGGCTTCCGTCGCGGCTTTGGGAAGGGACGGTTGATCCAGAAACTCCCGTACCATCTTGCGCATGATTTCGGCATTTTGCTCCCAATCATCTACGAGAGCGCTGACCATGAAGCGGAGCTTGTCCTCTGCCGTGCCCTCAACTTCAGTGAGGCGTTTCTCGAGGGTGGCGGTCAGGCGTTCGTTGAATTCTGTCAGGAGGGCTGCTTTGCTGGGGAAGTGCAGAAAGAACGTGGCTTTCGCAACGTCAGCGCGCTCGCAAATGTCCTCAATCGTGACTGCGTCATAGTCCTGGGCGCTAAAGAGCACCATGGCAGCAGAAAAGATGCCGCGCCGCGTTTGCTCTTTCTTTCGCGAGCGCCTTGAGGGCTGATCCGCGACGGCTAGATTACCTGAAGCACTCACTCCCAAACCCTTTGTCCCTTCAAAACTAGACCGAAGTCTAGTTTTACGAAATAACTGAGTCAAACAGGGGTGTCCGGCTTAAAGTTCTGGCATCGAAAAACAACCAAATAGGGAGAGTTTGATGGGACGTTTGGACAATAAGGTCGCTTTGGTGACGGGCGGCGGCAGCGGGATTGGTCGCGGCGCTGCGATTGCTATGGCAGCTGAGGGTGCGAAAGTTCTGGTCACCGATATTGATGCAGAAGGTGGTGAGGGGACGGTTGCCCAGATCAAGGAGGCCGGGGGATCTGCCAAATTTGTTCCTCAGGATGTGACAGATGAAGCCCGTTGGGGTGAGGTTGTTGCAATTGCCGTTGAAACTTTCGGTGGGCTTCACGTGTTGCTCAACAATGCCGGTATTGCGATTGGCGCTCCGGTTACCGAAATGAGCCTCGAAGATTGGCGTGTGCAAACGGCCATCAATATTGATGGTGTGTTTCTCGGCTGCAAATACGCAATCCCTGCGATGACGGAAAGCGGGAG
>JAJFGY010000235.1 GCA_021775935.1 Alphaproteobacteria bacterium
TTGAACCATTGGATCACCTCAGCTTCTGTGACGGATTCACCGAGCGTAGGGACGCGAATTTCAGTGCTCATAATTTCCTGCCGTTTTCTATCAGTCAGTCGACGATCAATGCTTCAGAAAGAAGCTGGTTCAGTTCTTGAAGGTGTTTACTCATGAGGCCCGTCGCCGGCGAAGCAGATGCCGGCCGTCCGGCATAGGTCGGACGGCGCTTGCGCGCACCCACATGCGATAATACCCATTCAATATTGGGTTCGACAAAGAACCAGGCACCCATGTTTTTGGGTTCTTCCTGACACCAGACGAATTCCGCATTCTCAAATCGGCCCAACTCTTTGATCAGAGCCCGTGCCGGGAAGGGATAGAGCTGCTCGGTCCGCATAATGTAGACATCATCAATGCCTTGCTCTTCGCGTTTGGCGTAGAGATCAAAATAAACCTTGCCCGTGCACAAAACGACCCGACGGATCTTTTTGTCATCTACAAGTTTGATCTTCTGATCCGGCAGAAGCTCAGCATCATCCCACAACACCCGGTGGAAGGAGCTGTCGGGTCCGAATTCTTTCAGCGTCGAAACAGCCCGCTTATGTCGAAGCAGCGACTTAGGCGTCATGATGATAAGAGGTTTGCGGAAGTTCCGGTGCATCTGCCGACGCAACACGTGGAAATAGTTCGCGGGTGTTGAGCAATTCACCACCTGCATATTGTCTTCTGCGCAAAGCTGCAGATAGCGTTCCAGGCGGGCCGATGAATGCTCTGGCCCCTGACCTTCATAGCCATGTGGCAACAGCATCACGAGGCCACACATACGCAGCCACTTCCGCTCGCCACTGGAGATGAACTGATCGATAACGACCTGCGCACCGTTGGCAAAGTCGCCAAACTGCGCTTCCCAGAGCACCAGCGAATTGGGCTCAGCGAGACTGTACCCATACTCAAAACCCAGAACCGCGTTCTCCGAGAGCATGGAGTTAATAACTTCAAACTCTGCATCGCCGCTCGCAACTGAGTTGAGCGGAATATAACGATCTTCGTTTTCCTGATCGTTCAGCACGGAATGACGTTGCACAAATGTGCCCCGTTCTGAATCCTGACCAACCAGCCGAACGCCAAAACCTTCATTCAAAGTGGAGCCGAAGGCGAGATGTTCAGCCATACCCCAATCAATACCAGCGCCGGTATCAATCATCTTGCGGCGGTTCTTCAAAAGCCGCTGCAACGTCTTATGCGCGTTAAAGTCATCGGGGATCGAGGTGATCTTGGTGCCGATATCGACCAACGTTTCCATGGGCACCGCCGTTTCTCCGCGACGCGCGTCACCTTGGGCTTGGGCGAAACCTGCCCACTTACCATCGAGCCAATCTGCTTTGTTTGGACGGAAGCCTTTTGCCGCCGCCAGATCACCATCCAGTTGTGCACGGAAAGCGGCAATCCGCTCATCCACATCACCCTGGGTGACAAGACCTTCATCAACCAAGCGCTTTGCATAAATCTCAAGTGTCGTTGGTTGCTTGCCGATCTTCTTGTACATGAGCGGCTGCGTCAGCGAGGGATCATCGCCTTCATTGTGACCAAAGCGACGATAACAGAACATGTCGATCACGACCGGCTTGCCGAACTTCTGACGAAACTCAACTGCAACTTTTGCCGCGTGAACCACGGCTTCAGGATCATCACCGTTCACATGAAAAATCGGCGCGCCAACCATCTTCGCCATATCAGATGGATAGGGCGAAGAGCGCGAATTATGCGGGGCCGTCGTAAATCCAATCTGATTATTGACGATAAAGTGGATCGACCCGCCGGTTCTATGACCCTTCAGGCCAGAAAGCCCCAGACATTCTGCAACCACACCCTGACCCGCAAAGGCCGCATCACCATGAAGCAACAGCGGGATAACCGACCCGCGTTCACGGTCATGGAGCTGATCTTGTTTTGCCCGTGCCTTACCCAACACGACAGGATCAACAATTTCCAGGTGCGACGGATTGGCCGTGAGTGATAGATGAACCTTGTTGCCGTCAAACTCTCGGTCAGACGATGCGCCAAGATGGTATTTTACATCACCCGATCCATCGACATCTTCAGGATTTGCAGACCCACCATAAAATTCATGAAAGATTGCCTGATAGGGCTTACCCATCACGTTGGTCAGAACATTGAGCCGACCCCGGTGAGGCATGCCCACGACAATCTCTTTCGTGCCCAAAGCACCGCCGCGCTTAATGATCTGTTCAAGCGCTGGAATGGTCGCTTCTGCACCATCAAGACCGAAGCGTTTTGTGCCGGTGTATTTTACCGCGAGAAACTTCTCAAAGCCTTCCGCATGGATGAGCTTGTCGAGAATGGCTAAGCGCCCTTCCCGCGTAAAGCTGATCTCCTTGTCGCGACCCTCAATGCGCTCCTGGATCCACGCTTTCTCTTCCGGATCAGAGACGTGCATGAACTCAACCGCAAACGTACCGCAATAGGTCCGGCGCAGGATGTCGAGCATCTCCCGGATCGTGGCCATCTCAAGGCCAAGCACATAATCCAGGAAAATGGGCCGATCGAGATCTTCGGGGCCAAAGCCATAGCTTTCGGGCTGAAGTTCAGGATGATGGCTCTCTTGACGAAGTGCCAACGGATCAAGATCGGCGTCTAAATGACCTCGAATACGGTAGGCCCGGATCATCATGATCGCGCGAACGGAATCGAGCGTCGACGCGCGGATGCTTTCTTCGCTGGCTGCGGGCGCCCGGTCTTGAAGTTTTGTACGAATGGCTTTTTCGTCTGCAGCTGGCCAATTGCCATCCAGCGCACTGACAATTTCGCCATTGGCATGCAGAGGCCAATCCTGGCGTGTCCAGGACGCGCCCTCAGCTTCTTTCAAAACATCAGATGTGTCATCACCAAGTGAGGCGAAGAAAGTCCGCCATTCTGCATCTACAGACTGCGGGTCCTGCTGATAACGGGCGTAGAGACCTTCAACAAAGGGGGCATTGGTACCAAACAGGAACGAAGTCCGTTCAAGCTGTTCGTTTGAACTGCTTTTGCTCATCTATGGCTTGGCGCGGGTCAGTCCCGCACTCCTCTCAAACCCTCGCGGGAGTTCCGAGATAGAACTCTACTCGAGGTCTTATGGTTAATGTCCTGAGTGTGCCACGCAGGTCGTTAACTAGCCATTTAAAATCTTGCGACAAAAACACAAGAGCGGATAGAGGAAACGTGAACAGAACAAAGGAGTTAAGGCCAGTTAACCTTTCAGCACATCCGCCAATGTAGTCCCCAGCGCTGAGGGTGAAGGCGAGACGGTAATGCCAGCAGAACGCATGGCTTCCATCTTGTCTTCCGCGCCACCTTTACCACCAGCAATGATAGCACCCGCGTGCCCCATTCGACGCCCAGGAGGGGCTGTAACACCCGCAATAAAGCCAACCACGGGCTTTTTGACCTTAGATGCTTTCAGGAATTCTGCTGCTTCTTCTTCGGCAGAGCCCCCAATCTCACCAATCATAATGATGGATTCGGTCTGATCGTCGCCCAGGAACATATCCAGGCAGTCAATGAAGTTTGTTCCATTGACCGGGTCACCACCAATACCAATGCATGTGGACTGGCCCATGCCCGTCGCCGTTGTTTGCGCAACGGCTTCATAGGTGAGCGTGCCTGACCGCGACACAATGCCGACTGAGCCCTTTTGGTGGATGTGGCCTGGCATAATGCCAATCTTGCACGCACCTGGTGTGATAACGCCTGGACAGTTCGGTCCAACAAGCCGGGTCTTGGAACCCGTAAGCGCCCGCTTCACTTTCACCATATCGAGAACAGGGATGCCCTCTGTGATGCAGACCGCAAGCTCAATGCCCGCGTCAATCGCTTCCAAAATGGCGTCCGCTGCAAAGGGAGGCGGCACATAGATCGCAGATGCCGTCGCACCCGTTCTCTCCACCGCTTCAGCAACGGTGTTGAAAACCGGAAGGTCGAGATGGGTCGCCCCACCCTTGCCTGGGCTTACGCCACCAACCATCTTTGTTCCGTAGGCAATCGCCCCTTCAGAGTGGAACGTCCCTTGGTTCCCCGTAAAGCCCTGGCAGATTACTTTGGTATTTGCATCAACAAGAACAGCCATTATTTGGCCTCCTTCACGGCTTTAACGATTTTGTCTGCCGCGTCGGCAAGATCGGAGGCTGAGATGATCGGCAGGCCGGACTTGGCCATGATCTCTTTGCCCTGGTCCACATTTGTGCCTTCAAGTCGCACCACCAACGGCACATCAAGCTTGACCTCCTTGGCCGCCGCAACAACACCCTCGGCAACCACATCGCAACGCATGATGCCGCCAAAGATGTTGACCAGAATGCCTTCAACATTCTTGTCAGACAGAATGATCTTGAAAGCCGCCGTAACTTTTTCAGTCGTTGCGCCGCCCCCGACGTCAAGGAAGTTCGCCGGTTCGGCACCATAGAGCTTGATGATGTCCATCGTGGCCATCGCAAGGCCCGCACCGTTGACCATGCAGCCAATGGTGCCATCAAGCGTCACATAATTGAGGTCATACTTTGAGGCTTCGATCTCGTGTGCATCTTCTTCGTCTAGGTCACGCAGCTCTAAAAGGTCTTTGTGCCGATAGAGCGCATTGTCATCGAAGTTCATCTTTGCATCGAGACAGATCACATCGCCAGAACCCGTCACCACCAGAGGATTGATCTCAAGCAGGCTCATGTCCTCGCCGATGACGGCGTCGTAAAGCTTGGTGATGAGCGCTACAGCTTGTTTCGCTGTGTCGCCGGACAATCCCAGTGCGTAGGCGACTTTGCGGCCATGGAAGCCCGAAATGCCACTTGCAGGGTCAATATCGAATGTCAGGATCTTCTCGGGGGTGCTTTCCGCGACCTCTTCGATGTTCATACCACCTTCGGTAGAGACGATGAAGGAAACGCGGGAACTTGCCCGGTCAACCAGAGCCGAGAGATAAAGCTCAGTGGCAATATCCGAACCATCCTCAACATAGATGCGGCCAACTTTTTTGCCTTCAGGTCCCGTCTGATGGGTGACCAAAGTCATCCCCAACATACGTTCAGCTTCCTGGCGCACCTCGTCGATTGACTTGACGACCTTAACGCCGCCGCCCTTGCCGCGCCCGCCTGCATGGATCTGCGCTTTGACAACCCAAACCGGGCCACCCAGTTCCTCAGCTGCTTTCACCGCCTCATCGACACTGAAGGCAGGTTTCCCCTTAGGAACGGGCACACCATATTTGGCGAGCACCGACTTGGCTTGGTATTCATGAATGTTCATGGCATTCCACCGGCTGGATCGACGCGAATCTGCGCCTGAAAGGTGACAAAGAGACCGGGGCGTTTATAGCACCCAAGGTCTGCATATCAACCGGCAACGCACCAGAAGAGCGCTTTAATCAGCCAAAACAGGCTGACGCACCTCGGACGCTACGGCAGTCAAAACTGATTTGATCACCTCAACCGCCTGTTCAACGCTCAGGCGTTGCACGCCCCGAAGGTGTCGCCAACTGTCCCAGCTTGAAATCATCTCAACTTTAGCAACAACGACAGGGGTCTGACCCAGACAGTGTGGCTCAAGCATGTCCGACAACCGCGTCCTGTACCGGGCAGCTTTGATCGCATTGGAGGTCGCAATAGAGGGAAGAAATCGCGCCGCAGCATCTCCCAAATGGAGAAAGTCAGCAGCAAACTCATAATAGTCAGCGCGCAACTGCGCCAATTCCTCAAACATTTCCGAAAGAGAACCGTCTTTTGGCATTGCAGTCTCTGATGCACAAAAAAGCCCGCGGGCGACCTTCTCAATCTCAACGGCAACGTCATCCATAGACGGGTAGTAGCCCTCGATTTGATCAACTGACAGGCCTGTCTTTGCTGCGATGGCCTCAAGCGTCGGAATGACCCGCTCAGACGCAGCCAGACCGATCGTTGCGTCCCGGATCAGTTCGCGCACCGCTTCGTCTAACTCAGTTTCCGCCATTGCATCTGCCATTGGCTCGCCCAAAAATTCAAACGATCACCCGCGGATTTGACCGTCAATCACCCAAAAAGGTGATGCCAAACCGCAACACACCGGCGCCGGCGCCAGCATCAGCTATAGAGCCGGCGCCCAAGCCTTCCCCAACCTTACAAGGAGTTTTCGCGTCTGGTCTGTACAGCGACAGTGCACAGACCGCAGATGCCGCGGTCATAATTTTCTGGCGTACAATTGCCCAAGCTTCGCTCTTATCTTTTTCTACAAAATCCATACCGACGGCGCCCAACCCACAATTTTGTAAGTGTAACGATAAACTAGAATTCTGCTTTTAAAATAGGGGCCCTTCAAAAAACCTGGAAGTTGGGCAAAAAGTGCCCTCACATCATGATGAACGCTCATTATGTGATGAGCATGCGCGTCATCTACAAAAGTCGATCGACCTGCTCAGGTGCCATCGCCCAAAGCGGGGGACGCTAGCGCGACCAATCTAACGAGGGCCCCAACCATGTCCCTGGTCTTCTCCTCACTCAGTCGCTGCACATTTCGTAGATGGCGCCAAAATTCCCAACTGACCAAAGCTTCAACCTGGGTCGCCATTTCAGCTGTTGTCGAGCCAAAATGAGGTTCCAGCATTTCGTGTATCCGCATGCGAAAGCGTCCGTCACGAATGGCGCGCTTCTCACGAATGCTGGGAAACAGATGCTCAGAAACTTCGCCATAGGTCCCGGACGAAAGCTGTCTCTTCATAGAGGTCGATCCTTACCTCGACCAGCCGATCAAGCATTTCAGCCAGGTCACCTTGCTCTGGGAAGGCCTCATATTGTGACACCAGGTTGGCATCGAGCGCGTCGGTGATATCGACAGCCAGATCTTCGATTGTCGGATACAGCGTGTTGATGAGCGAAACAGAAACGCCTGATTTGTCAGACAGGTTCCGGGGATCAGGAATCAGACGATCATCATGCATCAATCGGAAAGCAGCCCTTCTGACTTTCTCCCTCACTTCATCCTGATCGACATTCTCCTCTGTACTCTCAACTGCCACTATAGAATTCCTACAAACCATTGGCCCCAGAAGACATATAGACGGAAAAGAAGCTCAGCCTAGAGCCCCCCAACTTCAATCTCGTCAGATCCAGCAGGCAATCGCACCTGCAGGCCGTCATAGCCAAGCATCACACCCTCTGACCTGACATCAGAGACACCGCGCATGAAAATGTCTTCCATTACGCCAAGCGGCATTGGGGGCACGATGTGATTGTAAATCAGCAGCTCAGCGTTCGCCTCATTGGCAATCTCGGCGGCATCGACGGGCGAGGTATGAACTTCAGACGCATCGGTCAATATTTTTGCCTGCCTTGAGAGCCCATTATCCTGAAGAGCGCCAATAATTGTATGAATGTTCGCCATCCCCATCACCTCATGGACCATGACATCAGCATCAGCTCCAAAGCGCACCATGTTGGTGTCTTTCACGGTATCGCCGGAAAACACAACAGAACGATCCTTGAAATCAACTCTGTAGCCATAGGCATTTTCCAGCGGCACATGGTCGACCTTGAAAGCTGTGATTTTCAGATCGCCCTCTTCCATGACCACCAACGACTCATCGCGGCTGGCAACGACGAATGCAGTCGAACGGATTTCCTGGGCGGGCGGCACAAAAACCGCTGCGCCGTGATGATCAATTCGGGATTTACTGTCGATCCCAAAGGCGTCAAATGTGCCTTTTGCAAGACCCTCAACACCAGGCGGTCCATATAGCTCAAGGGGCGCGGACCGGCCGGCAGCCCAGCTGTTCATAGCAATGTCGCCAAGCCCTGCAATATGGTCTGAATGCAGATGGGTATAGAACACCCCTTCAAGAGTTCCCATGGGCACTCGAAGCTGCTGCAAGCGTTGCGCCCCGCCGGTGCCACTGTCGATCAGGAAAACACGACCACCAGCCGCTACCAAAGTACAAGGGCCCGCACGTTCGGGGTCTGGGAAAGGTCCACCAGTGCCGCAGAAGATCAGCGTCAGTGCATCAGGGTCGGAAAGATCCACCGTGTCGCCAGACACCACCGCATTCGCACCGCGCTCAAGCACGATATCTTGAATGACAGGAACCCTGAGGGCGACCACAACAAGCGCCACAAGAGCAATGACAGTTCCCAAACCGTATAAGAAAATGCGCTTCATCGTCCCACCCCCATAAATATCTATACCCTATTTCTTAGACTTATATATTGGCAGTATAAGTGTCAATACCTAGAAAAAGTGGCGTACGCACAAAAAAACGGGACCCGAAGGCCCCGTTTTCAATGCGCCGATATCGGAGGTCTATTTCTTTTTGCGACCCTTAGCAGGTGCAAGCTTTGCAACAGCTGGATTGATTTTCTTACACGCATCAACGAGGCCCTTTACAGCGCCCACAGACTTGTCGAACTGCTTTTTCTCAGTCGCATTGAGCTTGATCTCGACAATACGTTCGATCCCGCCTTCGCCGATCACTGTTGGAACGCCGACATACATGTCTTTCAGGCCAAACTCGCCGTTAAGGTGGGCTGCACACGGGAGAACCCGCTTCTGGTCTTTCAAATAGCTTTCTGCCATTGCAATCGCAGACGCCGCCGGTGCGTAATAGGCTGAGCCGGTCTTCAGCAGACCAACGATCTCAGCACCACCATCGCGGGTGCGCTGAATGATCTCGTCAAGCTTCTCTTTTGTCGTCCAACCCATCTTCACCAGATCTGGGAGCGGGATACCGGCAACCGTTGAATAGCGCGGCAGCGGCACCATTGTATCGCCATGGCCCCCAAGAACGAATGCGTTGACGTCTTTGACAGAAACGTTGAATTCTTCTGACAGGAAATACTGGAAGCGTGCGGAGTCAAGAACACCGGCCATGCCCACGACTTTGTTTGCAGGCATGCCAGAGAACTGGCGAAGGGCCCATACCATCGCGTCAAGCGGGTTGGTGATGCAGATGACAAACGCGTTTGGCGCATGTTTGCCAATGCCTTCACCGACCTGCTGCATAACCTTGAGATTAATGCCCAGAAGGTCATCGCGGCTCATGCCGGGCTTGCGGGGCACACCAGCGGTAACAATCACCACATCGGCACCTTTGATGTCGCGGTAGGAGCTTGTCCCCTTCAACGCGGCATCAAAGCCATCAACAGGGGAGCTTTCAGCAAGGTCCAAAGCTTTCCCCTGAGGAACGCCATCGACAATGTCAAAAATGACCACGTCACCGAGCTCTTTAAGTCCAGCCAAATGTGCCAGCGTTCCGCCGATCTGGCCGCCTCCGATAAGGGCGATTTTTTTGCGCGCCATGTTTGATGCCTCCGGGATGTCGCATGGGCGAACGCTGCAAAAGCGCCGCCTTTAAAGTTAAGAAAACGAGTTATTGGGGAGCCTAGTAGCGTGAATCTCGGGTGGGGGCAATGATCGGTGCAAGGGAAAGAAGAAACCGTCCGCCTTCCGACGCAAATCCAGCACAGAAAAAGGCGCATTAGACCGGTATTTCTCGCAGATTTGAGCGTTAATCAAACCAAGTTCCAACATTTGACTCACTCAGTATGAAGGAGCAATCTAATAGGGTTCGGGCGACCGAGCGGGATCAATCGGGGAAGAATTCGGCAGACCAACTGCAGAAGATTGATCTGAAGAGCGTGTTGAGTAACCGCTTTTAACAGGATGCGGAGTAGCAACTGGGCAGAAGGCCAACAAGACGACAAAATGGGACTAAGAGGCGCCCAGTTTGGTTCAGTTGCGTGAGTAAGTGGGGTAGGCAGAAATGCCAAAGGGGTTAGAAACGCATACGCGTGAGTTGGCGACACACCAACTCATGCAGGGCCAACAAGTCCACACACAAACGGGTAAAAAGCGCGGTGTCCGGAAAACCGGTATTGCCGCCACGCTCGCAGCCGGTCTGATGTTGTCAGGTTGCGCATCGCCTATCATCGGGGCACTTACCATTGGTGAAATTGCATCAATCGCAGGCTTGGTATCGACCTTCATGTCGGGTCAGGATCTGACCGAACATGCGCTGTCTGCAGCAACCGGCCAGGATTGCCGCATACTGGAGTCAATGCTGCGCTCAGACCGTGATTTCTGCGTCGACCATGACGACACGGCGACGGAAGATGATTTCGAAGGTGTTGCTGCACTTTTCGGCACCGACACAAATACCGCAGTGGCGAAAGTCGACGCACGCGACAAGCAGGCACTGGAAGCTGATCTGATTGCGCTTGGCTTTGCTCCTATTGACCGCGGCGTTGCGCGCAATCGGTTTGCTCTGGAAACAGCGCAGGCCCAACCAGAAGGTCAAACCCGCCAACCGATTTCATTCGGTATGCTGCAAGCATCCTACGGGCAATCTTGGTCCTATGAACTCACGACGCACCGCGACGGCACCCGTACTGCCAAGGCAGGCGTCAACCGTCAGGTTGCCAGCGCCGAGCCACAGGCCCTTCCGGGAACTCGAACAGACGGGACAGTCATCGTTCCAAAGCCCGTCACGAATTGATATTTCGAAAATCGATCTGAAAAAAGGCGGCTCCCTGGGCCGCCTTTTTTGTTGTCCGTTCCACTGGGTACCTATTTTCCTGACAGGAATTGCGCGTGCTCACGCACGACAGCCGCAACGAGAGGGACATACCGGGCATCCATGCCGATCTGAGGGTGGTTGGCGTCTTCCACAAAATGATACCGCCCCTTGGTGGAGAGTTGCGAGAGCTCTGTCTGCATCACTGTCCAACTTGGCAACATCTCGTCTGGCCAATCACCGGCCACGAAAACGTCAAGCGGGAGATCTCCAAGGCCACGCTCAGCAACACGGCGGCCTGCAACAGCTGTCTGCTCCCAGCCCCTCGCTTCTTCTGCTGTACCGCGCATATGAGAAATCGAGTTCAACAGCGCCAGCGATTGTGCATGATCCTGCCCCTCAAGACCGTCAATAGCAGGTGCGAAAAGATCAAAGGCGCGCGGCACGCCAAACATGTTCAGCCAGGGTGCCAGCTGAAATCCATCCAGCAGGGCCTTAAACTCTTCCTGTGCGAAGGGCGGAAAGCGCTCCCCCATATCTTCGTGGCTCGAGTCGAGTAAGACAAGTGCGCCCACCCGCGCCGGATGGTCCATTGCAAAAACCCGTGCCACCACACCACCATAGGAATGCCCTATCAAAATAACAGGCTCTGTGATTGATGCTACATCAAGCAGTCGGGCAAGCCTGTCGCTGGCAATAGCGGCATCACGGGCCCCACCACTATCTTCGCTCCACCCCAATCCATCACGGTCGTAGGAACACACGCGGAAATCAGGTTCCAGCGATCGTTCAAGCGGACGCCAGCTCGAAGCCGGATTGCCCATGCCTGAAGAAAACACGACAGTCTGAGCACCGTCGCCACGACACACCATGTGAAGAAAAACATCGCCCACATCGTAAAGTTCACCGGGCGCGCGGTAGAGAGACTGATCACGCATTTCACCGATGCGTTGAAAAGCCATACCCCCCACAATAATGAGCAATAGAAACCCCAGGAGGCCTAGCCCAACCTGTCGCGCAAGCCGCCAGGCTCCATTTGTCGATGATCTTTGGAGCGTTGAATCTGCCACCGTCTCTCTCCCATACAGTTAGCATGAATATGGCAAAGAGGATGCAGGGTTGCGAGGGGACAAGGGAACCATTGAACCCGTTGCCCATAGAACCGAAGCGCAGGAGATCTGTTAGCTATCGTGAGCGTCTAGATAGTCTGCACTCTGCATCTCCATCAGCCGCGACACCGTGCGTTCGAACTCAAAACTTCCATCGCCGCTTTTGTAGAGTGCCTGCGGTTCAACAGCTGCAGAGAGGACCAGGCGCACCTTGCGTTCATACAGCGCATCTATCAGCGTCACGAACCGCTTTGCTTCATTTCGATTACCAGCACTCAGCTCCGGTACATGGTCAATAAAGACAGTCTGAAAACAATCTGCGATTTTCAGGTAATCGGCAGCGCCTAGTGGCTTGGCGCAAAGATCTGCAAATCCAAAACGTGCCACATCATGAATAGCGCGCGGCACCTCAACGGCACGTCCTTTAACCGCAAGCGTTCGCGACTTAGGCTTCAAATTGTTTGTGAGTGCCTCAAAGCACGCATCCATCCTGGCATCAGACCCCATATCGAGCGGCGTGTAATAGACAGCCATCCCATTCATTCGGTCCAACCGGTAATCGGTATCGCTATCCAGCGGGACGACTTCCATGGCCTGCTCAACCAGGTCAATGAAAGGAAGAAACCGGTGCCGGTTCAGCCCGCCCTCATAAAGACCGGACGGTGCTCTGTTGGATGTCGCCACCACAACAACACCCAGCTCAAAAAGATGTGTGAAAAGCCGACCCAGAATGGACGCATCAGCGATATCGTGAACCTGAAACTCATCAAAGCACAGCAGCGTCGCTTCCCTGGCAATGTCAGAGGCAACCGGAACGATGGGATCGTCCCCTTTCACCTGACCGGATTTCTCCCTCTGTCGCCACGCAAAAATCCGCTCGTGGGTTTCCGCCATAAACTCATGAAAATGAACGCGGCGCTTGCGGGCAACAGGGGCTGTTTCAAAAAACATATCCATCAACATGGATTTGCCGCGGCCAACGTCGCCCCAAAGATAAATCCCCTCCGGAGGACTAACCGGTTGGCCCAAACCCAAGAACCGCAAGCGCCCCGTTTTTTGCCCAGGGCGCCACCCGGCAATAGCGTCATACAACCGCTGAAGATGGCGCACAGCCCGTTCCTGAGCCGGATCATGCGCGATCTCGCCACCATCTGTTAGAGCGCGATAATTCTGAACCGGGCCGTCAGTCATCAAGGGAAAGCAAATCCGAAAAAGAACATTTCAAGAACATACCGCCCCTGCTCGCTTTGAGTGCCAAAGGAGCAAAAGCCATAACCTCACTCATATCCCCCGCAGCCCAATTTGAACAGGCATCGCAAAAATATGCAGCCAACAATGCAATCAATCGCTCCAGCGAGTGGTGTGCCCTCAAAATGCAGGAAGAACTTGGCGGACTCACCCAAATCTGGATGAAATGGGCCGGCCCTGGCAGGCGCAAGGGACGCTCAGAGAACGAACTGCACCAGGACATGTCTGATGAGGCTGCAGATCTCTTGGGCCACGTGCTGCTCTTTGCTCACCTGAACGACATCAGCCTGGAGGCAACGATCTAAAGAAAATGGCTCTTCGACCCAAGAGAAACGCCATCCCGGTTGAAAGAGAGTTAGCCAAGGAGCGTCGTTAGGTCCCCATAGGGCGGATCGTCATTGGTAAAGGTAAAGCTTCCCCGATCCCGCATTTCTTTGGCGGCTTTGATGAAGCTGCCAAGGGCGGCGACCGCAAGCGCGCTGCCCGTGCTGATCCGCTTCACGCCCGCTGTACCCAACTGATCCACAGTCAGATTGTGGCCGGGTAATCCTGCGAGCACATTCACCGGCCGATCAACGGACCGTACAAGTTCGGTGATCTCCCCAATGTCGGTAAGACCTGGCGCATAGAGCACATCGGCACCCGCTTCTTGATAAGCCTGCAGGCGTTCGATCACACCCCCAAGGTTCCGATCACCAACAAGATAGTTCTCGGCCCGCGCCGTCAGGACAAAAGGGACATCCCCACCATGCGCGACCTCAGCCGCTGCTTCGATCCGGGCCCTCGCCACCTCCAGCGCATAAAGAGTACGGTCTGGCGCCATATCTTCGATGGAACCCCCGGCGAGCCCTGCCGCCAAACCAAGCCTGATTGTCTCTGACACATCTTCGGGTGCATCGCCCCAGCCGTTTTCAAGATCAGCATTCACAGGCAGTGATGTCGCCTCAACAATGTCGGCAATATGGGCGAGCATCACATCCCGACCGACGCGATTGTCGAGAGTTCCAATGGAATAAGCATACCCGGCACTCGAAGACGCAAGCGCCTCAAACCCAAGCCCCTCGAGCAAACGCGCCGTTCCTCGGTCATAAGGGTTAGGAATGACAAAGGGCGTCTCCCGTTCGTGGAGCGCTTTCAGTTTCTCTGCCCGCTCTTTTTGTGTAGTGGCTTCTTGGGTCATGCTGTCACCTGCTTATCGCTAAATCCATGTTGACGAATAACGACACACGTTCAGACATGCTCGCCACATTCGGACGTTTACACAGAGGGCGCGGGCACAAGAAATGGCTCCAACGCTTTACGCTGTTCATCAGTTTCAACCGGCAGCCCGAAATGCTTATCCAGCAATGCAACCATCTCATCAAGAGTTGCAATCTCATGCATGGTCTGATCTTCACCACGCTTTCGTTCAATGAGCATGTTGTTAAAGATCATGCGGCGCGCTTCTGCCGAGGGACGTTCAACGATCAGGTTGTTCGTGAACAGCGATTCCGGGTGGGTTGATGTGTACCAACTCGATAGATCGTAATCGACGGGCGATTGCGGCGTCAGGGTGAACTCAACGACACTCGCCCATCTGTCAGCCCCGTCGCCCAAGCCGAGATTTGCCTGGATCGAATAGCTCTCACCATCACGCACAATCCGATGGTCTTCATGGCAGGTCTTTTGAACAAGGTCAGGCTCAAGACGCAACACGCCTGTCAGACGAATGCCGCCAAAGCCCCCATCGTAAATGTAAGCCCCATCGTCAAAATCAACGCAGATCAGCATATGGGTAAGCGGCGCGGCTACATCATCTGCCACCATCCAGCGTACCCGGCCGATCAAACCAGTCGCTTTAAAGCCCAACTGTTTGAGCACAGCAAGCGCCAATCCGTTCTGCTCAAAGCAATAACCACCGCGACACTGACCGACGATCTTGTCCTGCAGCGTCGTCAGGTCCAGCTGCACACCTTGTCCAAACAGAATGCTCAGGTTTTCAAACGGGATTGAGGTGGCATGGGCAAACTGAATAGCCGTGAGGGTCTCAAGCGTCGGCTCACGCGACCCCTCATAGCCAATGCGGGCGAAATAGGCATCAAGATCAATCTGTGTGTCGGACATGGGCTACCACGATAGAAAAAGGGAGTGCTCCTTATGTAGGGGCACTCCCGTCAAACTCATAGAGCCAATTCGAAAGATTAGCTTCCACATGTGTCCTTAGCGCTACTTCATCGTTGGGATGACAAAGCTCGAACCTTCTTTCACGCCTGTTGGCCAGCGCGACGTAACCGTCTTCACTTTAGTATAGAACTTCACGCCTTCTGTGCCGTGTTGGTTTGTGTCGCCAAAGGCAGAGCGTTTCCAGCCACCAAATGAGTGATAAGCCAGCGGTACGGGGATCGGCACATTAATGCCCACCATGCCCACATTTACTTTCGACGCGAAACTGCGCGCCGCATCCCCGTCACGGGTGAAGATCGCAACACCATTCCCATACTGATGCGCACTTGGAAGTTCAGCAGCTTCTTCAAATGTGTCGGCGCGGACAACAGAGAGGACAGGTCCGAAAATCTCTTCCTTCCAGATATCCATATCCGGCGTCACATTATCAAAAAGCGAGCCACCAATGAAAAAGCCATCCTCATAGCCCTGCAGCTCAAAGCCGCGACCATCAACCAAGAGGTCCGCGCCCTGCTCGACACCCCGATCGATCCACCCGGCAACTTTGTCGCGCTGCTCGGCGGTAACCATCGGGCCATAGTCGGCGTCAGTGTCAGTTGAGAGACCCACCTTCAGGCTTTCAACACGGGGGATAAGCTTCTCGATGAGCCGGTCGCCCGTTTCCTTGCCCACAGGCACGGCAACAGAAAGCGCCATACATCGCTCGCCAGCAGAGCCATAGCCCGCGCCAATGAGATCGTCGACGACCCGGTCAAGGTCTGCGTCTGGCATGATGATGGCGTGGTTCTTTGCGCCCCCCATTGCCTGAACACGTTTGCCATGGGCAGCACCGGTTGCGTAGATATATTCTGCAATTGTCGAGGACCCGACAAAGCTGATCGCCTCAACCTGCGGGTCCGTCAGCAGCGTGTCGACAGCTTCCTTGTCGCCGTTCACAACGTTGAGCACACCGGCTGGCGCGCCTGCTTCCATGAAAAGTTCAGCCAAACGCAGAGGCACGCTCGGGTCTTTTTCAGAGGGCTTACAAACAAACGTATTGCCACACGCAATCGCCACACCAAACATCCACATCGGGATCATCGCCGGAAAATTGAACGGTGTAATGCCAGCACACACACCCAGAGGCTGGCGCATCGAATACATGTCAATATCGGGACCGGCTCCTTCGGTGAATTCGCCTTTCTGGAGATGAGGAATACCGCAAGCGAACTCGATCACTTCCAGCCCACGTTGAACATCCCCCTTACTGTCGGCAATCACCTTGCCATGTTCAGAAGAGAGCATTTCTGCAAGCTCATCCATATTGTCTTCAAGCAGGCGCTTAAACTCAAACATCACCCGCGCGCGACGCTGCGGGTTGGTAGCTGCCCAGCCAGGGAATGCCGCAGCTGAAGAGGCGATACCCGCGCGCACTTCGTCTGCACTCGCCAGCGGCGTATGTGCGGTCACCTCGCCTGTGTTCGGATTGAAAACACCAAGCGTGCGACCGCTTGTGCCAGCGACCTTGGCGCCATTGATAAAGTGATGTAGCTCTTTGGCCATGCTCTCTACGCCTTACCGGTCTCCCGTGGCGTCTCCCTGTTCAAACCCGATCCCTTTTCCTAGCGCTCGCGCGGTGCCCCCGCAAGGGCTCGCGTCCAG
>JAJFGY010000236.1 GCA_021775935.1 Alphaproteobacteria bacterium
AGTCAACAGCCCGATCAACACACCTGTAGCTGTGCTTTGCCAGTTAAAACTCAACCACAACTTAAAACGCCCAATTCGGCTAAGATTCCACCCTGGACTGACAAAGACTTTTTCACATTCGGCACGGAGCTCCTGCAGCATAACGTTTATATCTAGTAAGCTCTCTAGGGTTGCGTCCTCTCCACTTAGTTCGATGCGTCGAGCGGCCTTCAGTCTATCTTCAATATCAATGAGTCGTCGTCTGACTCCCAATGCGCCAGTCCCGTCACGCATCTGAATGTAAAAGCTGTCGCGCTTTAGTTCTTTAAAAATCTGTAGGTTGGCTAGCTTTACGCAATCTCGACTTGCCCGCTCTAGATGATTTTCAGCTTGCTGTATTTGGCTTTCCCATTCGTTCATTGAATCAGCAGCGAGCGCGCGTGCGACATGAGTCAGCATATTGCGAAGCTCATTGTTGAGCTGCTCCGGATGTAATCCGCAGGTAGCAATAACTATGGAGTAGTAATCTTGAAAGTCGCCATGAAAATCGTTGAGCAATAACTGCTCTATTCTGGAATTTCTTTGCGATTTCTGTTCTTCGTCTAATGCCATAAAGGCAAAAAACTACAGTTTTAGCTCTTTATCAAGCATTTGATTAACAGCAGAGCGTGAAATAATCCGTTTTGTTCCAATAATCACACTGCCGCTGACTGGAATCAGATCATCATGAACAAGACGGACAGGTAAATCAGACCGTTCTGTATCTGTACGATGCACTTTATCCCCCAAAGCGGCGAAAATGCGATCAAGTGCGGTTTCTTTGTCCAGCATGAAATACCTCAAGAGCGCGAATCACCGCTTCAAAGTTTGCCATTTAGATAGCTAAACACAAGTGATTCGGAGCGGGGATATATACAAAACTCAGCCTGTGAGTCAAATAAATTACATAATTACTAATAAAGGTGAAACTTAGGTATCATTTTCTGGCCAATGTTTAAACCAGAAAGTGCTCACTCAGGCGTGTCGTTGAAAAACTCTTTCACCTTGTCGAAAAAGCCCGTGCTCTCCGGGTTTGTCTTCTCAGACGATGCCTCGTCGAACTTTTTGAGAAGGTCCTTTTGAGCTTTGGTGAGGCCGACAGGTGTTTCCACATGGATTTGAATGTAGAGATCCCCGTGGCGGCGCGCATGAAGCCCTGGCATGCCTTTGCCGCGCACCCGGAACTGCTTGCCGGTCTGTGTTCCCTCAGGAACTTTGACCTTCACTTTTCCACCACCAACGGTGGGAACTTCAATCTCGCCGCCAAGGGCAGCGATTGTCAGGGAGACGGGCACATCGCAGAAAAGTTCGGTGCCATCGCGCTCAAACAATTTATGCGGTTCAAGCGAGAGGAAAATATAAAGGTCACCTGCGGGGCCACCGCGCATCCCGGCTTCGCCTTCACCTGCCAGGCGAATGCGTGTGCCTTCTTCCACCCCTTGCGGGATGGTGACAGAAAGCGTGCGCTCTTTCTGAACGCGCCCCTGTCCATGACAATCTGAACAAGGGTTTTCGATCACCTGACCGCGGCCATGGCACGCAGGGCAGGTGCGTTCTACCGAGATGAAACCTTGTGCGGCGCGCACGCGCCCATTACCGCCACAGGTATTGCATTTGACCGGCTGCGAGCCCGGTGTCGCGCCAGAGCCCGTACATGTTTCGCAGGTCACAGAACTTGGAACGCGAATTTGGGCCTTTTTGCCTTCAAACGCTTCTTCAAGCGTGATCTGCATATTGTAGCGCAGGTCCTGGCCGCGGGTGCGACCCCCATCGCTGCGCGGACCTCTGCGTCCGCCCATAAATTCGCCGAACAGATCATCAAAAATATCAGACATGGAGCCACCGCCCATGCCACCAGGATGTCCGCCGCCGCCCATGCCGCCCTCAAAGGCAGCGTGACCATACTGATCATAGGCCGCCCGTTGCTGGTCGTCTTTCAGGACCTCATAGGCTTCGGAAATTTCTTTGAACTTTTGCTCAGCAGCATCATCGCCCGGGTTTTTGTCCGGGTGATATTTCATCGCGAGTTTGCGATAGGCTTTTTTGAGCTCGTCCCCACTTGCGGAACGATCAACACCAAGCAGCGTATAAAAATCAGGCTTAGACACGGGACTTCAGGTCCTTTCCGACCCCCAGGCCCCGACCGGCAATATCAGTATTGCCGATCAGGAAAAGGGATGTCATAGGCTCACACCCACTTGAAAGTGGGATTAGGATGCGTCTTTTTTCTTGTCGTCATCGTCGACTTCTTCGAAGTCGGCGTCGACCACATCATCCTGAGCCTTACCGTCGTCAGACTGTGCGTCGCCTTCGGCGTCGTCAGCATCTGCTGTCGCAACGCCGGCTTTGTAAAGCTCTTCACCAAGCTTGAGGGAAACCTCCGTCAGAGCCTGAGCTTTCGCGTTGATCGCCTCAACGTCATCGCCTTCAAGAGCCGTTTTCAACTCAGCAATCGCATCGGCAACAGGTGCCTTCACTTCATCGCTGACTTTGTCACCGGCATCTTCAAGCGTCTTTTCGGTAGCATGCACCATGGCTTCCGCCTGGTTCTTGGCTTCAACGGACTCGCGACGTTTCTTATCGTCTTCCGCATTGGCCTCTGCATCCTTCACCATATCGTCGATCTCATTGTCTGAGAGACCGCCAGAGGCTTGAATACGGATCGACTGTTCCTTGCCGGTCGCTTTGTCCTTAGCGTTGACTGACACGATGCCGTTCGCGTCGATGTCAAAGGCAACTTCGATCTGCGGAATGCCGCGCGGCGCGCCGGGAATTCCAACAAGGTCAAACTGACCCAAGATCTTATTGTCGGCCGCCATTTCCCGTTCACCCTGGAAGACACGGATCGTCACAGCGGACTGATTGTCTTCGGCGGTGGAGAAAGTCTGCGCCTTCTTTGTTGGGATCGTCGTGTTGCGCTCGATCAACCGGGTGAAAACACCACCCAGCGTTTCGATGCCCAGCGACAAGGGTGTGACGTCGAGAAGCAGAACGTCTTTCACGTCGCCCTGCAACACACCAGCCTGAATAGCCGCACCCATGGCAACAACTTCATCCGGGTTCACACCCTGATGCGGTTCTTTGCCAAAGAAGTTCTTCACAGCTTCTTGCACTTTTGGCATGCGCGTCATGCCACCAACGAGGACAACTTCGCTAATGTCGCTGGCGCTAAGGCCTGCGTCCTGAAGCGCCTTCTTACAAGGTTCGATTGTACGCTGTACCAGATCGTCAACCAGCGCTTCGAGCTTCGCACGGGTGAGCTTCAAGGTCAGATGCTTTGGGCCAGAGGCGTCTGCAGTAATAAACGGCAGGTTCACTTCTGTTTGAGCACCAGAGGAGAGTTCGATCTTGGCTTTCTCAGCCGCTTCCTTCAGGCGTTGTAATGCAAGCTTGTCAGAACGCAGATCAATACCCTGTTCCTTTTGGAACTCTTCGGCTAAATACTCGATGATGCGCATGTCAAAATCTTCACCACCCAGGAACGTATCCCCATTGGTGGATTTAACTTCGAAAACGCCGTCGCCAATTTCGAGCACGGACACATCGAACGTGCCGCCGCCTAGGTCATACACAGCAATCGTGCCGGCTTCGGATTTGTCGAGACCGTAGGCAAGCGCAGCTGCTGTTGGCTCATTGATGATGCGGAGCACCTCAAGACCGGCGATTTTGCCAGCATCTTTAGTTGCCTGGCGCTGCGCGTCATTAAAGTAAGCGGGAACCGTGATCACCGCCTGGGTAACCGGCTCGCCCGTAAACGTCTCGGCTGTCTCTTTCATCTTCTGCAAAATGAAAGCAGAAACCTGCTGCGGAGAATATTGCTCGCCGCGCGCTTCGACCCATGCATCGCCATTGTCTGCCTTGACAATTTCGTACGGCACCATGCCCTTATCTTTTTGGGTCATGGGATCGTCGAACGAACGGCCAATCAGGCGCTTGATCGCATGCAGCGTGTTTGACGGGTTGGTGACAGCCTGGCGTTTGGCTGGTTGGCCGACAAGTTTCTCATTGTCTTCTGCAAAGGCCACCATGGACGGCGTGGTGCGCACGCCTTCTGCATTCTCAATAACTTTGGGCTGTGTGCCCTCCATTACCGCGACACACGAATTCGTCGTGCCGAGGTCAATGCCAATAACTTTACCCATTGTCTTCCTCTTTATGACTTGCGGCAGGCCAGACGGGCCTGAAATTCAGCGCCCAATGGTTGAAGCAGAATGACGCGATCCTGAGGACCTTTGCCGCTCTGCCCGGAAACCTCTGACCCCCTATGGGGTGAACAGGTTAAAAACGGTCGCAACCGATTGGGAGATATATATGTTTGGCTCATGCATGTCGCAAGGCCACCTGCGCCAGATCAGCCCGGTGATTTCCTCAAAATGGCTACCCGTCGCGGGATGCGGTTGAATAACGGGATGAGAGACCCTGTGCAACTATTAACCCAAGTAATGCCAACAAAATGAGCGCTGTGGACCAAACCTCCGAAAAGCAACGGGCTGGTGACCCAGGATCGGCAACCTGCCTGGAGCCTGCGCCGGGGACAAGTGTCTGGCCAGATCTCTTGTCACGGAGCGCACAAGACGCATTATTGGCGGAATTGTGCGGGTTAATTGAGACAGCACCGCTCTATGTGCCCACCATGCCAAAGTCCGGGCGGCCCTTCTCTGCGTCTATGACAAATTTGGGGACGCTGGGCTGGGTTTCCGACAAAAATGGCTACCGGTACGACGCAGTGCATCCCGTAACCGGTAGAGCGTGGCCGCGTATTCCAGACAGCTTGTTACATCTCTGGACAGATCTCACCGGATACCAAGCCCCACCTGAGGCCTGTCTGCTGAACTATTACAGCGCCGGCGCCAAAATGGGTCTCCATCAAGACAGGGACGAAAAGCCGTTGGATGCGCCCGTTCTCTCCATTTCTTTGGGAGATACAGCCGTTTTCAGGCTGGGCGGGGTGGAACGCAAAGGCAGCACCCAGAGCTTTAAGCTAGCATCAGGCGATGTGATGATGCTCGCAGGCCCCTCAAGGCTGCGTTTTCATGGGGTTGATCGGATCCTACCGGGAAGTTCAACGCTTCTGGCGAAGGCCGAGTTTCCGGCCAATGCGGGACGGGTGAACCTGACACTGCGCCGGGTCACGGAGCCATAACCCATTGTCTCAGGACAAATGAGGGCTCGCAGGCTGGGCAAACGGGTTAAATGCCCTAGACATTGTTGAGGAGAGACTGGACGGGGCAGATGCCCTGCCCCGCCGTTTGGAAACGACCCGCAGAACGGCTTGCAGCGCCTTCACAAAAGACCCTCGAGCAGGCTTAGGGGACTCCGGTTCTGGGGTTTTTGGCCGGGCAAACGTTCGGGACTGGCAGGTCGCAATGCTGTAGCTGGACGCCAGGCCATCTGTATATCCACGAAAAATATTCATCTTTTTCTCCACACGCTAAATCTCTATGCTCCTCCTAAGCGTCTATTTATGGTGCAACTTGGTGAGAAACAAACGATCTTTTCTCATCAAACATGTGAGTTAAATTCATCTATGAACCCCCGTCATCTCCCTCCGCTCTCCATGCTGCGCGCCTTTGAGGCGGCAGCGCGTCATGGCAGCTTTAGCCGCGCTGCCGATGAGCTGGCGGTCACCCATTCCGCTGTCAGCCATCAGATCAGGGGGTTGGAGGCGTGGTTCGGCGAGGCTCTGTTTGTTCGAACGGCCCGCAGGGTGGCGCTGACGCCTGCGGGAGAAGTCCTCGCCCCACCCCTGACGAGGGCATTGGATGGGATGGCGGAGGCAGTTGAAGCGACCCTGGCGGCCAACACGGCAGACGCCCATGGACCTGTGCTTGTCAGTGTCGAACCAGCGTTTGCTGCCCGCTGGCTGGTCCTTCGTCTCGACCGGTTTTATGCCGCCCATCCAAGCGTGCAGCTTCATCTCGTCCCCACACCGGACTTTGTTGATTTTGAGGACGGGGGTGCGGACCTGGCCATCCGCTATGGCCGCGGCGACTGGCCGGATTTGATCGCCGAAAAGCTTCTGGGATCCGCCGCTTTTCCTGTGGTGAGCCCTGATCTAATGGCCAGAACCAGAGAGTTGAAGCAGCCGGACGATCTGGCAGCTTATACGCTCATCCACGAAGACACGTTGGAGGATTGGACAGCCTGGCTTAAAGCAGCTGGCGCCACCAAAGTTGATCCACTGAAAGGCCCGATTTTCGATGATGCCCACCTCACCTTGGAAGCAGCAAGCTCCGGTCAGGGGGTTGCGCTCGCCGACGAGGCCTTGGCAGCGGCAGCGTTGGCTGATGGACGCCTAATCAGGCCCTTCAAACTAACCCTGAAAATTGGCACTGCGTATCACGTTGTTCATTCGACCAAGAAGCCGCTCCGCGCAGATGCGGCGGCTTTTCGCGATTGGGTGCTGGAAGAAGCTCTCCGTTCTTAGGGGCGCTGCGAGACATCACTTTTTCTTAAAGCCTTTCTGCAAGTCTAAGCATGTGTCCAGAACGGGCATCTGTTCGGGTGGGTTGAAACATGAGTACGACGTCAGCAGCGTGGCAGGCTGAGCGCGATCGGGGCACCCGTGACGTTGTCCGTACGATTACCCTTGCAGGGCTGATAACAGTCTCTGCCGCGGCCTATGATTTCGTATCCAGCCAATCCCTGGTCCCTTCACTCTTTACAAATTTTGTATCTTTTGCATTCATCGCGTCGCTGCTCACCGCTGTGGTCATCGCCTCTTGGCTTGGCCTTGTCGCGTCGACCCGCATAACGATCGGCATGATCTACGGCCTCATCGCTCTTTACCTGCTGACCGTGGTGGCCAACTTACTATTCATTGTTGATGCCCCCCACACGGTTGTCAGGTACGCGCCGTGGATTGTGGTCACGCTCATCATACCATTCCTCACCCTCGACAGGCAGTTTGCGCGACTGCTCGGCGGCGCCTTCGCCGCGTCTATGCTTCTGCTCATTTCTATCCATGTGCTGCGTGTCGGTGCCAACCCGTTTACCCAACCGTGTTGCGCAGACCTGATCCTGTTCTCCCTCGCTCTTATAGTGGCGTATGTGCTGCTCGATGGGTTTGCAATGTTTCGGGAAGCTGCCATCAAGTTTCATGCGCAGGCAGATGCGTTGGAAGCACATGCAAGTGAGATGCAGCGTGCGTTGGATGATGCGGACCGCGCCCGCAATGAATCTGAGACTGCGCGCGAAGAAGCTGAAAAATCCATCAAATTGCGTGAGACATTCCTGGCAACCATGAGCCATGAATTGCGTACGCCTCTCAACGCCATCATCGGATTTTCAGAGATCATGAAGTCTGATGCGCTGGGAAGCGATGCGGTAGAGCAATATCGTGGCTATGCAACGGACATTCACCAAAGTGGTGAGCATGTTCTGGGCCTCATTAATCAGCTGTTAGAATATTCCAGAATTCGCTCAGGCACGTTTGATCTGTGCCCCACACATTTAAAGTTCGAAGAAATTGTCTCCCTCGTCCATCGCATGTCATTGGGTACAGCGCGGGCAAAGGGCGTCGAGCTCAAAATAGAGGGCTGTGACGATGAGGAAATATGGGTTCAGGCTGATCGACAGGGGCTGATCCAGATAGGCCTCAATCTGGTGGGCAACGCCCTTAAGTTCACGGATCCCGGTGGCCTGGTGACCCTGAAGGTGACGAGAGAAAGTGACAGTCAGGTCACGTTCGCAGTGAACGACACGGGAACGGGCATCCCGGAGGCGAAACTTGAAGAGGTTCTCCAGCCATTCGTGCGCTTAGGCGATGCGAGCCTCGCCAGTGAGACAGGCACAGGCCTGGGTCTGGCAATCGTTACCGAGCTGGCCGATGCGATGGCGTTACCGTTTACGCTCGAGAGCAGCGTGGGCAAGGGAACGAGTGCGAACCTATCCCTCCAGATCCTGCGCAATCCTGGTCAGACCACCGGTCTCCTAAAGGATGCGGCCGAATAAGCCCTGCGCGGTGTTTAGGTCTTGTGAACCATAAAAATTGTCGGTTTTGAAAACTCTAAAAGAGATACTGAGGCGGCAATACACAAGCTTTACCGTGCATGTCGGAGGCACGCTGCGTGGAACAGGAAAAAGAGCAGATAAAAGGTGCGCCAGCGACGATCTTTATGACCGTTGTTCTGGTCGCAATTCTTGCGTGTGCTGCAACTGTTTTTGAGTTCTACGCACTGGCCACTATGAGCAAGGAACGGTTCCAGAGTGACTTCGTCGTTGCTGTTGTGACGGCCTACTTCCTTGGCGGCGTTGTGATCTTGCTTGTCACGCGCGGACGGTTGCTCCGCCCCCTCGTCGGCTCTGTGTTTTGTATGGCGAGCCTCTACCTGCTCAGTCAGACAGCGATTAGTCTTTTTGTTGCGTCTGACTATCTCTATGCCATCGAAAACGCGATGTGGATGATCCCGTTGCAGGTTTGTTTATTCGCAACACTTGGGCGGCGCACTGCTTTGGTTCTTGCAGGGTCTCTCTTTGGGCTGATGCTCGCTGTGATATGTGCCTATTTCATCTACCGACAGATGAACCCTGCGGCGAACGCAGAGACGACCTTGCTTGTACAGGCGGTGTTTTCTCAGGCAGCGACACTCCTGCTGTTGAGTGCATTGGCAACCTATCGAGATTTGGTCACCGTTGAATCTGCGCGGGTCAAGGCGCTTGAAGAAAGCGAAATACTTCTCAAGACCGCCGCCGTCAAAGCAGAAGAATCTGCCCGCCAGGCAGAAAAGGATCAGGAAAAGGCAATTCACGCTTTGAACAAGGCTGAAGAAGCCACCCGCGCCCGCGAAGCATTCTTGGCGTCGATGAGCCACGAGCTGCGCACGCCCCTGAATGCAATTATTGGGTTTTCGCAAATTCTGGAAATGGGCGATGCAGGCATTGCACGCACAGATGAGAAGCGGCTGGAATACGCGAAAGATATTCGCAATAGCGGTGAGCACATGCTGGGCCTTGTCGGCCAGGTTCTCGAGTTCTCCCGGATCGAGTCTGAAGGCTGTGACATTGAGCTGACCGAACAGGTGCTCTCACCGATTGCTGACAGCGCCATGCGCATGGTGGATGTTCTCGCTGCAGCCAAAGAGGTGCAGCTGCTGCGTTACTGGGACCAGCGTTTTGAGTTCAGTGTTGACACGGACGAAAAAGCGCTCAGTCAGATATTGGTGAACCTCCTGACCAACGCCGTGAAGTTCACCCCCACGGGAGGACAAGTTTGGCTGGTCCTCAAAACAGATGGTCCAAAAGGTTATTGCATCGAAGTGCAAGATAACGGCATTGGCATTCCCGCAGATAAGCTGCAGGACGTCTTCAGACCATTTGTGCAAATCGGCGATGCGCGATGTGCAGGTGAGGGGGGCACGGGACTTGGCCTCTCCATTGTCAGCACATTGGTTCGCGGTCTTGGCGGACAGTTTGAGATCGAAAGTGCCGTTGGCACAGGGACCTGCTGCCGTGTCCGGCTTCCGGGTCTGCTGGACACAAGAGCGGTTGACGAGCAACCGAACGCAATCGGTGATGAGACAAAAACCATGCCTCGTGTGGAGGCAACCGGTTAACCAACTCTGAAACAGCCGGCATCCCGTTGCAAGGAGGTCGTCGTCTGCGCCTTCTGGAACTTCATAGTCCTTAAGAGTTAGGTCTTTGGTAAGCGGTGGTTGCCATACTGCTAGCTAATTCAAAGACCGGTGTCCAGGTGCATACTTCCTATGGAATCTCAGAAGTACAAGACGGTGGGTCCTGAAGATCTGGGGTGCGCGCATGACCGGCGAGTAGACCAAACCACTCAGAAGGCTGTGATTCTCTGGGTGGTGATGGTGGGAATTCTTGCCGCCGCGGCGAGTGCATATCAATATTACCATCTGGAGGTGACTGCGCGGCATGGTTTGTACACGCGTGTCGCTATGCCCGCCCTAGCCGCATACCTGCTTTGTATCGTAAGCGCAGTTCTCGCCACGAAGGGGCGTTTGCTTAAACCGGCCATATGGTCGG
>JAJFGY010000237.1 GCA_021775935.1 Alphaproteobacteria bacterium
TAACTCACAGGACTAAGTTCGAAACAGTCGAACCGCTTACGCAGCTAGACGTGCCTCAGCGTAGTTGTCATTTGCAACTATCAAACGGCCCGATAACGGCGGAACCATGCCGAGCAAAAGAAGATCCTTTACACCCTCGTCGATCCTATTTCGCCCCCATGAAAAGCCCAAGTTCCCTGATGTCCAGGTCTTGAGCTTTTGGTGGAGGCGCCGGGTACCGCCCCCGGGTCCGAATGGTTTATTACGAAATCCGTTTATCGCCATAGTCGGTTTCCCGACAGGACTAATATAGGGGCATAAGCCAATGAATTAAAGGTGTACGTGCCGGGCAGAGTGTCACGCCCGGCACGGTGTTTTTGGCCTGTTATCTGTTACTCTTCGTTGGAAAGCAGTGTTTTCCAGATCAGCGCGCCAATCGCTGCACCGATAAGCGGTGCGACCCAAAACAACCACAATTGTCCAAGCGCACCGTTGTCCGCGAAGAAGGCCACGGCGGTTGACCGCGCAGGGTTAACGGAAGTGTTGGTCACTGGAATGGAAATCAGATGGATCAACGTGAGGGCCATGCCGATGGCAATGGGCGCAAAATTCTCCGGCGCCAGCTTGCTTGTCGATCCCAGAATGATGATCAGGAAAAAGGCCGTCATCACAACTTCCGCGATCAGAGCGGAGGTCATCGAAAAACCGCCGGGAGAGTTTTCGCCAAAGCCATTGGAGGCAAAGCCACCGGTTGTCGTGAAGTCGGCTTTTCCCGTGAGAATGAGATAGAGGACCAGGGCGCCGAGCGTGCCACCAACGACTTGCGCCACAACATAAGGTCCCAGATCTTTCCACTCAAATTTACCGGCGACGGCGAGGCCCACGGAAACGGCGGGGTTGAAGTGCCCCCCCGAAATGCCACCGACCGCATAGGCCATGGTCATGACAGTGAGGCCGAAGGCGAGAGAGACACCAAGCAAGCCAATGCCAACTTCGGGAAAGGCCGCTGCCAGCACGGCGCTACCACACCCTCCCAAGACCAACCAAAATGTACCGAAAGCTTCTGCTGAAAGTTTGTTGAGCATCCCAATTCCCCCAATTGTTTCGTACCCCGCGACCATTGGAGGCTGAGTCTTTTTAGAACTCAAGTATTGTTTTGGTCGCCATGCTATTAGCCCGAGACCCTGCGAGTGTGGCCTTTCCAATAGGGCTCCCGTAGGTCCTTCTTCAGGACCTTGCCGCTTGCATTGCGGGGCAGCTCGTCCATGAAAGAGACTTTGCGTGGAAGTTTATAGCCGCCCAGTTTGGTGCGGCAGAAGTCGATGGCTTCTTCTTCCGTCAGGCTCTCCCCTTCCTTAAGAACGACGGTCGCCATCACGTCTTCTCCAAACTTCGCGCCTGGAATCCCAAAGACAGCGGCATCGACAATAGCGGGGTGTTCGAAGAGCGCATTCTCTACTTCGCGGGGATAGACGTTCTCCCCACCTGAGACGATCATGTCTTTGATCCGGTCCTGAATGTAGACATAGCCTTCTGCGTCCATGCTGGCGGCATCACCCGTGTGCATCCACCCATCACGCAGGGCTTCGGCTGTTGCTTCTTCCATGTTCCAATAGCCTTGCATGATTTGCGGGCCCCGGCAGATGATCTCGCCGACATCGCCAGTTGGGACATCCTTGTCGTTTTCATCGACAATACGAATGTGAGTGCCCGGAATGGCACGGCCTGCGGCGAGGAGAAGCTCCGGCTTTTCTTTTAGAGCGCGCACGTGGTCGGTTGCATTCAAATAGACGACGGAAGAGGTGGTCTCGGTCATGCCGAATGCCTGATAGAAGTCGCACTCAAAGGTTTCCATCGCACCGCGCAAGGTTTCCTCGGCAATCGGTGACGCGCCATAGATCATTGCTTTGAGAGATGAGTAATCGCGTTCCTTTACATCCGGGACCATGACTAGGCAGGCCTGGATCATGGCGGGAACGAGCACCGTTGTTGTAATGCCATCATTTGCAAGCGCATCGACGACATCCCCCGGCACGAAATCTTCATGGATCACGACGCCGGCGCCAGAATGGATGCCGTGCAAGCCCACCATCGTTCCGGCGGCATGGTACATCGGCGCCGCCACCAGGATTTTGTCACCCACTGTCATGCGGTCAGAGATGACGTTCCGCATTTGCTCCAGGTTGGCCAGAATATTTCCGTGGGTCAGTATCGCGCCTTTCGGGCGACCCGTCGTGCCCGACGTATACATCTGGTAGAGGGCACTGTCGGACGTCACACCTCTGTCAGGAATGTTTTCACCGTTTTGTGCGGCTACCGCAGAGGTGTAGTCCTCCCAGCCAGCTGGCGGCGTGGTGTCTATGGCAAAGCAGGTCCCGACGGTTTTCAGCTCTCGACGAACTGTGTCCACGGCGCCTGCCAGGTCCTTATGGGCAAAGAGCAGTTTCGCACCGGCGTCATTGATGATGTAGGCCCATTCTGCCGGGGCGAGGCGGTAGTTTAAGGGGACGGGTACGGCGCCTGCTTTTCCTACTGCATGGTAGAGAACCGACATTTCCAGCGAGTTTTTGGAGAGATAAGCAAAGCGATCCCCGACCTCCAGACCCTCAGAAATCAGCAGGTTTGCAAGGCGATTGGCCTCGGCATTGGCCTCAGCATAGGTCAGGGTGCGATCGCCGCAGCGGGCAAAGAAAGCGTCCGGGTGGATACGGGCGTAATATTCGAAATTGTCCTGCAGGCGCATGAGCTTCCTCCCCAAGATGCTCCAGATTTTCCCCATTTCGGGTTTGGATTGATTAGATCGAAGGGTGGGCGTTCTATCAAGTGGCACCAATGGCGAGTGGTACGAATCGCGGATTTTGATAAGGTGGCGTCAAGAAATAGGAAAAGACCCACATGCAGCAATATCATGACCTGATGCGCCGGATCCGTGACACAGGCGCTGAAAAGACCGATCGGACGGGCACGGGCACCCGCTCTGTGTTCGGCCACCAGATGCGCTTTGATCTGGCCGACGGTTTTCCCATGGTCACCACCAAAAAGCTGCATTTGAAATCCATCGTTCACGAGCTGCTCTGGTTTATCGCTGGAGACACAAATGTGGCTTATCTGAAAGCCAATGGGGTGAGCATCTGGGATGAGTGGGCTGATGAGAAGGGTAACCTTGGCCCTGTCTATGGGCATCAGTGGCGCAGCTGGCCGACGCCAGATGGCGGTGCCATTGACCAGATCAAAAACCTGATCCATCAGATCGAAAACAACCCCGACTCACGGCGGCTCATTGTTTCTGCGTGGAACGTGGCGGATGTAGACCAGATGGCACTTCCGCCGTGTCACTGTCTGTTCCAGTTTTATGTGGCTGACGGCAGGCTTTCCTGTCAGCTCTACCAGCGTTCCGCCGACGTATTTTTGGGTGTGCCATTTAATATCGCGTCCTACGCACTTCTGCTGCAGATGATGGCGCAGGTGACGGGGCTCCAAGCGGGCGAGTTTATTCATACGTTTGGCGACGCGCATCTTTATTCCAACCATCTGGAACAGACCGACCTGCAGCTTTCGCGGGAACCACGTCCCCTGCCGACAATGAAGATCAATCCGGATGTGAAGAGCCTCTTTGATTTCACTTATGATGATTTCGAACTGGTGGGCTATGACCCGCATCCGCATATCTCAGCGCCTGTGGCGGTTTGAGTTTTTTTGTTACTGAAGCCCATGCAGAAGTATGACAGAGCCTTCTGTCGCCGCCGTGCGGTCTCTTGCGATTTCCTGGTATTCGTCAGAGAGAGCCCAGTCGTCAAAGGCTGCCTCATCTGGAAATGAGAGAAGCACGGCATTCGTATTGTCCCATGTACCTTCTTTGACGGATACCTGCTCGTCGGAAACGAGCGCTGTGCCCTTGTGTTGAGCGAAGTGGGGTAAAAAGGCGGAGGCATATTTTTCATATTGTTCGCGATTGTGAATCGTGAATTGGGCAAGAGCATAAACGGTCATTGGTCGTTCCTTCATAGGTGAAGTGTTAAGACGATTGAGGGCGTTTTTCTGGGGCGTATCAAGTTGCATTGCTGGTAACAGACTTTGCAAATGTGACCGGGCGATATTGCAATCGAATTTGCAGGCAGTTGTCGACGTGCGGCGCAGAATTTTGTTTTTGGGACCCGTCAGTGAGCGTGATAGGTAACGTTAATAGGTCTTTTCTTACAGCGAACGTCTGTGTGACATGCATATCTGTCTTTTTGTGGCTATTGCGGAAAATGGGGTGATTGGCAAAGACAATGCCATGCCGTGGCGTCTGTCCGGTGATCTGCAATATCTAAAACGCATGACCATGGGAAAGCCGATCATTATGGGCCGGAAGACCTGGGAGAGTTTCCCGCGTCGGCCGTTGCCGGGGCGGCCTAACCTGGTGGTAACCCGTGACCCGACCTATGACGCGCCCGGCGGTGAAGTGTTCACCAGCGTGGACGCTGCCCTGGAACGGGCGGAAGTGCTTTGCAGCGAGTTGGGTGTTGATGAGATCATGATCCTTGGCGGCGCTGAGATTTATGCAGCGACCTTGCCCAAAGCAACACGGATCTATCTCACAGAAGTTCATGCTTCGCCGGTGGGGGATACTTCCTTCCCTGATCTGGATCGATCAGCCTGGCGTGAGGTGCGCAATGTTCGACAGCCGCGCGATGAACGGGATAGTGCAGACTATTCGCTTCTGGTGCTGGAACGGGTGTAGCCTCAACCCAAAGGAGAGAGCGTATGGATTTCAAGACATTCAAACTGACGCGGAAGCCCAATCAGTTTCTCATTGCACCTGAAGAGTTTTGTCAAAATGCAAAACCTCACGCGACCGCGAAAACCTATTATGTTGATGCTCAAAGGCTTGAAGATAGGTTTGCGGATGTGGCGCTGGCCGAACCGCGGGTGACACGCAAACAAGCTGATGACGGGCAGCGGGAATTTGTCCAGCGCTCTGCGCTGATGCGGTTTCCCGACACTGTCACCTTTGAGGCGATTGATCTGGGGAACGGCTCATCAACGCTTGCGATTTACAGTCGCTCGTCAGTTGGACATTCGGACCTTGGGGTCAATAAGAAGCGTATTGAAGACTGGCTGACGAAACTTGATGCGGCTCTATAGAATTTTGAAATTGGTGGAGAGACAAGATGGACGTGCGTGCGGCGGTAGCCTTTGAGGCGGGCAAACCTCTTGAGATTGAAACAGTGCAGTTGGAAGGCCCGCGCGCGGGCGAAGTGCTGGTAGAGATGAAAGCAACAGGCATCTGCCATACGGACGCTTTCACGCTTTCAGGTGATGATCCAGAAGGTCTCTTTCCCGCTATCTTGGGCCACGAGGGTGCAGGGGTGGTTGTGGAAGTTGGGCCCGGTGTGACGTCGCTCGCTGTCGGGGATCACGTGATCCCGCTTTATACGCCCGAGTGCCGTGAGTGCGACTATTGCCTCAATCCTAAAACCAACCTCTGTCAGTCGATCCGGGAAACTCAGGGCCAGGGATTGATGCCCGACGGCTCCAGCCGCTTTTCCTTTAAGGGCAAGCCAGTGCTGCACTATATGGGCTGCTCGACTTTTGCGAACTATTCCGTCGTGCCCGAAATTGCGCTCGCAAAAATCCGCAAAGACGCTCCCTTCGACAAGATTTGTTACATTGGGTGCGGGGTCACGACCGGCGTTGGCGCTGTCGTCAATACGGCCAAGGTCGAGCCCGGCTCAACGGTTGTGGTCTTCGGCCTTGGGGGAATTGGCCTCAATGTCATCCAGGGTGCCCGCATGGTGGGTGCCAAGCAGATTGTGGGCGTGGACCTCAACAATGACCGGAAAGCGCTGGGTGAAAATTTTGGGATGACGGACTTCGTCAATCCAAAGGAGATTAAGGGTGATGTCGTGGGTCACCTTGTGGAGCTCACCGGCGGTGGTGCTGACTATTCCTTTGAATGCATTGGCAATGTGAACACCATGCGTCAGGCGCTTGAGTGTGCCCACAAAGGGTG
>JAJFGY010000238.1 GCA_021775935.1 Alphaproteobacteria bacterium
ACGCGATGCCTCTGCCGCAAGCAGAAGAACTTCTCAGAAACGAGCCCGATGTTGCCGCGCGCTTCACGTTTGCCAATGGTCTTGTGAGAGAAACCAGAGGGTGGACGAACACCCCTATCTAAAAGCCCTGGTCTTGAAGCCCTGGTTTCAAAACTACGGGGTCTACAGGTCCAGATCCCATGCGTCGCCCGCAGCTACTTTTTGCTCCGCCACCGCGACAGCCGCCTTGGGCAGCTTGAGAGTCAATTGCTGACGCATCTGTCCGTCCTCTTCAAAGAAGGGGCGCTTGTCTGCAAGGATCCAGTCGACCCGGTGCAGGAGGTTTGCCGGTGTCAGGGGCTTCACCAAAAACTGGCTGGCGCCTGCATCGAAGGCCTTCCGGATCAATCGAGGACGACCATGAGCGGTCAACATGATGACGGGAATAAAACACGCCGGTTGATTGTCGGCTTTGCGCAGCACTTCCAGAAAGGAGCACCCATCCATCGGCTTCATTTCCCAGTCGCTGATGACAAGGTCCGGCTGACGGTGATCTATCTCTGAGAGTGCTTCTGTGCCGTCTATCGCTTCACGGATTTTGCGAACGTCAAAGGCTTCGAGGATCGTGCGCACAAGACGGCGCATATGAGCGTTATCGTCCACCACTAAAACATCGAGAGTAGCGAGTTCCTGCCCATAGGCTTTGCTGTGTTTTGCGGCAATGGCTTGCATTGGTTAGATCAATCCCTCGTACAGACCGGCGCCATGTCGGATACATACCCAAGAGCCCCAGCGTTTCTGCCTCTTTCTTGTAACCGCTAAACCCTTCTGATTGGTAACCAGCGTCTGGTTTTGATCTCCCGATTCGGCTCTGCCCTGCGAGTCGCTTCGCCCGGTTGTGTGACCGCGCGCATATTTCGAGGCCAGTAAGCCGTTCGACACAAGTCCTTGACGCCTCCCATCCAGACCACCACAGTTTGTGTCAGCTCAGGTGCATGACACTGCATCTAGTGCCAACTGGACAAGTGGTGGCGATCAGGCTCCGTCGGTCCCTTTAAGCGCTAACCCGAGGAAAACCCTTGGAAATTGGCGGATTACGGGTGCGGGACCATGGGACGACTGCCTCTCACGGGCCGTTGGGGCTGGGACACAGGCATCTGATCTGGGAGCTGGATATGGAACCTCGTCAGCGGTGACGGCGGTTTGAGAACAGAAGAATTATTGGGGGCCAAATGCGCATACAACGGTGTTTCACAGACGAAGCCAAATCGCCTTATGACGGCATCGAATTCCGCTCCACAACGAGCGAAATTCGGAATCCGGATGGCACAATTGTGTTTCGGCTGGATGACATCGCTGTACCGGCTGACTGGAGCCAGGTTGCCGCTGATATCCTGGCACAGAAATATTTCCGCAAAGCCGGCGTGCCCGCCGCCCTTCGCCCCGTCAAAGACGAGAGCATCCCAACCTGGCTCTGGGCCCATGAAGCAGACCAGAAACAGATCGATGACCTGCCCGAGGGCGAACGCTTTGGTCCTGAGAAGGACGCCAGACAGGTTTTTGACCGCCTCGCGGGAACATGGACCTATTGGGGCTGGAAAGGCGGCTATTTCGACACAGAAGCCGACGCGCGTGCCTTTTTCGATGAGCTGCGCTTTATGCTCGCGACCCAAATCGCCGCGCCGAACTCTCCTCAATGGTTCAACACCGGCCTCAACTGGGCCTATGGCATTAACGGCCCTGCACAAGGTCACCATTATGTGGACTTTGAAAGCGGGGAGCTGACCGAAAGTGACAGCGCTTACGAACACCCCCAACCCCACGCCTGCTTCATCCAGGGGGTCGATGATGATCTGGTGAATGAAAACGGCATTATGGACCTATGGGTTCGCGAGGCCCGCCTCTTCAAGTTCGGTTCTGGCACCGGGTCGAACTTCTCTCACCTGCGCGGCGAGAATGAAGGCCTTTCAGGCGGTGGCAAGTCATCGGGTCTCATGTCTTTCCTCAAGATCGGGGACCGAGCTGCCGGAGCGATCAAATCCGGTGGCACGACGCGGCGCGCTGCCAAGATGGTCG
This sequence comes from Alphaproteobacteria bacterium, assembly GCA_021775935.1. Classification (GTDB taxonomy): domain Bacteria; phylum Pseudomonadota; class Alphaproteobacteria; order Parvibaculales; family Parvibaculaceae; genus Mf105b01. Next base: position 2,056 of record JAJFGY010000238.1, read on the forward strand.
TTGTCGATGTGGACCATCCGGACATTGAACATTTCATCAATTGGAAAGTGATTGAGGAGCAGAAGGTCGCAGCCCTCGTCACCGGCTCCAAGATCAACGAAAAGTTCCTCAGCGCTGTCATGCGGGCCTGCGTAAATTGCGAAGGTCCAGAAGGCGATTGCTTCGACCCGAAAAAGAACCCTGCTCTGCGCCGCGCCATCATTGCCGCGCGCGAAGCCATGATCCCTGAAAACTATGTTCAACGGGTCATTCAATTTGCGAAGCAGGGCTTTAAGGAAATTGAGTTCCGCACCTATGACACAGATTGGGATTCCGATGCCTATCTCACGGTCTCTGGTCAGAATTCCAACAACACAGTGCGTGTCACCGATGACTTTCTGCAGTCGGTTGAGTCTGACGGTGACTGGCATCTGATCAATCGCACCGACAGCGCGATTGCAAAAACGCTGAACGCGCGTGAATTGTGGGATCAGATCGGCCAAGCTGCCTGGCAGAGTGCTGATCCCGGCATTCAATATCACACCACAATCAATGATTGGCACACCTGCCCGGAAAGCGGCGAGATCCGCGCCAGCAATCCGTGCTCGGAATATATGTTCCTGGACAACACAGCCTGCAACCTTGCCTCCATCAACCTGATGCAGTTCCGTCAGGCATCGGGCCGTTTTGACGTTGAGGCATTTGAGCATGTCGCGAAGCTCTGGACCGTGGTGCTCGAAATTTCCGTCCTGATGGCGCAATTCCCCTCAAAAGAAATTGCAGAGCTCTCTTACAAATACCGCACGCTGGGTCTTGGCTTTGCCAATATTGGCGGCCTTCTGATGTCACAAGGCATTGGCTATGACTCAAAGGAAGCGCGGTCGCTCTGCGGTGCCATCTCAGCCATCATGACGGGTGTTTCTTACGCCACATCGGCCCAGATGGCGAAAGAGTTGGGCGCCTTCCCCGGCTATGGCGAGAACGAGCCGCACATGCTGCGCGTCATGCGCAACCATCGCGCTGCCGCCCATGGGGAAGCGACGGCTTATGAAAAACTCTCCACCAATCCGGTGCCGCTGGATGCCGTCCACTGCCCACAAGGGGACCTTGTAGAACATGCCCGCGCTGCGTGGGACCTTGCTGTCGGCATGGGCGAGAAATATGGCTACCGGAATGCGCAATCGACGGTTGTGGCGCCCACGGGCACCATCGGCCTGGTCATGGATTGCGACACAACGGGCATTGAGCCTGACTTCGCCCTGGTGAAATTCAAGAAGCTCGCGGGCGGTGGCTATTTCAAGATCATCAACCGCGCAGTACCGCAAGCGCTGCGCACACTCGGCTACAAACCAGAGCAGATCGAAGAAATTGTCGGCTATGCGGTGGGCCACGGCACGTTGAACGGGGCGCCAGGCGTGAACCATGAGACGTTGAGCGCCAAAGGCTTCACATCTGAGGCCTTGCTGACGATTGAAGAAGCCCTCGCAACCGCCTTCGACATTCGCTTTGCCTTCAACCAATACACGCTGGGCGATGCTTTCTGTACGGAAGTGCTTGGTCTTGATGCATCAGAGATGGAAGAGATTGATTTCGATATGCTGGCAGCCCTTGGCTTCAGTGCATCTGAAATTGATGCCGCAAACTTGCATGTTTGTGGCGCGATGACGTTGGAGGGTGCGCCTGGCCTCGCAGAGGCGCACCTTCCCGTTTTCGACTGTGCCAACCCTTGCGGTCGCACGGGCAAACGCTTCCTGTCCGTCGAAAGCCACATTCGCATGATGGCGGCGGCACAGCCCTTCATCTCAGGGGCTATTTCCAAAACCATCAACATGCCGAACTCAGCCACAGTGGAAGACTGCAAAGAAAGCTACATGCTGTCGTGGAAGCTCGGCGTGAAAGCCAACGCGCTGTACCGGGACGGCTCAAAGCTCTCCCAGCCGCTCAATGCGCAGCTGGTGGATGATGATGATATTGACCTGGAAATGGCTGACGAGGCCGTTGCCGCGGCACCGACACTGATTGAACAGCCAGCAGCCGCGCAAGCCGCATCGCTGGCGCGGAAGCTTGCCGCCAAGACCATTGAACAGGCTCAGGCTGCAGGAGCTGCCCCAATTGCCGGGGCCGCAATGGCGGATGGTGAGCGCGGCGAACGCGCGAAGCTGCCAGACCGGCGCAAGGGCTATACCCAGAAAGCCGTTGTGGGTGGACATAAAGTCTATCTGCGCACGGGGGAATATGAGGACGGCACGATCGGTGAGATTTTCATCGATATGCACAAAGAAGGAGCGGCGTTCCGCAGCCTCATGAACAATTTCGCCATCGCAATTTCTCTTGGCATGCAATATGGGGTGCCGCTGGAAGAATATGTGGAGGCCTTCACGTTCACCCGGTTCGAACCCGCTGGGCTTGTGCAGGGCAATGACACGATCAAAAACGCAACATCGATCCTCGACTATGTGTTCAGGGAACTGGCAGTCTCTTACCTCGGCCGTCACGACCTGGGCCATGTGGACCCCGCAGACCTGATGCCCGACGCTATGGGTGAGGGAGAAAACGAAGGCAAGCTTCCGCCAAAACCGATGCCCGCTACTGCCATCGCCTCGCCTGGCTTTGCGCGAAACACTCAGCTTGGCGACCTCTATGTCGTGCGCGGTGGCGCAGCCACCATGCGGGCAGGCAGCACGGCTGCGGCCATCGCTGAACCGGAAACCATGCTGGCTACGGCGACGGAACCGGTGGTCACTGAGCAGATCGCTGTGGCGACAAGTGTCCAGGCCGGCTCTGGACATACCAGGGGGGGCAACACGTCCGTCTCGCGAACCATGTCAGCAGCAGTAGAAGCGCGCATGAAGGGCTATGAGGGCGAAGCCTGCAGCGAATGTGGCAACTTCACCATGGTGCGCA
>JAJFGY010000239.1 GCA_021775935.1 Alphaproteobacteria bacterium
TACGCTAAGCTAGGCTGGGACGCAAAGACCGCGGCAGAAGAAATCACTAGGCTATGGGACGCTGAGTTACGTGATCCGTCGATCCCAATCCGCGCGATCCTGGTTGGTTTTTCACATTCCAATAATTTAATTTCTGCCAAATGCATGAAAATGTGGACTACGAAAACGGTTGAGCAGGCGGACTAGGGCAGGGTCCCTCAAACAGGCTTCAGGAGAACGTGCTTCTTCTTACCGATGGAGAGTTTGATCACGCCTTCGGGGGTCACGTCGTCTTTCGTGAGGGAGCCGCGCTCGTCCTGCACGCCCTTATCGTTCACCTTGGCACCGCCACCTTTGATCTGACGCCGAGCATCACCATTTGAGCCGCACAAACCAGCGGTAACGAAGGCTGAGAGAACACCCAGCCCCGCATCAAGATCAGCAGCAGGGATTTCCACCGTCGGAAGGTCTGTGCTGACTGCGCCTGTTTCAAAAGAGACCCGGGCGGTTTCAGCAGCTTTCTCTGCTTCATCGCGGCCATGCGCCATGGCGGTAGCTTCCGTCGCCAGAACCTTCTTCGCATCGTTCAGCTCAGCCCCTTCGAGCGCTTCAAGTTTCTCAATCTCGGCGATGGGCAGTTCAGTGAACCGACGCAGCAGGGTGCCGACATCTGCATCTTCCGTGTTTCGCCAGAACTGCCAATAGTCATAAGGCGAGAGCATTTCTGCATTGAGCCAGACAGCGCCATCTGCCGTCTTGCCCATCTTCGCACCAGAAGACGTAGTTAGGAGGGGCGTTGTGAGGCCGACAAGAGGTGCCTGATCAACCCGCCGACCCAGATCAATCCCATTGACGATATTGCCCCACTGGTCGGAGCCACCCATTTGCAGGGTGCACTTATAGCGCCGGTGCAGCTCCACAAAATCATAGCCCTGAATGATCATGTAGTTGAATTCGAGGAACGACAGAGGCTGCTCGCGGTCAAGGCGCAGCTTCACACTGTCGAAGGTGAGCATGCGATTGACGGAGAAATGCCGCCCCACGTCTCGCAGGAAGTCGATATATTTGAGATCATCCAGCCATTCGCGATTATCAACCATGATCGCGTCGGTTGGCCCCTCACCAAAAGTCAAAAACTTTGAGAAGACCTGTTTGATGCCTGCCATATTGGCGTCGATCTGGTCGTCATCAAGCAGCTTGCGTTGATCGTCCCGGAACGAGGGGTCACCAATTCGGGTTGTGCCGCCGCCCATCACCACAATGGGTTTGCCACCAGCCTGTTGCAGGCGCCGAAGCATCATGATCGAGAGCAGATTGCCGACATGAAGGGAGGGCGCTGTGCAGTCAAAGCCCACATAGCCCGTCACAATTCCTTCTGACGCTTTGCTATCCAGCGCCTCAAAATCGGAGCATTGGTGGATAAAGCCCCGTATATCGAGTTCTTTCAGAAAGTCGGATTTGTAACTGCTCATAGGTTCAGGCCATTGATTTGAGTGTTCTACCGCTTGGGCGCGGCGCCCGGCTGGTGTATCACGGATTGCACCCAAATTGGCAAGAGCCCCAACAGATTCCAAGGTAGCAGAGCCATGGCAGAGACCTTCAGAGCGATCGGATTGATGAGCGGTACCTCCATGGACGGGATCGATATCGCCTGTCTGGAGACAGATGGCGAAGAGATTGTCATTCCTGGGCCCACGGCCGCGCTGATTTATTCCGATGATGAGCGTGCCGTGCTGCGCAGTGCCATCGAAGCAGCCACGACCTGGACAGATGGAACGCCGGTGCCGGACGCCGTGGCCCTGGCTGAGAAAAGGCTAACGGCTGCTCATGGTGAAGCGATAAAGACCTTCATGGGCGAGAACGGCCTAAACGCGGATGATTTTGACCTCATTGGATTTCATGGGCAGACAGTGCTCCATGCCCCCGACCAAAGACGCACGGTCCAGATCGGTCGGGGAGACGAGCTTGCGCGCCTCACCGGCATCGATGTGGTGAATGATTTCAGAAGCGCTGATGTCGCCGCAGGGGGAGAGGGCGCGCCCTTCGCGCCGCTCTACCACAAAGCTCTTGCCGCCAACCTTAGCGGCCCGCGCCCGATAGCCGTTCTGAACCTCGGCGGCGTTGCAAACGTCACCTGGCTGGGCGAGGGCGAAAATGAGATTCTTGCTTTTGATACGGGGCCTGCCAGCGGCGCGCTGGATGATTGGGTGCAGTCCCATAATGCGGGCCGTATGGATGTGGACGGTCGATTGGCACAAGCAGGCAAAGTGGACGAGGGCATCCTCGCTGCGATGCTCAAAAACCCCTTCTTTGATGTCGTGCCGCCCAAGTCGCTTGATCGGCTGGATTTTCCGATGGACCCGGTAGAGGGCCTAAGCCTGGAAGACGGCGCAGCGACGCTCACCGCTTTTACGGCTGCCTGCGTGGCCCGCGCGACGGAGCATCTTGCAACGCCTGCACATCGTTGGATTGTCTGTGGCGGTGGCCGGTATAACCCGGCCATTTTGGCAGAGCTTAAAGCGCGCTTGGGCGTACCTGTAGAACCAGCCGAAACCGCCGGGTGGCGCGGCGATGATATTGAGGCGGAAGCCTTCGCCTATCTCGCGGTGCGGTCGCTAAGGGGCTTGCCGCTCAGTGTGCCGGGTACGACAGGCGTGCCGGCACCCCAAACCGGCGGTGTGTTGCACAGCGCGGAGAAGACACCAGCCTAACCGGCTTCCTCTTCTTCTTCCTCAGGTGCAGGAGCCATGCGCTTGTCGAGATAGCCACCGACAATGCCCAGCATCTCGTCCATGCGGTCATCGTAGAAATGGTTCGCACCGGCGATGGATTGGTGCTCAATCACAATGCCTTTTTGCGTCTTCAGCCGCTCAACCAGGCGGAGCACGTCCGCCTCAGGCGCGACCTGGTCAATACTGCCCGACGTGATGAGCCCGGAAGAGGGGCACGGGGCCAGGAAGGAGAAGTCATACATGTTGGCGGGTGGAGCGACGGAGATAAAGCCGTCAATCTCAGGGCGGCGCATCAATACTTGCATGCCGATCCAGGCGCCAAAAGAGAAGCCCGCGATCCAGCAGGCTGGCGCCTCAGCGTGCTGGGCCTGAAGCCAATCAAGCGCTGTGGCCGCATCGGATAGTTCGCCAATCCCACCGTCAAAAACGCCTTGGCTACGGCCCACGCCGCGGAAATTGAAACGCAGCACATTGAAGCCGCGATCAACAAATGTCTGGTAGAGGGAATAGGCAACCGGATTGTTCATGGTGCCGCCGAACTGCGGATGCGGGTGCAGAACCAGTGCCAAAGGCGAATTTGGCTTTCCGCTAACGTGGTAGCGGCCTTCGATCCGACCCGAAGGACCGTTGAAAATAACTTCCGGCATAATCTTTTGTTCCCTGAACACGCGACAAAATGGCTGTTTCCTGCCATTTTTCCGTTACGCTCTATTCCCGAGTAAAATAATCAGCTATTAAGGCTGGAAGTCCCGGGATAAAGTCCTAAATACTTGACTACCAGGGTGGGAAATGAGCCAAGAAGCGGCTGTTTTCCGTTGCTGATTGTCTGAGATGCCTACAAAAGGCGCCGTTTCTTACCACAGGCAGCAGCCCAATGCGCAACAAATTGCTGGGGCGTGAGAAATTGGACTGGTCAGCTTTGCGGAGGGCTCAAAATGGAGCCTTCGCGCGAAAAAAGGTTGTAGAGGGGCGGCAGAGGGCTGCTTCCAATGCTGATGGAGACAAGTTGTGAAACTGACCACAAAAGGCCGTTATGCCGTTATGGCGATGACCGACCTGGCGAAACATAGCGAGGGACGCCCGGTCTCCCTGGCCGATATTGCATCTCGCCAGGAAATCTCGCTCTCATATCTGGAGCAATTGTTTGCACGACTTCGCCGCGGCGGGCTTGTGCGCTCAGTACGGGGCCCTGGCGGCGGATATCTGCTGGCACGGACGATGGAAGACACGCGCATTTCCGATGTGATCATGGCTGTTGATGAACCCATGTCGGCAACCAGATGCAAATCCAACTCAGCTACCGGGTGTCTGTCAGATGGAACACGCTGTTTAACCCATGATTTGTGGGATGAATTGGGTCATCAGATCCATCTCTATCTCGACAGTGTGTCACTGGATGATGTGATGAACCGGAAAGTCCGACGTTCAGCATCTCAACAAGATGTGAGTTCGGCCCAGAAAAAGCCGGAAACACAGGAATTTTCACTCGATGTGGCAGGTTGACCCCTAGCCTCTCATGGCTGCGATGACTTAAGAAGTAGCCGCAAATGGACCTTTTGACAGGTCTGCAATGAAAGTGACTGCACAAAGCCGATGACAGGTGAGCGTACATATCTCGACTACAATGCGACCGCGCCAATGCGCCCGGAAGTTGTTGCGGTCGTGTGCGCGGCAATGGACGGCATCGGCAACGCATCGTCCATACACAAAGAAGGGCGCGAGGCGAGAGCCCTCGTCGAAAAAGCCCGCCAGTCTGTGGCAGACCTCGTTGGTGTCAATCCCGATGGAGTGACATTTACCAGCGGCGGCACGGAAGCCAATCATTTGGCGTTTCGCCAGGCAGCAGCGCGCGGCGCCAGCACAATTTTTTATTCCGCACTCGAGCACCCTTCCGTTATGGAAGCAGCGAAGCTTGCGGGCGCGGAGACCGGCATACCGGTATCAGAAATTCCAGCAGACAAGGATGGGCGCGTGTCATGTGCTGCCCTCGAACATCTGCTTGAGCGTGGGGGAGAGCGACCCTTCGTCT
>JAJFGY010000240.1 GCA_021775935.1 Alphaproteobacteria bacterium
CTTCCTTTGGCCGGGCCTTACCGTTGAGGTCGACGAGACAATTGAGCAGTTTGATCGTCGGCTCCCGCAGGGTGCGGATCTGGTGATCATTCCGGCCGTTCTGGACCATGATGATGAGGTGCTTATCGGCTGGTTGAAACAGCAGGCGGACAAGGGAGCCATGCTGGTGTCGATCTGCGATGGTGCGCTGATCCTTGCGCGCACGGGTGCGCTTGATGGACGCAAGGCTACGGGCCATTGGTACACTGAGGGTACACGACAGGATCACTTTCCCGCTGTCTCCTGGCAGACGAATGTACGCTATGTGCATGATGGCAAGGTGGCGACATCGGCCGGGGTGAGTGCCTCTCTGCCGATGGCGCTACATCTGGTAGAGCAGTTGGCTGACAAAGAGCGGGCGCAGACGCTTGCGCGTGAGCTGGGTGTGCAGGGGTATGGTGCGGGACATAACTCCGATGTGTTTGGTGTTGGCGCGGGGGAGATGTGGGTCGCTGCCCGCAATTTCGCGTTTGGGTGGCCGCGGGATGTGTTTGCGCTGAACCTGTCAGACGGCATGGATGAAATCGCGCTGGCGTTTGCGGTCGATATGTTCTCAAGAACGTTCAGATCAGAAATTATCGCCGTGGGGGCCGCGCCCGCGAAGACACTTGGCGGATTGGTTGTGGTGCCCGACCGGCGCACGCTGGAGGATCCCGCCGCGGTGATCAGCTTTGATGGGACAGGCGACCTGACCCCTCGTCCAGGTGCATCGGCTCCCAACGATATCCTGTCATTCCTGGCAGGCCGATATGGCAAGGATAGCGCTGACTTTGTCGCTCTCCAGCTGGAATATCCGTACTAGTCAGCTTTCCGGCGGTTTCTCGCAGGGACAAACAGCGGGGCCAGTTGCACACCGATGACGGCGGTTAAGATGCAGGCACATCCGATCCATCCCAGGAGGGGCAGCCGTTCTCCGAGTAAGAGAGCGCCAAAGAGCGCGGCAAACAACGCCTCGGAAGACATGATGATCGCCGCGTCGGAGGCAGGGGTATAGCGTTGCCCCACCGCCTGCAGTGTAAATCCCAGGCCGCCAGAAATAATGCCGGTGAAGAGAAGCTCGCGCCACGCCCCTACCAGCCCTGCAAGCGAGATGGGTTCGAAGATGAACCCGAGGATGAGGCCCAACACCGCTGTTACTGCAAACTGAAGGGTTGCCAGAGTGATCGGGCGGCCTGAGCGGCTGGCGAGGGAGCCGACGAGCAAGACCTGAAGCGCCCAGAAGAGGGCGCTGAAAATCATAATGCCATCTCCCCAGTTGAGACCGGAAAGGCCTCCGCCCAGGAACCAGGTGCCTGTCAGCGAGAGGGCTGCTGCAGGCCAGATGATCCAGGGTAACCGGTGTTTGAGGGCGATGAAGGCGATGACCGGCACCAGAACCACATAGAGTGCAGTGAGAAACCCGGCATTCGTCACTGTGGTTGCGAGCAGTCCTCCTTGCTGGGTCATACTGGCGATAAAGAAGACCAGTCCGACTGTCGCCATCAGAAGCGTGTGGTCGCGGCGCAAGGGCGGACCTTTCGCGCTCTCGGCCAAAGCAAAGGGAAGGACCACGAGAGCTGCCAACAAGAAGCGTGTGCCTGTGAAGAAGAAGGGGCCCAGATGCGCCATTGCTGTTGATTGGCCAACGAAAGCCGCGCCCCAAATGAGCGCAGTCAGAAGCAGCAGAATGTCGGCGCGTAAACGGGTCATGCCTCGGGTGTATCTGAAGATGCCCGTCTGCGTAAATACGCTATATTTGCTCTGAGACTTAACAAAGGTGAGCACATCTGGGACACTCTCGCGATGTGGCTAGGTGGCGATGTGGCGATGTGGCGATGGGTACAGAGGCGAAGGGCGAGGCAGTATGATGCGATCTGAACGACATTGGTCTGTCTATCTTCCCGCGCTCAGCATTTCCATCTTGTGGGCGGCAATCCTTTTTTGGGCTGACCGCCGTGAGCCGCCGCTTGAAACCCTTCGGCTACTTGCCCTGGCAGTGGAGGCGATCGCCGTCCCCGCTCTTTACCTCTGGGCGTTTTTTCGGGGCCGGGGTGCGGAGCTTCTGGTGAGCGACGGAGAGATCCGCCTTTCAACCGGCGGGCGGAACCCTGTTGAAATGCGGGCGCCGTTGACATCTGCTTGTGATGTTCAAGTAGCGCAGTCCTATGTGCAAAAGTGGGTTGGGGCGGGTCAGATTACTGTCGCGTTAGACGGCGGAGGCCGCTATGTCCTGGATGATATGCAGGTGGGCGATGATTTCATGGCTTCCGTCGGGCAGCGTCAGGAACACGCGACGAAAGCGAAAATGGAATGAGTGGAAAACTTAAGTTCGACACTGGCGCGGCTAAGGCCATGGAGGCGATGTATCTCACACCTGATGTTGTTGGACAACGGGTGACCGTTCTTAACGCGCTCGGTCTGCTGCCTTACGAACATGTTTTGGATATTGGGTCCGGGCCCGGCCTGTTGGCCGAAGATGCTGCCAAGATGGTAGGTGCTGAAGGTCGTGTCCTCGGCGTGGATGCGAGCGAGGCAATGGTCATGATGGCGCGGACGCGTTGTGCTGCGCTTCCCCAGGCAGAATTTCTGACCTGTGATGCGACAAAGCTAGAAGCGCCGGATGCCGGCTTTGACGCGGTGGTCTCGACCCAGGTTTATGAATATGTGGATGATGTCGATCAGGCGCTGCGTGAATTGCACCGAGTGCTGAAACCGCGGGGACGGGCAGTTATCCTTGATACAGATTGGGACTCAATTGTCTGGCATGCCAGCGACGCTGATCTGATGCGCCGGGTGCTGACTTGCTGGGACGATCATCTTGCCGACCCTCATCTTCCTGCGACACTGGCGCGTCGTCTCAAGCGTGTAGGTCTTGAGGTGGGTCGTGTGGAGGTTGTTCCGATGATAAGCGTTGGCTTCCAGCCGCATTCTTATGCGGCGGGCATCATGCGCGCTATCCGCTCGTTCGTGCGGGGAAATGCGGAGAAGCATGGCCTCTCAGAGGATGATGTTCAAAGATGGTATGACGACCAGCTCCGTCTGGCAGAGCTGGGCGCCTTCTTTTTCAGCGTCAATCGCTACATGTTTGTCGCGACCAAATAGGCGGCGTTACGCGCCGTAGCGTGCCAGGAATGTGTCGATCGCTGCCTCGATGACAGCATCTTTGTTTGCTGGGAGTTTGAATTTTGGGTCAAACATGGTTGGCCAAACGAAGCTCTCTTTGATCATTCCAGCAAACTGCGTGGCTGAGACTTTTGTATCGTGTGGCTTGAGGAGTTTGCGTTTGACGAGCAAATCCAGGAACGTCACAACTTCGTCATTGCGTCCATTCACGCCACGTTTCAGAAAGTCTTTGCCGACCTCGGGAACACCTGACGTCTCGGAGATGATTGCCCGCATCAGTGCGTTGATGCCAGCACCGAACTGTTGGTTCAAATAGTCGTTGGCGGCGCTCGTCAGGGCCTCTTTAGCCGTTTTTGCCTCACTCGCGGCGGCTTGCGGTATGCCAAGGCTTGCATAGGATGCTTCGACGATGGAGCTAAACAGCTCTTCTTTCGATCCAAAATGCTTGTAGAGGGTGGCAGTTGAAACGTCTGCTTTGCGCGCTATCTCCGCCATTGCAGCGTGCGTGAAACCGTTTCCTTGAAATTCTGCGCCTGCCGCTTCCATGATCGATTTTCTCTTCGATTCGCTGACACGCCGCCGATAACTTTCCAAGCCCATCTTAAGAACTCCTCACAAAAAAACTCATGTCCCAGGGTGAATAGCCCCTTTGGGAATGCCCCATTTTTACACCATATTCATGTCATGGAAGACGCGCTGATTGCAAGCATGAACTGTTTATTCGTCAAAAATACTGACGGTCTTTTTGTAAGCCTTTGGATTTACTCGAATTTTCAGTGTGCATTTATGCGTGACGTAAGTACGTATTTTCACGGCTCTGAGTGTGGGTTTATCTGTTTTCTATTTTGATAGTTCCTTAAACAGGGTCTTTTCTGAGTCAGATACTCAGGTATTGGTTTGCGCTATCGGCGACAAAAAATAGTTCTGAAGAACTATTATGCTCTCGACCGAGATGTAGAGCCCGAGGTCCATCAATCAGATCAGATCTTCTTCAGCTGTTGCAAAGACCACGTAGCGCAATGGTCCTCGCTCTGTCGTGTTGAAAGGGAAGCAGGTGACAAGGGCAAGCCGCTTTCCAGGTTCCGCTGGATCGATTCCCGATGCATCTGCCCGCACGACTTTCAAATCATCCACAATGTATGTGTGAAGCGCACCGTCATGGGCTTCCAGCTCCACTGCATCGCCTATCTGCATATCCTTCAGGAACTCAAAATGCGTATCGCGGTGTGCTGCGATGACGCTGGTTCCCTGCGCGCCGGGCTGCGGGCTGTTGGATAAGTGACCGGGGCCAAAGGCAAGGGCTTCACCGCTCGCGCCGGCGAGCACAATCGCAGAGCCCTTCACCCGTGGGGCGCTGATCCGTGCCACCGGCCAGGTGTCTGCCCATTCCCATGCCTTGACGGGCCCGCCTGACTGTTTGCTCTTGTCCCAGGCGTTTTCGAGCAGCGTTTGGGCAAGCTCTGCTTTTGCGTTCATGTAGAGACCCTGGCCTGCCTGCCAACCGCCAAGGGCGGTAAGGCCCAAGGCGGCGGCAAGCAGAAGCGCTGGCGTGATACGCATCACCATCTCCACTTGAAAGAGGGGTCGCGCGCAAGGAGGGAGCGGGTTTGACCGCGCTTCATCCAGACGAACCAGGCCAGCAAGAGCGACAAAGCCAGGGCGAGCATTGCTATGCCCTGGGCAATAAGCGCTGGTGCATTGCTTGCGGTTTGCGGCAGAGCTATGCCCTGCGTGTTGCTTGCGTCCGCCATCATCATCGGCGCAGGCGCTGCGGCAAGCATGGAGCGCATCGCGCCAGCGTTGGCCCGCTGCATGAGTGGTGGGGCTGCTTCTTGTTCGCCAAACACCTTGTCGAACTCCCAGCCTGCGGGCAGGTTGAGCGGAACGTCTGTGCTGGTGAGTTCTTCACCTGCCGGGCGGGCAGGGGTTTTGTCGACAGCGACCAGGCTGGTGAGACGGCTCACCAAATGGTGGGCCATGGCAACCTGTGTGATTTCCTTGTCGAAAGCATCCCAATCGGCGCCTCCACCGCTGGCCATGGTGCGGGCTGCTTCCAGAGACGCGATTTTACGTCGCGCCCAGAGTTGAGAGACACCGGATCGATTGGGCGCGTCCTTGGAGATTTCCATGTCGATGGCCCAGACGTCATCTCCGGTCTTGCCAGTAAGGCGCAGCGTGCCTTCCGTGTCTTCAGCAAGTTTGGCAGAGAGAACAATTGGTTCGCCGCGATAAAGATCGGGCAAGGGGGTTGGCCAGGCTTCTGCCTCAACACCATCAGGCCAAACAAGACGCAGATCCGTCATGGCGGGGTTTTCGAGTTTCAGGAAGAGCTCCTTCATGCGATCGGCGATCTGCGCTTCTGATCCGATATGGGTGAAAGCGCCTCGGCCCATTTCAGCAGCGCGGGTCATAAAGTAGCTGTTGGGCGCTGAGCCGATACCGACCGGGAAGAGACGGGAGCGCCCGGCCTTGTCAACGATCGCCTGGAACAATTGCTGTTCATTGCCGATGGCACCATCTGTCAGGAAGATTACCTGACGCAGACGCGTCGTGTCGTTCAACGGATCGTGGAGCGCGGCCTGAAGGGCCGGCAACATCTCTGTGCCGCCATCTGCTTCCAGCGAGCGAACGAAGCGGCGGGCAACATTCAGGTTTTCCCGGTCTGCGCGAATGGATGTGTCAAACAGTACTTCATGGGTATCGTCGAAACGCACCACGTTGAACGTGTCCGTGGGCTTCAACCGGTCCAGGGCTTTGAGGAGGCTTTCTTTTGCCTGGGGCATGCTCTCGCCTGCCATGGAGCCGGAATTGTCGATGACGAAGATGACTTCGCGTGCAGGGGCTGCGTCGAGCTCTTCACCATAGGGTGGGGTTACCATGAGGAGGACATAGTCATCGCCTTTCCAGGTTTCCCGAAAGAGCGCCGCCGTCGGCTCTGAGCCTTCTTCTGGCGTCCAGGTGAGTTCGAAATCACGGTCAGCAGGCACGTCACCTTCTTTCAGCGTCAGCGTCGCCCCACGATCACCGCGTTCAATACGGACGTCATGATGATGACTGACAATGCGATCAATCGGGAACCCAGCGTCAAGAGAGAGGGTGAGGGTGAGCGGATTGGTCGGGCCGTCGTCCGGATGTTGCACTGGCGGCTCGATCCGGTCTCTGTCAGGCACAGGGTCAATGACGCCCCAGCCGTTGCGGCGATCAATATCAACGGTATGGACCACGGTTGGCTGCGGGTTGTAGCGCGGGGCAACGACCATCGGGAAACGCAACGAGAAAGTATTGTTCGACTGGCGAATGGTCTCCTGGTACTCGATCTGGATGACGACGGTTTCACCAGGACCAATGTTTGCGACTGAATTGGTGAAGAGGTTGGGGCGTTCCTGTTCAACCAGGCTTGCGCGCTGGCCTGCGTCTCGAGCTTCCTCGTAGATGCGCCGCGCCTCAACCTTTGGCTTGATTTCGCCCTCAATGACCTTGTCGCCGATGATCATTTTTAGAGTGTCGACGGCGGCGTCTTCTGGCAGTGGAAAGACGTAGACACCTTCAACCCATCCATCACCGGGGTTTTCAAAGCGCTGGGTGACACGGGTGCGGCCTGTGGGGCCGGTCACCTGAATATCGACATCTGTGGCCAGCATAGGGGCTTCAATGTATTTGCCGGGTTCTTTGCCCTTCAACAACAGCGCGCCGCGCTGCATATCGTTTGGACTTACATAAGAAATGTCAGCGCGCGCGCCGACGATACTCAACACCAGACAGACTAGGATGAGTGGGAGGAGGGAGAAGAGCCGGACGAATTGCCGGTCTGAATTGAGTGTGAAAGCAGCCATTTGAAATCCCCTGTCGGCAGCATTGGTCGGTAGACTGACGTTCTAGGGGTGCAATAGGGCGACATGTCAGTCGCTTTGTGCCGGGGCCGGGGTGATTTTAAGGCGAGAATGTGATGGACGGCTTGTTGGTGTGCACGGACCAATCGCGGACTATTGAGGTTCTTGGTCAACTTCCTCGTGAACTTCCCGGATGATCGCCGCGCCAATGTCGGCAATCGCTGCATTCCTGCCTGAGAAATCAGCGCCATTGTCCGCCATATAGACGGCGGCAATGATCGGGATGCCGGTTGGACGCCACATAACCGCGATGAGGGACCGAGCGCCGTGTCCGCCCGCGCCGGTTTTGTCGGCGATCCGCCAATTTTCAGGTAAGACAGATCGAAACAATGCGTCAGCGACCTTGTCGTTTTCCATCCAGGTGGTGAGTTGCTCCCGAGATCTGTCTGACAGCGCCCCTCCAAGCAAGACTGTTTGAAGGGACGTCGCCGCAGCATTGGGTGTCGTCGTATCTCGAGGGTCGCCGGGTGTTGCCTCGTTCAAATCAGTTTCCCAGCGATCCAGTCTGGTCGTCGTGTCGCCTATCGACCTCATATACTCAGTGAAACCGGAAGGGCCGTTCAGGCTTTGGAGAATGAGATTGCCCGCTGTGTTGTCGCTCAGCGTAATTGTAGCTTCGCACAG
>JAJFGY010000025.1 GCA_021775935.1 Alphaproteobacteria bacterium
TTGGGATCGCCTGCCACAGCGCGCGCAAGCGCAACCCGCTGCTGCTCGCCACCCGACAACTGACCAGGATAATGGGTGAGCCGGTGGGAGAGCCCGACATGTTTCAACTCTTCTTCCGCCCGGGAAAAAGCATCAGCCCGGCCAGCAAGCTCCATGGGAACCGCGACATTTTCCAGTGCCGTCATGGTCGGCACCAGATGAAAGGACTGGAAGACAATGCCCACATTGTCCCGGCGAAAAAGGGCAAGTGCATCTTCATTCATGCCGGAAAAATTCTGATTTGCGACGGTCACAGTCCCGCTTGTGGGCTTTTCGAGCCCGGCCAGCACCATCAAAAGCGTGCTTTTGCCTGAGCCTGAGGGCCCGACAAGCCCGACCGCCTCGCCTGGCTCCACATCGAGAGAGATCCCCCGCAAAATGTTCACTTCACCCGCCGTGCTCGGTAAAGTCAGCTTCAAATCATTGAGACGGATAATAGGGTCGGCCGAAGGCAGGGACGGTGAATCTGACATGAGGCGCGCTGGCGTCCTTCTTCTTTATGAGTATCGTGGGGCAAGATCGCGGATGATCCAGCCGATATGGCCTTTTCCTTGGGCCCATACAAGCCTATATGGACTAATATGAGACGCATACAGACTACGCTTGCCTTCAAGGCATGGATCATAGCGGCAACCATTCTCGCTGGCGGCGGAATGGCTATCGCCTCAGAACCCAGTGTTTCCGTGGCCTCCGAGCCCGAACCTTTTCAAATCGTGGCCCTTGGGGACAGTCTCTCAGCCGGATATCTTCTCCCACCGGGGACAGGCTTTCCAGAGCAGCTGGGACGCGCCCTCACCGAAAAAGGTCATCACGTCACTGTGATGAATGCTGGCGTTTCCGGCGATACAAGCACTGGAGGGCTTGCGCGCCTCGACTGGGCGGTAAGCCCGGCGACCGACGCTGTGATTGTGGAACTTGGATCGAACGACGCGCTTCGCGGCATCGAACCGGACGTGACCCGGGGCAATCTTGACGCAATCGTTCAGCAATTGAGAGACCGTGATATCAAAGTGCTCATCGCAGGCATGCTTGCCCCGCCCAATATGGGTGATGATTACGCAGCGGACTTCAATGGCATCTTCGCCGACCTTGCCGAGAAATATGACGTGCCCCTCTACCCCTTCTTTCTGGACGGGGTAGCTGCGGAGCGACATCTCAATCTGGCCGACGGCATACACCCAACCGAAGAAGGGGTCGGCGTCATTGTCGAGCGCATCCTGCCGCTCGTTGAAAAACTGATTGAAAGCCCGGTCGAGGAAACTGCCGCGATCAACTGACAAATCCAATTCATCCATCTAAGGCAGTTTGTGTTTTAGGTCAGACATACCTTATCGAAAGGTGCGTTCGAGCCGGTGGCGAGAGACAGCATCATTCGATTCAGATCGAACACAAAGTGCTGTATAAGAACAACACGACATTTGGGGGGATCCTATGAAGTATCGTGAACTTGGCCGCACCGGCCAGGAAGTGAGTGAGATTTGCCTGGGCACCATGACCTGGGGTGAACAGAACACAGAAGCGGAAGGCCATGAGCAGATGGACTATGCCATCTCCATGGGCGTCAACTTTTTCGATACAGCTGAAATGTATGCAGTGCCGCCACGGGCAGAGACACAAGGCTCAACCGAGCGCATCATCGGGAGCTGGTTCAAGAAGAGTGGCAACCGCGACAAAGTTATTCTTGCAACAAAGGCCGCCGGCCGCGCGCCGATGACATGGTTGCGCGAAGATGGATCGGGCACCGAACAAACAAAAGCGCAACTGAATGAAGCCGTGAATGCGAGCCTGAAGCGTTTGCAGACAGATCACATCGATCTCTACCAGCTTCACTGGCCAGACCGTCCTATTCCTTTGTTCGGTGGTAACCCTGGTGGTGGCTACCAGCATGTAGGCGATGAGATCAACAAGATTGGCGACATTCTCGAGGCCCTGAATGAGATCGTCAAAAGCGGCAAAGTGCGCTGGATCGGCCTTTCGAACGAAAGTGCCTGGGGGACGATGAAATTCCTGCACCATGCAGAGATGAGTGGCCTCCCGCGTGTGCAATCCATTCAGAACGCCTACAACCTGTTGAACCGTGCCTATGAAGTGGGCCTCTCAGAAGTGTCACTCCGCGAACAGGTGGGCCTACTCGCCTACTCTCCTTTGGCGCAAGGTTATCTGACCGGCAAATATCAGAAGGGCGCATTGCCCGAAGGGTCGCGCAAGGCGCTCTTCAATCGTCTGCAACGCTATGAAGGCGAAGGTGTGGAAGCCATCATCGACAAATATCTGGCCATTGCAAAAAAATGGGGCATTGATGCCTCGCAGCTTGCCAACCAGTTTGCAACCACACGCCCGTTTGTTACCTCCAACATTATTGGCGCGACAACCATGGAACAGCTGAAACTCGCTGTAACCTCTGTCGATGTTGAATGGTCGGAAGAGTTGGAGAAAGAACTCGACGCCGTGCATCACGCACAACCCAGTCCCTGCCCATAGGGCACATGTCCCTGCGCATAGGGCGCTTGGTCTTGCGCATAAGCGGCAAATCAACGCCTATGTGAATGTTTCATGGAGGGGATTGCGCTGATTTTGAAATCGGCCCAATCTTCACCATGAAACAATAACCGGCCAGGAGTAAGGGGGAGCAAATATGATACGCCTTTTTACTGCCCTTGAAATTCCAGCCTCTGCAGCTGAACGCCTCTGCACCCTTCAGTCGGGTTTGCAGAACGCCCGCTGGATCAGCCCAGAAAATTTTCACATCACACTGCGCTTCCTCGGCGATGTCTCAGAAGACATGGCGTTTGAGGTAGACAACGCATTGTCTCAGATACACGCAGAACCCTTTGACATTCAGCTGGATGGGCTTGGCTGTTTTGGCCACTCAAAACCTCACGCACTATGGGCTGGCGTTGCTGAGAGCGAACCACTGCGCGCCCTCCAAGCCCGGCAGGAAGTCGCCCTGCAAAAGCTGGGGCTCTCTCCTGAACCCCGCAAGTACATGCCCCACGTCACTGTCGCCAGGCTCAACAAGCGCGCGACCAATGCAGGTGACGTGATGCAGTACATTGAGCACCGAAATCTCTTCTCAACACTTCCCTTTGAGGTGACGCGTTTTGTTCTTTTCTCCGCGCGCAATTCCAAAGGTGGCGGCCCGTATGTGCCCGAGCGCTTCTATGATCTGGAAGAACAAGCCCATGTCGTCTGACCTTGTGAACCAGGCCATGAGCACATAGGTCTGAGAACAGAACGAAACAGGAGAGGCCCCATGGCCATCAAAGAACTCATCAAGACCCTGAGCTTCACCCTGTTAGCTGTCTTCATCATGCGGACGGCAGCATTTGCCACCTACTACATCCCAACTGAGAGCATGGTGCCGACCTTGGAAGTGGGGGACAGGCTTACGGTGACAAAGTGGGACTATGGCTATTCCAGGCATTCCCTGCCCTTTGGCCTTGGACACTATCTGCCCGAAAGCGACACCCGGCTTTTTGGAGCCTTGCCGGAACGCGGCGACATTGCGGTCTTCGACCATCCCCTGAACCCCGGCACGGACATGATCAAGCGCGTCATCGGATTGCCCGGTGATACGGTTGAGGTGCGGCGCGGGCGGCTCGTGATCAACGGAAATCAGGTTCCCCGCACCATGATCGAAGATTATGCCTATGCAGACCAGCAGGGTCGGGAGATTCACGTGCGCAGGTTCTCAGAAGACTTGACCTCAATGGAGCACACCATCATTGAGCGCACCGACCGCGGAACCGCTGATGACACACCTGTCTACCGTGTGCCGGAAGGCCACGTCTTCATGCTGGGAGACAATCGGGATAATTCAGCTGACAGCCGCTTTCCAGGTCTTTCTTATGTGCCAATTGAAAACCTGGTGGGCAAAGCACGCATCGTCCACTTCTCTCTCCACACATGCCCCCTGGAAGCCGCCCATCTCACCTGTGCGCCCAAACGCTTCATGAGTCTGCTCAATTAGGCTGAGAGATGCGCGATCAACCCGTCGCTCGCGGCTTCAATGAGATCTAGAACCTCTTCAAAACCCTGATCCCCGCCGTAATAGGGATCAGGCACGGCATTCAGACCCAGCTCTGGCGCAAAGCTTAGGAAAAGTCGGATGCGGTCATGAGTTGTCTTTTGCGCGCGAGATTTTAGCGTCGCAAGATTGTCGTGATCCATCGCCAGCAAGAGATCAAAACGCTCATAGTCTCTATCACTGACCTGCCGCGCCCGGATGGCGGTGAGGTCATAACCGCGCGCGAGACCTGCAGCCTGTGCCCGCACGTCCGGCTCCGTCCCAACATGCCACGCGCCAGTGCCAGCGGATTCAATCTCAACATCAAGCCCAGCTGCTGCGGACCGTGCCCGAAACACTGCCTCAGCCGTAGGCGAGCGACAGATGTTCCCAAGACAAACGAAGAGAACCGACACCACGCTCACACCCTGACCAATATCTCTTGATAGCGATCGGCACGGCGCGGATCTTTCACTGGCTTCTCTGTCACAAGGGTAAGGCCCGGCATCTCATCCAGCACAGCGTTGAACATGACTTCTGTTTCAGTTCGGGCAAGCGCCGACCCCAGACAAAAGTGAATGCCATTACCAAAAGACAAATGCTTGTTGTCGCTGCGCCGAATATCAAACGCATCGGGCTCAGGGAAACGGGCCGGGTCACGGTTCGCTGCCCCCAAAGACACACGCACACTGTCGCCTGCTTTGATCACCTTCCCGCGAAGCTCGACGTCTTCGGTCGCGCGGCGGTTGGTCGACGTCGACTGGTCTGGATGATGAAAGCGCAGGATTTCTTCCAGCGTTCCTTCCATCAAAGACCGGTCCGCCCGCAGAGCCTCCAACTGATCTGGGTGGGAGAGCAGAATGAAAAGACCGGATGAAATCATCCGCTCCGTCGTCGTGCCTGCCGCTGTAAAGATTGTGGAGATTGCCGCCATCATTTCCGGCGCAGACAGGCGTTCGCCTTCTTCCTCCGCGTCGATCAAATGAGAAATCAGATCATCTTGCGGATTTGCACGACGTGCCTCCACCAGGTCCTTCAGGTACTGACCTTGCCAGCGCGCGGCGGCAATACCGCGATCCAGAATATCCTTGTTCTTCACCGGCATCATCAGCACACCGGCCTCCTCAAACGACCGGCGAAACTGCTCCCGATCTTCTGTCGGGATGCCGATGATTTCAGAAGCCACAATGATTGGAAGGTGGAAACCGAGATCGGTCACCAGATCAAACGTCCCCTTGGCCTTGGCGGCAGCAACGAGTTCCCGGGCCACCGCTTCTATGCGCTCGCGCTTATGGTCGGCCGCCCGGCGTGAAAAAGCCTGATTGACCAGACCCCGAAGCCGCGTATGCACCGGCGGGTCGGACAGGTTGAAGGAATGGCGGAGCAGGTTGCCGATCTTGCCCACATCACCGCCTTGTTGTTTGGCTTTCTCCGCGTCCTTTGCACCGCCGTCGGCTGCTAGGGGGTTCGACGTGCCCCAGCTGGCACCCGCGCTTGAAAACCGCGCCGCGTCCCGCAACACCATCTGCACATCATCGTACCGGGTCAGGAACCAAAATCCGTGGGACGAGAAGTGAACGGGGTCTTCGTCTCGCAACCGATGCAGGTAAGGAACAGGGTCTGACTGAAACTCATATGAGTACAAATCCAGACCCTCAATCTCTGCCGCACGGTCACCCATCACATGTCCCCCAATTCCCACTTTTGCCCATCTTAAAGCGCATTGCGAAAAATGACTCCGGTTTTCGGCGCAAAAAGCGCGACAGAATAAAATGCTTTCCGAAAAGTGGCGCAGGTTTTAGGAGAAAAACCGCGCTATAAGAACATCCGACATGAAAGGGAAAGCCATGACACAAACACGCCCCGCCAAATTGACCGGCACTGCCCGCCAAAAAGCCCTGGCCAGCCTCAAAGGCTGGAAAAAGGTCCGCGGCAAGGAAGCCATTGAAAAGAGCTTTGTCTTTAAGGACTTTGCAGATGCTTTTGGATGGATGACACGGGTCGCCATCATCGCGGAAAAAATGGACCACCATCCAGAATGGTTCAACGTCTACAAGACCGTGAACGTGACCTTGAACACCCACGATGCCGGCGGCATTACCGAACTCGATATTAATCTCGCAAAAATAATGGACAAATTTGCGGGAAAAGCAGGGCGCTAAAGCACAATCCTCTTGCGTAAACTCTTTCTCAAGGCCCCTGCGTTTACTTTAAGGGCCAAGGGGAAACGAAGGGGCAGATCGTATGAGTGTTTCAAACATTGCGACAGCTGCTGTTGCTCAACAGCAGGCACAAACACAAGCCACGCTTCAAAATGCTGCCCTGAAACAAGCTGCAAAGGCTGACCAGGAACTGATCGCTGTGATCCAGGAAGTGGTCGCTAGCGCTCCACCGCCTGGAACCGGCAAGGCAGTCGACGTTAGTGTTTGAGCAACAATCTTAGGCAAACTCAGCGCAAACCTAAATCAAATCACCAGCATTAAATCATCGATTTGGACACATCTCGATGCATAAGCTCTGCGAATAAACCGCAAACAGCTTAGGGCATCCAGTATGAGTTCAATCGCAAGCGCCACCATCAATCGGGCACAAACACAAATGTCTGTCGCCTCGACGGTCATGAAGAAATCTTTTGAGGCCGAACAGGATTTCGCAACCGCCCTCAAAGAGACCGCTGAAAAATCACCCACGGCCAAAGGTGTTGGGGAAAAGGTCGATATCAGCGCCTAACACCCTTGCACCGCTGGCAATTTCGAACCGATCTCAAGTTTCGTAAATTATGCCTACCGCGGTGGTAATCATATTTGCATGGCGGAATTTCAGGGTTTTCCACAGGCGGTCATACAAATTACCAGTCCCTAAACCAAACCGGTAAGAAACCGTCCTATTGCGTAAAGGAACGAGTAAGATTCCAAGCGCTAGCCTAAAGGCCTAGTGTCCCCCGACTAGGTGAAAAACCATGACGACTATTGAAGGCGCCGCCACCGCGAAAGCGCTGATGCAGGCAACCATATCCAGCACACTTCTGAAGAAGGCCTTTGAGGCCGATCAGGAATTTGCAGCAGAAATTCAGAAGACGGCCGATGATCCTCCCCCTGTCCGCGTGGTGCAAGCGCCTGAGGTAACGACGGAAGCGCCGCCACCCCCACCGCCAGCCAAAAGCAGTCAGTCCGTCGACATCACCGTTTGACGGGTCTCCGCACGAAAAAACCCCGGTCGCAAGACCGGGGCTTTTCCAACATTTCTGTCGTGCAATCGCTCAGCGAGGCGCCATCCGAATGGCACCATCAAGACGGACATCTTCGCCGTTCATGTAGCTGTTTGTAACCATGAGCTTAGCAAGCGCTGCATATTCTTCCGGGTCACCGAGACGCGGGGGATAAGGCACCTGCATGCCAAGAGCCTGCTTCACCTGTTCAGGCGCTGCAGCCAGCAATGGCGTGTTGAAGATACCTGGCAGGATCGTGTTCACCCGAATGCCTTCACGAGACAGGTCACGGGCGATCGGCAAGGTCATACCAACAACACCCCCCTTGGATGCTGAATACGCAGCCTGGCCAATCTGACCATCTTCGGCAGCAACAGAGGCTGTGTTCACCATCGCACCACGTTCGCCGCCGTCCAGCGGCTCAAGAGACATCATGCCGGCAGCAGATTTCGCGATGCAGCGGAAGGTTCCAACCAGGTTGATCTGGATGATGAGATTGAACGCATCGAGCGGGAAATGCTTGATCTCGCCCGTCTCCTTGTTGCGGCTGGCGGTTTTGATCGCGTTACCAGTACCAGCACAATTGATCAGGATACGTTCCTGGCCAACAGCGGCACGGGCTTTTTCAAAGCCTGCATCAACAGTTGCTTCGTCAGTAACATTCACGTTGCAGAAAACGCCGCCAAGGTCCTTGGCAACCGCTTCGCCTTTTTCTTCGTTCATGTCAAAAATGGCGACTTTCACACCGTCAGCAGCAAGCGCGCGGGCAGTGGCTTCACCAAGACCAGACGCACCACCGGTGACGACTGCACTAATTCCAGAATCGAGCTTCATGGGCTATCTCCCTGTTTCGCGCCGGTCTGTCCCCTGGAGATAGGTCTCCATCTTGAGACAGCCCTTGAGCGCTGATCATCAAATTCTGCGGCGGATGTAACAGGTTTTTGGGGTCAAAAGCGAGCCCTGAGGGGGTTTTTCCCGCCGCAAAGGGTACTGACGCAGGGTCGCCCTGCCTTGCATGTGACATAATTTCTGCCCATCTTGGGAGCATGACTGACGCTCAGGGCCAAAGGGCCTCCATTCCAGATTTCGGCTCGAAGGACATTCAACTTCCTGCCGTCATGGCCCGCAACGAAAAGCAGGTCCGTTTCAGCTTCTGGAAGAAGATGTTGAAAGTGGGCGGGCGCATTCCTTTTGCAGAGGAAGCAGCGAGCGCCTATTTCTGCGCAATTGACCGGCAAACTCCTGTCCGGGTACGCGCCACCCTTCTGGCAGCCCTCGCCTATTTTGTGATGCCCGCAGACCTGGTGCCCGATTTCATCGCAGTGCTTGGCTTCTCCGATGATGCAACCGTCCTGCTCACCGCCCTTGGCATCGTGCAGTCCCACATCAAACCGCGCCATAACCAGGAAGCCCGCCGTGCGCTCGGGTTGAAAGAACCAACGCCCAGTAAAGACCCGGACCAGGACTAAGCGTCGGGGCCTGCCAGTGTTTCAGGTGTTTCAAGATGGTCTTTCCCCCGACCTGCGCCCTTGCCTTCTTTAGAGGCCTGGGCTTCCCGGCGGACAATGTAGAGCGATGCCCCGACAATGGTCAGCGCGCCAATCACGGTGTAAATGTCTGGCACATCCGCAAAGATGAAAAAGCCCGCCATCGCCGCAAAGATGAGCGATGTATATTCAAACGGCGCAACCGCCGTGGTCTCTCCCACCGCATAGCCGCGAATGAAACAATTATGCGCTGAAGCTCCAATCACGCCGACAAGCACCAACAGGAAATATTCAAAAGATGTCGGCGGCACCCAATTGAGGATCGCTGGCACGACGGCAACCAGCGTGCCCACTGCGCCTGTGTAAAACATCAACGTCACTGGACTGTCATGCCGGGACACGATTTTCACAAGCACGGTTGCAAAGGCCACCAACGCAGCTCCAACAAGCGCAATCAACGCAGCCGGCTCAATGTCGCCTGTCGGGCGCAACATGATCAACACGCCAAGAAATCCCACCGCCATTGCAGCAATGCGCCTGCCACCGACGACTTCTTTCAGAAAGAGGATTGCCAGGGGCACGAGAAACAGGCCCCGCGCAAAATTGAGAGACTGCGCATCGGCAAGCGGCATATGCGCGACCGCATAAAACCCACAGAACATGGCAAGCGTACCGACAACGCCACGCAACAATTGCAGCGGCAGCACTTTCGTCTTAATGCCGCCGACCCCAAACCCTGCCCGCATCAACAAAGGCATGATGGCAAGAAGGCCAAAAAAGGCGCGCGCAAGCGACACCTGAAACGGGTCAAGCCGCTGACCCAAATGCTTGGCGATCGTTTGCATGACCGTAAAGAGCGCAGCAGAGGCCAGCAACCAAAGCGCGCCTTGCACGTTGGGCGGCAGCGCTAAAAACCGGGCCTTGCCAGCCTGCGCCCTTGAAGGGACATCATCTCTCACGGAATGGCTTTCCTAAATCCCGCAGCAAATTTAGGCACGGGATTGCTTGAATGTAAGGTCCGCAGAGCTGTCACGCAAATTGGCCCCGTGACAACATCTCCAAATAGTCTTGCGCCAGTCGCGCATAGAGCCAATTTTCGCTACATGTACCAGCGCAGCAATCAAAGGAAATCGTGATGCAGGACGCTCTTAAAAACATGTTGAGAGACGGCATCGTTCTCTCCCCCTACGGCAAACTTCTCGGCATGGAGCCAGTGACCCTTGAGGAAGATCACGTCACGGTTGCGATGCCCTTCAAGAATGACATCACAACGGTCGGAGACATGGTCCATGGCGGCGCCATTGCATCCCTGGTGGATGTTGCGGCAACCGGCGCTTTCTGGGCATTGAAGGAACCGCCAAAAAACCCACGCGGAACAACCATCGGCTTTTCGATCAACTATCTCGATGCAGGTCGCGCTCAAACGCTCACCGCAGATGCCCGTGTCATTCGACGTGGTGGCTCAATCTGCGTCGGGTCGGTTGACGTTACCGATGAAGCAGGCACCCCTGTTGCCCACGCCACCGTCACCTACAAACTGTCAAAGGATAGATAATCTTATCTCGCCCAGCAGCCGCTCGCATTTGAGCGATAGCCGAGAGACCTGTAGGTCGCATCGATCAACGCCTGTCCACGATCATTCAGAAGAATGCCAACGCCCATGCGGTTCATATTGTAGCCAAAGGACATGGCATTCTCTGGATCGGCAAACCCGATTGAGCCCCCCATGCCGACGTGCCCGAAAGCAGATTCAGACATAATGGCGGAGGCATCCGGCGTATCGGGTAATGCCCGATTATCCATCGACTTCATGAAACCGAGCGCGAACCGCGACGCGATCAAAAGTGTCGCATCTTCATGGGTCCCCATGGAAATACGCCCCATGCGCGCCAGCGTATCCACCCCCATCAGTTTCACACCTCCAAGCGATCCGCCATTGGCGAGCGGCGCATACATGCCCGCAAGGCCACGCCCATTAGTGATGCCGTTCGCTGATCCGATTTCCGCCGCGTGGGCTTCACGCGAGTTAAAGTTGAA
This sequence comes from Alphaproteobacteria bacterium, assembly GCA_021775935.1. Lineage (GTDB taxonomy): Bacteria > Pseudomonadota > Alphaproteobacteria > Parvibaculales > Parvibaculaceae > Mf105b01. The sequence continues at coordinate 10,778 of JAJFGY010000025.1, forward strand.
CCCGCCACCATTGAGCAAAAACAGATGCGCGGGCGATGTAGGGTCATTCAAGACAGCCTGAGTAAACTTGCTAAGCGGGGCATTTGCATCGGGCAGTGTCGGGATCATATCGGCAATGCGCGGCTCAACGCTCTCCGGCGTCCCGATCCAAAAATCGAGGCCCAAAGGTCCCGCAACTTCGTCGGCGAAATACTGACCAAGGCGCTTGCCTGCAGCCCGGTGCACCAATTCACCTACCGTCCAGGCGAACGTGACACCATGATAGCCGTTGCGTGTACCCGGCACCCAAAAAGCTTCTTCTTTTTCGACAAGTCCAACCATGTAGTCGTAATCGTTATAGCCGCCCTCTTTTACTTGAGGGCGCACATGCGGCACCCCAGCCGAATGGTCGAGCATCATCGCAACAGTCGTGTCTTCTTTCCCGTTGCAGGCATATTCAGGCCAATAGTCCCCAACCTTCGCATTCAGATCGAGCTTGCCTTGATCAACCAGCATGTTGGCACAAAGCGCCGTCGCCCCTTTGGTGCAGGAAAAGACGATAGAGACAGTATCTTCATCCCAATCTGCGCCATCGCGTTCCTTTTTGCCGCCCCAAAGGTCGACAACTTTTTCACCTTCAATGGTGATGGCGACGTTGGCGCCCACCTCATCACGAGACGTCAGGTTTTCGACAAAGGCCTCCACCACGCCGGCGAATTTCTCATCACACACGCCAGTGATTTTTCCACCCGGTGTGTCTTCGCTGATTGATGCAAGGCCCATGTCATTTCTCCCACTGTGCTTTTTTGAATTCTTGTCTTTTAGATGTGCGCGATGACCTTAATCTCAACCACCGCACCAGGGATCGCAAGCTCTGTTGTCCCGACCGCCGTCCAAGCTGGATAGGGCTCCTTCACGTACCGGTCTTTAACACCGATAAACTGCTGGATGTGAGACCCAAGACCAATATGGAAAGTTGTGATTTCAACAATATCCTCAAACGTCGCGCCAGCTTCAGCAAGCACAAGCCCAACACTTTCAAAGGCCAGCGTAAATTGTGCGTCCAGATCTTCTGGGGATTTACCATCAGGGCCAATACCGATTTGTCCTGACGCATAGACCCTATTGTCAATGACCGTCGCGGGTGAAAAATGGAAGACGTCATAATTGGTCTTCATGGCTGCAGGAACGATACTTTTGAATTTACTCATGGGGATTCCTCCGACGAATAGGGGGGTGGTGAATTGAAACGACGCGTAAGAAGTGGCTTCAGCCTGGACGCAAGTAAGTTGTATCCTTCTGCCGATAGCGACAAGCCGTCCCAGCGAAACATGTCGCCACGCATCTCATCATCATCTGTAAACATCAGCGATGCGACATCAAGATAGATCACATCCTCGCGGGTCGCGGCAAACGCCTCGATGAGACCATTCGCCCTTTTCGCCCCGAACCACCTGGCCGCACGCATCGGCGAAGGGCGAATAGAAACAAAAATCACAGGGGCAGAAACATCATGCGCCCGGAGCGCTGACATGAAGACCTTGAACCCCTCAAGAAGCTCTTCGGGTGTACGGCCTTGAACGTCGGCCAAGTCTTCAGCACCCGCGATCACCACCACAGCTCGCGGCTCATAAGGCTTAATGATGCGCGCGGCAAAATAGGTAAGGTGATCAAGATAGGCACCACCAAATCCCCGGTTTAAAACCGGCAGCGGGGCCATGTCGCTTTCAAGCGTTTCCCATAGCCGCACGTCGCGCCCGCCGACAAACACAATCCCACCCTTCGATGGCGGATTGGAAACGTCGTGACGCTCAAACTCCGCAATCTCCCCAGCCCAATAGTCAGGACCGCTGGATGCCAGCAGCACATAGACCAAAAAGGCAAAAAGAAGGGCGGCGAGAACAGCAGCGGCGATGCCGAGACGGATAAGTGTCTCTCGCATTACCGCTGCCCCTCTGTCTCTGGTTTAACGCTGAACGGTGAGGACAACTTTACCCTTCACTTTTCGCCCGCCCATATCATTGAGCGCGTCAGCAGCCTGTTCGAGCGGATAGGTAGCCGAGATATGCGGCTTCAATTGTCCTTTTTTGAACATGTCCATCAGCTCAGCAAGGTTCTCTTGATGCTCAGCAGGTTCACGACCGGTGTATGCACCCCAGAACACGCCCACGATCTGACAGTTTTTGAGAAGTGCCAGATTAAGCGGAATTTTTGGGATCGGGCCCGCAGCAAAACCAATCACAAGGAAGCGGCCTTCCCATGCAGTGGCCCGCAATGCAGGCTCTGAGTAAGACCCACCAACCGGGTCATAGACAACGTCTGCGCCCTGGCCACCGGTTAGTTCTTTGATCTTGTCTGAGAAAGCTTTCTGCTCATCCCGGCTCATTTCACCTGAAGGGTAGAGAATGGTTTCATCGGCGCCGTGATCCCGGCACACCTGAAGCTTGTCCTCTGTTGAGGCCGCTGCGATGACGCGCGCGCCCATCGCCTTGCCAAGTTCAACCGCTGCAAGGCCAACGCCCCCCGCTGCACCCATCACGAGCAGGCTTTCGCCCGGTTTGATCGCTGCGCGGCGGCGCAGCGCGAAATGCGACGTGCCATAGGTCATGAGGAAGGCAGACGCTGTGTTGTAATCCATTTCGTCTGGGATCGGCGTGCACTGTGCTTCGTTCACGACGATTTCTTCGACAAATCCGCCCCAGCCGCATGACCCGATAACCCGATCACCGACTTTGACCTTTTTCACACCTGAGCCCACTTTGGCGACCCGACCGGCCACTTCGCCACCAGGAGCGAACGGGAGCGGCGGCTTGAACTGGTATTTGTTCTCAATAATCAGCACGTCAGGGAAATTGACCGAAGCCGCATGGACCTCAATCAGAACCTGGCCATCGCCCGGTTCCGGGCTTGGCAGATCTTCGAGGACGAGGCTCTCAGGTGGGCCATATTCTTTGCAAAGGACGGCTTTCATTTTACCGCAGCTCCCTATTCTTATGATTGCGTTGGCGACATCATACTCATCGTCCGGCAAATAGAGGAGGACGTTTTTCAACAAACGCAACCGCGGCCGCTTTGTGATCCTCAGTTTCGAAGGTTCGGATCATACGGATCGCCTCTGAGTTGAGGACATCGGCAAGAGAGCCCCTGAGGGCCGTATTGAGATTTTGCTTCATATAACCCGCAGCGACCGTCGGCAGATTGGCCAATTGCGCCGCATATGTAGCAACTATTGGCTCAAAATCAGCCGCTTCGACCGCCCAATTGACGATCCCAAGCTCGGCAGCCCGGGTGCCCGACAGGACTTCTGCACTAAAATAAAGCTCCCGCGCCTTTGCTGGCCCAACAAGGTGGGTGAGGAAATAGGACCCACCAAAATCACCCGACAATCCGACTTTTGAAAACGCCGTGGTGATTTTTGCATCCGCCTGCGCAATCCGGATATCACACGCCAGGGCGAGAGAAAGCCCCGCACCGGCTGCAGCTCCGGGAAGTACGGCCAATGTTGGCTTGGGCATCTCGTGCAGAAAGACGCTGATTTCATTTGCCGAGCGCAAGCTGTGAAGTTGCTGGTCAAAGCTGTCTCGAATGTCCCCGCCGCCTAGCTCTTTACCGGCATCGGGCCCACCAGTGGCGTTCTGGGCAAAGCCTTTCACATCACCCCCGGCACTGAAGGCACCAGCGGCACCAGTCAGCACCACAGCCCGGGTTTCTTTACGTGTCGCGTGCCGCTGAAGCCCCGCCAGAAGTGCAGCAAGCATCTCCGTAGAAAATGCATTCCGCGTTTCTGGACGGTTCATCGTGAAGGTTGCGACACCATCGGCAAAATGTTCAAGAAGATGATCTGTCATGGGTTTTCCCTATTTTCTAGACATGAAACTGGGAATTGCTATAACCGGTCAATCGACCGGGAGTCAATAAAACCGGTCAAACGACCGATAATTGCAACGGGCCGCAACGTCAGCAATTGTGGGACCTGGGAGGGCACAAGAGGGCAAATGACATCGAGAGAACATAGTCCCCAGGCGCAGAGCACAAAACAGACGGCCAAATCTGAAAAGCGACGCACCCAGATACTGGAGGCGGCTGTCCAGCAGATCATGGCCGACGGCATGACCGATTTTGGCCTGCGCCGGGTGGCGGCCCGCGCAGAGATCGGCCTCTCCTCTTTGCAGCACCATTACGCCACGCTGAACGACCTGCTCAACGCAGTGATGGGCCAAATCATCGCAAAAGAGCGCAATATTTTGGTGTCTGGGACCGCAAGCGCGGAGAGCGACCCTCAAACGGCATTTGCAAACGCGATCTCCCTATTGGTGAACCGCTGGACATCACCAGAACGCACAGCCTGCCTGCCACTGGTTTGGGCGGAAGCGCAAAGAAACAGAACGCTGGCAGCAATGCTGGACGAATGTCGCACAGACCAGCAACGACAACTGGTAGAGCTTTTGCGCCCCTGCCACCCACACCTGACCTATGGACAACTCGATCAGATTGCCCGCTTCGTGATCGCCGGCGCAGATGGACATGCGGCGGGCGGCAACCGGGACCTGACCGCAGAAGCCAATCCAGACCTCGCCGCCCGGAACCTGGCCACCGCCGCGCGTTTACTAGCCGAGAGTTTCGATCCCGTCGCAGGCCCAGGCCGGTTTGTGTAGGTGGCCGGTTTGTGTAACCGGTAAAGGCTGTCCCCAATCGGAACGCTAGCTCCTGTTCTGGGCTGGCCAATCGGCAGAAACCATGCCGAAATAGGACAGATAATCGACAAATCAGGTCAAAGCGGCTGGCATGAGCCTCGCATTGATTGGGATAAGACAGGATCAGACAGCTAAGGAGCGAACAGCACCCGCTCACAGGCATTCGATCATGTATCTGGGAATTGCGCAGGATCTGGTTGGGTACCTCATACCGTCTAGATCCGAAGCAGGGGACACGGAGGCTTTCAGGCATGAGAGCCTCCGTTTTGCTTTGCCCATCCCTTTGCTGAAACTTGCACCCCGGGGTCCCATTGATTAAGCCATGGGGACATGTCAACAGACCTTAGGTGATCCCCGTGCGCGGCTATTTCGGCATCGGAGCAGAAGAAATTTCCAAGCCCATGAATATGGGCAACATCATCCGCTCAGGCCATGCGTTTGGCGCAAGCTTCGTCTTCACGGTGAACGCGTTTTATTCCGTCCGTGCAGCAAAGTCAGACACATCCAAAACACCTAACCACCTGCCCTATTATGAGTGGGAAAATGTCGGCGACATGGCCTTCCCAAAAGGATGCCAATTGGTGGGCATCGAACTGACAGAGGACGCCATCGAGCTACCCAGTTTCAGACACCCGTTAAACGCAGCTTATGTTTTGGGCCCAGAACGCGGTAGCCTGTCTGGCGAGATGGTCGCGGCCTGCGATCACGTTATCAAGATCCCGACAGCCTTTTGCCTCAATGTACAAATCGCAGGCGCCATCGTGATGTATGACCGGGTCAAATCCATGGGCAACTTCCCAGATCGTGCGCTGATGCCCGGCGCACCGCGCGAAGAAAAGAAACCCCATCAGCATGGAGGACGGTTCTTGCGCTCAACCAAACCGCGGAAGAACAGATCAGGTGAAGAATGAGTTTTGCTGCCAAGATCCTTCTGACCGTAGGCCTATTGCTTTCGACATTTGCCGCGACCAGCGCAAGCTTCGCCGACACAGCTGAGCCTGCATGGAAATTCAACCGCGCCTTTAACACCTGGTCCGCCTCTCTTGATGCCATCACGACAAATCTGGAGCAGACAGAGAACATCTCCGAGAACGATGAAGCCATCAGGACAGAGCTTCTTGAAATACGTGAAGATGCAATCCGCGCGCGCAAGTCTGCAGACAGGTATGCTGAAGAAACAGAAAACCTGCTGGCAGCACTGGGCGAGCCTCCCGCTGAAGGTGAACCTGAAGAAGCTCGAGATCTTCAGCGCAAGCGACAGGCCTATGAAGCTGAAGCAGCAGACTTTCGCGGACGCGCGGCTCAAGCACAACTCATCATCAAACGTGTCGACACCCAGCGCGCACGCCTCTCGGAAATCGAGCAGGGCCAGGCACTTCGAACCTTGCTCACACGCACACGAAGCCCGTTTGGCTGGAAGATGATCTCTTCGGTGCCGGGCGAAACTGGCGCCTATGTCACAAGCCTCGCTGTGGCCGTTGATGAGTGGTGGCAAAGTCCGACATCAGAAGAAGAGACAGAGACCAAACGCGCCATCGCCATTGGCGTTGTCATCGTATTTTTGCTTATTTCTCTCATTGCCCGCCACTTGTTGGTCAAATGGTTCGGGCGCGATGAGCGCCTGCAAAACCCCAGCTACACTAGGCGACTACTGGCCGCCAGCGCAGAAACACTCGCGAACGGATTTTTGCCCGCGCTGTTTGCCGGCACGCTTTGGTTTACCGCAAACAAGACACTCGGCCTCGACGAGGGACCGTTTCTCAACCTGATCAACGGATTTGTTGTTTTCCTGCTTGTCGTTATCGCATCGCTTGCTTTGCCCCGCGCAGCACTTTCCCCGGCCCTGCCACACTGGCGTGTCGCCCCCATCAAACCGCAATACGCACGGCGCCTCACCCAGAGCATCGGCGCACTGGGTGTTCTATTTGGGCTCGACATTTTCGTGAGCTTTACCGGCGCTGAGGCAGGCCCAGCTTTCCTGGCTGCCTATAGCGCCATTGCGACAACCTTCGAGGTCATCCTGATACTCGATCTTTTGCGCCCTGCTCTTTGGAGAAACGACCCGGAATGGCAGGCGGGCACACAGGGTCAGGAGGAAGACACCCCATCGAAAAGCAAGTCGGAACCGACCCCGCAGCAAATCACAATGTGGCGCGCACTGCGCATTGGCGTGATCCTGCTGGCGATCACAGGCGCCCTGGCAGCATGGGTCGGCTACACTGCGCTGTCGGTCTACTTGATCGGAAACCTGATTGGCACCGCCCTCATTATGGGGGCGCTCTTCCTCGCGCGAGCTCTCTTTGCTGAATGGATAAGCATCATCATGAGCCGCGAGCAGGTAGCGCACTGGCTCAATCTTTCAGATGAAGGCACCTCTACCGTCAGGTTTTGGTTCATAAGCCTATTGCAGGTCCTGGTATACATTTCTGGTGCTGTGCTGATCGGTGCTGTCTGGGGTATTCCTCTCCGCGATATTTGGACGGTGACCTACAACCTTCTGACCGCCATCAATATTGGTGGCATCACCATCTCCATCACCGATATTGCAAGCGCAATCGTGATCCTGTTGATCACCTTGCTCATCTTTCGTCTGGGCAAAGCCCTGCTGCGCGATACGGTGCTGCCCCAAACAAGGCTCGACCCTGGCGCCCAATATTCCATTGCGACCGTCTTTGGATATCTTGGCATTGTAGTGTCGGTTGTCATGGCCGCTGTATCTCTCGGTGTCGAGTTTCAAAACCTCCTGATCATTGCAGGTGCACTCTCCGTTGGTATTGGGTTTGGACTGCAAACGATTGCCAACAATTTCATTTCAGGTCTTATCTTGCTCTTTGAGCGCCCGATCAAAGTTGGGGACCTCATCGAGATCGACGACACACTGGGTCACGTCACCCACATCAACGTTCGTCGCACGGAAGTCGAAACCTTCCAGCGTGCTGAAGTCATGATCCCCAATTCTGAGCTCATCTCGACCTCGGTCATCAACTGGACCCATTCAGACCGCAAAGCGCGCATCGAAGTCAATGTGGGCGTCGCCTACGGCTCCAACACAGAACTCGTGCGGGACACGCTGCTGCAGGCCGCCGGAAACGTCGACAAGGTTGTTACCTGGCCCAGCGCTGACGTCCTTTTTCTCGACTTTGGTGACTCGAGTCTCAACTTCCAACTGCGCTGTTTTACCAGCGATGTTTCCTCCCGAATTACCACATCATCCAAGCTGCGCTTTGAAATTGACCGCCTGTTCCGGGAAGCAGGCATCGAAATCCCCTTCCCACAACGTGTCATCCATATGGCGCCTGAGGGAAATCACGAAAAATAACAACGCCAAAGCGGCTGGCAAAGCGATGCGGAGCCCGGTATGATTCCCCACAAGCCTTTTGGCTAGGGGGTCTTAAAAGCGTGCAGCACCTGGCTGGATTCCTTCAAGTGCCAAAAATCGCGTAGACTTAGCGCGATTTTTAGCTCCGAATAGATGCAACACGCTCTAGGCAAGACAGATGGAAAAATGATGCGGTTTTCTCAGCTTACAAAACTATTCCTCGCCACAGTGGCAGTGGCATTCTTTGGCATTACGGCAGCTGCCGCCGAGGAGCCACGACTGTTGGGCAAATACACTGACTGGGCTGCGTACAGCTACGGGTCTGGATCGAGCCGAATTTGCTACGTGATGTCAGAGCCGAAAGAAATGCGGCCACGCGGCGCAAACCGCGGCGATGTGTTTTTGATGATCACACACCGTCCGGGCCAGAACGTCACCAACGAAGTCTCGATGCGGGCGGGATATCCGTTTGCGGGTCGCTCCAAGCCATTTGCGCAAATCGGCTCAGACAAGTTCCAAATGTTCAGCGGTGTGTCGGAAGGTGGCGAAAACCGCTACTGGGCATGGCTCCAAAACACAAATGATGAAGACCGGATGGCAACGGCAATGCGGCGTGGCAGCTCCATGACCTTGAAGGGCACATCGGAACGCGGCACGCTCACCACCGATCGCTACTCATTGTCAGGCATCACCGCCGCCTTGAACAAGATTGACGACGCCTGCAAATAACCAGAATCGGCTGATTTCTGGGGTTCTGGTGGGCGATAATGTCCACCAGCGTCGTGGGATGGCGCGTATGGCATTGCCCATGCTATGACGCCCATCTTACAGAGCCCAGAGAGAGCCACATGGCAACCGTCCTCGACACAACATCTAAAAAGCAGCCGAAAAAGACCCGGCCAGCCCGCGCTGCAAAGCAGGCAGAACCGACAGGCCCCCTTCCACTGATCGGGTTGAACCGGGAAGAACTGGGCCAGGCTTTACGGTCGGTCGGTGTTGCCGAGAAGCAGGTCCGAATGCGCGTTGGCCAACTTTGGAACGCGCTCTATCACCACGGACACAAAGACTTCGCAGACGTCACAACCCTGTCGAAAGACCTGCGGGCCAAATTTGCAGAGAGCTTCTCCCTTGCCCGCCCGGAAATCGTCACAGAACAGATCTCGTCCGATGGCACGCGCAAGTGGCTTATTCGCCTGCCCTCCACCGATCCCCGGGCACCAGCTCCAGAAGTTGAGGCTGTCTATATCCCCGAGGAGACACGCGGCACATTGTGCATTTCGAGCCAGGTAGGCTGCACACTCAATTGCACCTTCTGCCATA
>JAJFGY010000241.1 GCA_021775935.1 Alphaproteobacteria bacterium
TCGCAAGGGTTGGGCCAATTTCGAAAACTCAATAAAATCAATGAGTTATGATAATTTTTGTCCGACACAGGCGGGCAACTTGTTCCATGAGTAGGTAGCAATTGCCGAGCATTAGGGCGCTCTTGCCGGGTCTTTGGGAGCGATAATTACTCAGTCTTTGGCAGCAAGATTGGTAATTTCTTGAACTATCTTATCCACGGATTGTTCAAGAGGCACGTTCCATTGCTTCTCCACCCAGACAGTGTTGGGGTACCAGGGAAGCCTATCGGTGCCCAAACACATAGGGTGCTTAGCGGGCCCGTAGGTAAAACAGGGGCGTCCCAGCGCGCCAGCCATGTCGGCGACAGAAATCGGAGCCGATATAACGACGTCCATGGCGGCTGTCAGGGCAGCTGCCCCATCAAGATCGTTCATAAGATCCAGGTTCTCAACCCTGTGGATCTGCGCATTGAAGCGGCTATTGACGTCGTCGATTTCGGCGTCAGCATTGTCATATTGGAGATTGACGAGCTGGATATTGCTTAGGCCAAACAAACCTTGCCAATCTGCTAGTTCGGTATAGAACCGCCGGCGTGTTGCAGCCATGTTGCGGCTTCTCCAGGCAATACCGACTTTCAGTCCCTCCCCAAAGGCCTCGATCTGAGCTCGCAGCTCCTCGACTTGCGCTTGTTTTGGTCTGAGATAGGTAGATGTATTTGAGAATTGGTCAATTGAATTGCGGAAAAGTCCGGGCAGGGACCCAGCAGCGATGTCGAAATGGATACCAGTCTCTGAACTTACGTCTCCTTCTGCTCGAATTTGCGCAAAGGGAAAAGAACGGGCATAGAGCGTCATCAAGCGAGGGTCTGTTTCAATGATGACCTTTCCGCCATCAGCGGCGGCTCTTTTGATCACGTCATTGAAACAAGAGGCAAAACGAAAATCGTCGCCCACGCCCTGTTCCCTCCAAATAAGTAGAGTTTTGTCTGAAAGGGACTCGCCTTCCCATGTTTTCTGGCCAATTTTGCGTTGGCGAACCAGTGCATCCCCGGCGCCAAACCGGGCTCCGTAAAGCTGCCACCCTTCGGCAAGTGCGCCATCTGCCAATAGTGCGATAGCGAGATCGCCTTTATAAAGGGTCTTGCGCGGATCAAGCTCAATCGCGGTGCGGTATTCAGTGATGGCTTCATCGATCCGCGCCTGGCCTTGTAGGGCTGTGCCCAGAAGATTATGGGCCGCTGCGTCCGCCCGGTTTAGGCCGATCAAAGACCGATATTGTTCCTCTGCCTCATCGAACTTAACCAGCGTCTTGAGTGCATTGCCCCTATTGACCATAGCGCTGCGAGAGGTTGGGTGAAGGGCAAGAGCTTTCTCGGAAACGGCCAGCGCCTCATCGGCGCGATCGGTTGCGTGTAGGGCGCCGGTCAGATTGATATAGGAGGGTGCATAGGATGGATCGTGGGCGATCGCTTCTTCGAACGCAAAGACAGCTTCATCAAATTGTCCATCGGCTACCAGCGCATTGCCGAAATTAAAGTGCGCCATCGCCATAGCTGGTGCCATTTCAACCAGGTCTTCATAGGCCTCAATTGCCGATTCCAGTCGATCTGCATCTCGCAGTGTCCCTGCTAAAGCCATAAGCGCATCAGCGTAATCTGGCTTCAGATCAAGCGCAGTCTTCAGGGATGTTATTGCATCATCAAGTTTCCCAAGTTTGCGCAGCGCACAGCCTTTCACCATCCAGGTGCCCGGCATGTCTGATTTTATCGCAATTGCGCGGCCAGCGGTATCCAGAGCGCGGCTATTCTTCCCTAGGTTGAGTTGGGCATCTGCGAGCAGGTTGAGTGCTGCAAGCTCCTTGGGCGATTTTTTTAGTGCCTTCTCATATGATTTGGTTGCGTCACCGAACCTACCCTGTCGGTGAGCCAAAAGGCCCTTCTGGATTAGTTCGTTCATGTTCGTGTGCGACGGCACCTTTGAGGAGGCGAGCGCTGCGTGCTTTGCAGACATAGATTTAATCCTTTGAGACGCCAAGGTAGTGAAGAACATCTGTTGTGATGGTTGTGACGAGATCGCTGTGGTCGCTGATGTCAACCATTGAGTAGAGCCGCGTACCAGGGAACCAGGGCAGGTGATCTGTTCCAAGTTGCATTGGGTGTGCGCTCATTACATAGCAAAACGTTGGAATATGCAGAGCGCCCGCCATTTCTGCGACAGACGTCGGCGAGGTGACGACGGCATCAATGCAGGATGTCAATGCCGCTGCCCCATCCAAATCATTGTACAAATCTAGATTTGGCATCTGATGAATAGTCAGACCGTGTTTGCTCTGCAGCTCGTCAAGTTCTCCCTCTGCCACGTCATATTGCAGGTTTACAAATGTAACGCCTTTGGACCGCAGGAGATCAGCCCAATCGGTGATTTTGGTGTGATAGAGGGCGCGCGTCTTGGTCATCAGGCTGGACCGCCAGGCAATGCCAACTTTGGGACCTCCGCCCAGGCTTTCAAGCCACTCACGACACCGTGTCTGTACTTCTGGGTCTGGCACAAGAGGGGCTGGGTTTGTTGGAAACATGTCTAAGGAGCGACGTAGGTACGACGCTGCCATGCCAGCGGGGGCAGTGACATCAAAATCCACATCTGCCTCTTGCATATTTCCTAAGCCGGTGCTGGTCCGCGTTTCTGGTCGCACAAGTGCATTCGGCCATGTTCGCTGATAGAGAGGAACGAGGCGTTCGTCTGTCTCAATGATGAGCTTCTTCGCTTTCGTTGAGAGGTCGTGATAGACGGTCGAGAAGCGAATATCATCGCCAAGCCCCTGTTCTCGCCAAACAAAGAGTGTTTTATCGCTGACGTCTTCACCTTCCCACAACAGACCCGGAAAGGGACGATGGGGGGCACGTTGTTTGCTGGTGAAGCCGTATCCAAAGAGGCTCCATCCTTCGTCCAACCGACCAACGGACAGCAGCGCGAGCGCCAGGTTCCAGTAAGCCATGTCCATTTTTGGTTTGAGGTTCAGCGCAATCTCATACGCCTTAAGAGCATCCTCCGGGCGACCAATTGTCTGCATCACCGAGCCAAGATTGACGTAGGCTTCCGCGAAATCTGGCGCCAGCTCTATTGCTTTTTGGAAGCAGGCGAAGGCGTCGTCGTTCATCGCCTGTGCACTGAACACTCGCCCCAGTGTCGAATAGGCTTCTGCGTAGTGGGGCCGGATCTCGAGTGCTGCCTCAACCATATTGACGGCTTCTTGATACTCGTCATTGTCAAACGCAATGTTGGCCAGGTTGACATAGGCTTCAGGGCAGTCGGGCTGTATTTCAAGGGCCCGCTCCAACTTTTCCTTAGCTTCTTCTCGTCGTCCTATGTTCTTCAGAACGCCGCCAAGGTTGCAAAGTATGTTTACGTCATCTGGCGTGATGCGCAGAGCGATCTCAAAATGATGGACTGCTTTTTGAGTCTGGCCATCTTCCCGCAGAGCGTTTGCATATTCAAACTGGTAGATGGCTTCATCTGGCCGAAGCTCCACAGCGCGCGCTGCTGCTTTGAGAGATTCTTCGCCGTCTTTGAGCGCACCCAAGGCGCGGGATCGGTTTTTGTGTGCAAGTGAATCTGCTGGAGATAGGGCGAGAACAGAGTCATAGCATTTGAGGGCTTCTACAAATTCGTCTCTGTTGAACAGCAAGTTCCCCAAATTCAGATGCGCTTTTGCATTTGTCGGTTCTTTCTCAACTGCGTGGCGATAACAGGCCTCCGCCTCACCGATGCGGTCCTCAGCTTCATGGATTAACGCCAGGTTGAAATATGCGTCTGAGAAGTTTGGATCGACATCGAGTGATTTTCGGATCCAAAGGGCCGCCTCGTCATTCTTGCCAACCTGATGCGCGAGAACGCCCATGAGATGGAGGGCCCCGGCGTGCGCCGGTTGTGCGACAAGAATTTTGTTGTAGCGCTTCTCAGCCTGTTCAAATCGCCCCTTTTTGTGCAAGCGGATTGCCTGTTTCATCGTTCGATCTAGATCTAGATCCGGGGCTTGAACAGATTGAGGCGTTGGGCTCATGGGCCACGTTCCTTGCTGGGTTCGTTGTTCTGGCCTTTGACCAGTTCCGTGACCTCTAGGAGTCTCAAATTAGGGTTAGCAGATCGTTAAGATCTGCATTGTCGCTGCTTATCGCTGGGGAGTGTTTTCCTGAAACTCATAGGTCGTTCGGCAAGACTTTCTGATGATTGAAAACCTATTGTCCGTCAAATCATGGCGTCGAGGGAGAGGGGGCTTCCCTGGTGACGCGTTTGGGTCATTGCGCCGCTGTTGCCGTATCCGGTCTGTGGTGCGCGTTTTTGAGCGGCAAGTCCCGCGACGGCTTTTACCAGATTGTTCGAGACGGATTTTGCTGCAGCGAGCAGCTTGCTGCTCTGCTCTGACTGCTCGTGAAGAGCATTCATCACGGACTTTAGATGGGATACCCGGTCAGCAGGCGCGCGGTCCACAAGATGAGGTGCTTTCTTCAACTCAGAGATTTGAAGGGCTAACTCGTTGGAAAGGCGTGTTTTTTCCTCATGAAAATCCGAAACCTTTTTAAGATCCTGGCTTTTGAGCACCTCTGTCTCTGCATTGAGCACTTCGCGCAAATGGGTCGCTAAGAGCGTCAGGCGATCGACGATTTCGAGGGGCGTTTGGGTGTCGGGTTTGCTGGCTCGGCGAGGGGTCATTGCGAAGATTCCTGAATTTTGAGGATTTCATTGAAAACAGAGTCAGCGATGCCAACGCCACCAGAGCGGGTCATTGCCCCGGCATATTCCTGATTGAGCAGGGAGCGAAAAACGGTTTCGCCATGCCCGCCGCCAAAGGGGCCGTCGGTCTCCATGCCCGAAAACATGGAATCAACGAACGTCGCGAGGAAGTGAGCCTCGAAACTTTCCGCTGTAGCGCGGGCTTCCGCTGCATTTTGTGTCGGTTTTTGGGCGTTTACTGTCGCGCGATCGGCTTCAGCAATCTGGCTCGTCAGGCGGAAAGGCGTTGAAAATGCAGCATCTGCAGCCATCAGAGTACCTCGATTTCTGCTTGAAGCGCACCTGCTGCCTTGATCGATTGTAGGATTGTAATCATGTCGCGGGGACTGACCCCCAGAGCGTTTAATCCGTCGACAAGGACTTGCAGTGATACGGATCCATCGAGAACTGCCAGCCTTCTGTCTTCGCTGTCTTGCACGTTCAAATCTGTACGCGGCACAATTTCGGTGGTGCCGGTCTCTGCAAACGGATTGGGTTGGCTCACCTGCGGTGTTTCTGTGACAGAAATCGTGAGATTTCCTTGTGCGATCGCAACCTGGCTCACGCGGACGTCTCGTCCCATAACGATGACACCGGATGATTCATCAATCACGACACGGGCAGGGGTGTCGGGTTCGACCCGCAATTGTTCAATGTCTGTCAGGAGATCGACTGCTGTTCCGCGGTAATCCTGCGGGATAGCGAGTTGCACTGTCGTAGGGTTTTGGGCTTCTGCAGTGGATCGGCCGAGAAAGGCGTTGATTGCAGATGCAATGCGGCGCGCTGTCGTCAGATCAGGATTGCGCAGGGCCAGGCGCAAAACGCCGAGGTCTGCCATTTCGAACTTTATCTCGCGCTCAACAATGGCGCCGTTTGAGATGCGACCATTGGTTGGCACGCCTCGGGTTACCGTTGCTGCATCCCCGCCGGCTGTGAAACCACCCACTGCCACAGGGCCCTGGGAGACAGCATATACTTCACCATCCGCACCCATTAGGGGCGTAACGAGTAATGTGCCGCCTTGGAGGCTTTCAGAGTCGCCAAGAGCACTGACTGTTACGTCGATCCGCGTTCCCTGTGGGGCAAAAGCGGGCAGGTTTGCCGTGACCATGACTGCGGCGACATTGTCTGTATTGAGGTCCGTATCGCGGGTGTTTACGCCTAAGCGCTCCAACATGGAGGTCAAGCTTTGCAGCGTGAACGGCGCGTTGTTGAGGGTGTCGCCAGTGCCATCCAAGCCCACGACAAGGCCGTATCCGATCAATTGGTTTTCTCGGATGCCTTCAACGTCAGCAATGTCCTTGATGCGTGAGGTGGCATCTGCAGGCGTGGGCGTGAGGGTTGTTAAAGCGACCATAAGAGCGGCAGTCAGGACGAGAATGTTTGACCGTCTCTTGGAAATCCAATTGCAGAACGAATGCATGCGTTTGACCTTTGACTCGCTATTTGGGCGCACGGGTGCCTATTGCTTCTGGCCTTCCCTAGCGAACAACGTGCCAAGTCGGCTTGTGACGTTTCCGTCTCCTAAGTCTTTGAAATAAAAAGAAATAAAGCTCA
>JAJFGY010000242.1 GCA_021775935.1 Alphaproteobacteria bacterium
TCGAGATTCCCAAAGGAGACAAGCAGGCCAATTGGAACCAATGGGGGCGCAACTATAAATTCTTCGATGCACCTGTCGGTCTCATCTTCACAATTGATAAAGATCTGGACCGCACCAGTTGGTTGGACATTGGCATGTTCATGCAAACATTGATGCTGTCTGCAACGGCCAGGGGCCTAGACACCTGTGCACAAGGTGCCTGGAACCAGTTCTGGAAAGTGACAAAAGACGTCCTGGAAATTCCCGAAGAAGAATATGTGGTTTGTGGCATGTCGCTGGGATATGCCGACGAGACAGCCGCAGTCAACACACTGGTCGCGGAGCGCGAACCCCTCTCCAGCTTCACTTTCTTCCGATAGACGCGACGGCTCTCTACGCACACGGCAACAATAAGCGCATTGTGTCGCTTCCCGATTTGCCAAACGGAGATCGCCCGGTATGCTCCCGCCAACAATAATCGGCACAAGAAAGGGAGCAACTTCATGGCTGACTTCAAACGTCCATTGCCTGTACCAACACCAGAGACCCAACATTTCTGGGAAGGCTGCCAATCAGGAGAGTTGCTCCTGCAATCCTGCGACGAATGCACAAAGACCTATTTCCCTCCCCGCCCATTCTGTCCGGCATGCGGATCACGCAATGTCAGCGTTAAATCGGCAAGCGGCAAAGCGACACTCTATTCATACGTGATCAACCACCGGCCCCGGCCAGACTTTGGTGAGGAACCTCACTCCATCGCTGTTGTGGAACTCGCGGAAGGCCCGCGCATGATGACGAACATTATCGGCTGCCCGCAAACACCAGAAGCACTTGTCCTGGACATGCCACTGGAAGTCACCTTCGAAAAGGCGAACGACACGATCAGCCTACCCAAGTTCAAGCCGGCGGGAGCGTGAAGACATGAAACAGAAATCAATTGCAATTGTGGGCGCCGCTGAAACCACGAAGCTCGGCAAAATTCCAGACATGTCACAGATTGCGCTGCATGCAGATGCAGCGCTCAACGCCATGGCAGATGCTGGCCTTAAACCCTCAGACATTGACGGTGTGGCAACCGCGGGCGAGAGCCCAACAGAAACCGCTCACTATCTGGGCATCACACCCAAATGGGTGGACGGCACCAGCGTCGGCGGATGTTCCTTCATGTTGCATGTCCGCCACGCGGCCGCCGCAATCAATGAGGGTCTCTGTTCAACAGTACTCATAACCCACGCAGAATCCGGCCGCAGTCGCGTTGGGTCCCGCGGTTTTGCCCGCTCCCCTCAAAGCCTTCAGGGACAGTTTGAACTTCCCTACGGCGTGACAAGCCCCCCCACCATGTTCACCATCCCTGTGCTGCGCTACATGAAGGAACGCGGCGTCTCTGAGGAGCAACTGGCGAATGTTGCCGTCGTGCAACGCGAATGGGCCGCAATGAATCCACGGGCAAGTTTCAAGGACCCGATCTCAGTTGATGATGTTCTAAACAGCAAGATGATCGCCTATCCCTTCCGGCTTCTCATGTGCTGCCTGGTGACGGATGGAGGCGGGGCACTGATCCTGACCAAAGCAGACCGCGCCAAAGATAGGCCGCAAAAGCCCGTCTACATTTTGGGCACAGGCGAAAGCGTGGAAACACCCATGGTGAGCCAGATGGAAGACTTCACCACCTCCAAAGCCTTCCGGATTTCAGGGGCTCAGGCCTTCGCCGAGGCCGGCATTACCCACAGCGACGTTGATCACCTGATGATCTATGACGCCTTTGCGCACCTGCCCCTGTACGGGCTCGAAGATCTGGGCTTTTGCAAACCAGGCGAAGCGGCAGATTTTATCTGGGAACGCAACACAGCGCCGGGCGGCAAACTCCCGCTCAACACCAATGGCGGCGGCCTCTCTTACATGCACTCAGGCATGTATGGCATGTACGCCCTGCAGGAAAGCGTCCGTCAAATGCGGGGCACGGCACCCGCCCAGGTAGAGGGGGCAAAAATCTCCGTCTCCCACGGCGTGGGCGGCATGTTCGGCGCATCAGGCACCATCATCTTCACAAACGAAGGACCGTAAGGTCTTCCAATTAGAAGAGGCCGCCCAGATCACTGGACGGCCTCGAATTTCTCGCGCGACGTGTTTTAGCGGCGGGTAATACGTCGGCGCAGTTCTTGCGGAACAAACTGTGACTCGATGAGATCCGTCGCGGCAAAATCAATGCCGGACTCTTCGTTCTTCAAATTCTGAACCACATAGCGACCTTCGATCAGATCATAAACCACATCTGATGCGTTGAAGCATGTGGGCACATCATAATATTGCATCAGATGCGCTTCCTGCATCCGCCAGATGCCGCCACGTGCATCATAAAGATTACTCGACGTCAGGTTCCAACTGTCTTCATCAAAATAATTGGTCCGGCGGGAATAGACGTGACGTGTCGTTGGCTTCAGCGTTGCTTCCACTGCCCAGACCCGATGACGCTCATAGCGCACATGGTCCTGGTTCAAATGACCAGCCAGTACAATGTCATTATAGGTGAGCGACGGCGAACTCAGACGGTAGGAATTATAGGCAATGTACTTCTCTTCTTTGCCAAGAAGCTCCCAGTCATACCGATCAGGCGGACCGGAAAACATGTCGAAATTGTCTGCCGTGGACATCGCATCGGAATAGATCTGCGGATTGTCGTAGGATACCGCTGTCGTCCGCTGAACGTTTGGCGCAGACTCGGTCCGACCAACCGTATATTGCCAGGAGATCCGGTCTGCGAGACTGGGGTCAATTGTTTCATGAACCAGCAACAGCTGACCGGCGCGGCGCGGCGGGCTCAACGTTTCCTGAATGTATTTCAGGGAGATGTTGTCCAACTCATCGATGGAACCAAGCGTCGGGTCTGCATAAGAGAACACCAGCTCATCTTGAACGCGGATCGGCGTGAACGCACCACCGCGTGATGGAGCCGCTGAAGCGAACGTGCGACGCACCTTGTGCCCCCGGAAGCGCAAATTATGGTTCCACACCAACTCAACACCGCTTGTTGGCATCGGGAAGGGAACACCAAGAGCGACCCCAGAAAGTTTCTGACCATCATCAGAAATGCTGCCATTCACCGCATTCGCGCGGGTCGCGTCATAAACAGCTTCGGGAAACGCGCACGTCCGGCGTGTTTCATACACATCCATTTTGTAGCTTGGGTAGAGGTTCAACATGGCCCGCTGACCTTCGGTCAAGAGCTCTGCATGCTCATCAGCGTTCGCCGCTGTAACCGTCATAAGTGGCGCGTCAGACGAAAACGGATCAGGATAATGCCCGCCAGTGAACGCAACACCGTCTGGCACACCAACGAGCCCGCCACTCCATGCAGGAATAGATCCGTCGGCATTGCCGGCTTTCTCCGCCCCCATCGGTGTCAGATCCTGGCCTAGCCTCGCGGCTTCGGTCTCCGACACGCCTGCGAAGGCTGTTGTCGACCAACAGAGGCCCACCATCAAAGAAATACTCAAAACCCTCATAACACTCTCCCCCAACAGATAAATATGTTTTACTAAGACTGCCTCAGTGCGAGTACCTTGACCAGTAACAAATTCGGTGGGTCACCTCGCATGCGTTGTGAGGCAGCTGTGCCCCTCAATTTACCGGGGGTGCTGCTGGGGAGGGGACGGAGTGAAATTTGTTGAGTTAGCAGTATTCAAACTGCGATTAGTCATTCTTTTGGGCCTTGCGGCGTTTACCGTAGTGATGGGGGTCTATGCCACCCAGCTCCGCATGGATGCCGGGTTTTTCAAGCAGGTCCCGACGGAACATCCCTACATTCAGACTTTTTTCGAGTATCAGGACGAAGTGCCTGGTGCAAATCTGGTGCTTGTCGCCGTCCGGTCGACCAAGGGGGATATCTGGCAAAACGATTTCCTGACCACGCTTCATGCGGTGACAGAGGAAATTACGTTCCTGCCAGGGGTGCGGCGGACAAAAGTCCGTTCACTCTGGTCAGCAACCACCAGGGTTACAGAAAACACCGAATATGGGATTGAGTCGCAGCAAGTCATCCCCAGCCGAATTACGCCAGATACACTGACCCAGGATCAGATTGAAGGGATCCGCGACCGCGCGATGAATGGGGGTCACCAGGGCACCCTCTTTGCAAACGACAATTCAGGCGCGCTGGTCATTGCGGAACTTCAGGAAATCGACCCGCTCACACGACAACGCCTGGACTATCTGGATCTCGCAGCCCGGTTGGAAGCTCAAGTCCGCGAGCCCTTCCAATCCGACAATGTCCGCATAGAGATAATTGGATTTGCCAAATTTGTCGGCGATCTGGCGGATGGCGCAAGCGATGTCTTTCTCTATTTTGGCTACGCCTTCGTGCTCACGGGCCTCGCAGTCTACGCCTATATCAGATCAACCTGGCTCGCCTTCCTTGCGATCTTCTGTTCACTTATCTCAGTGGTCTGGCAGTTTGGCCTGCTCAACATTATGGGCTTTGGGCTCGACCCGCTCGCAGTCCTCGTGCCGTTTCTGGTGTATGCGATTGGTGTCAGTCACGGCGTTCAACAGATAAACCTCATTGCCTCAGAAGTCAGTGATGGCAGTTCGTCTATGGACGCAGCAAAGCTCACCTTCTCAAGACTGCTTGTGCCGGGCAGCATGGCGCTTATGACCGACCTTGTCGGCTTTTTCACGCTCTACCTCATTCCCATCGATGTGATCCGTGAACTGGCAATCATGGCCTCGCTAGGTGTTGCACTCAAAATCATCACCAACCTGATCATGTTACCGCTGCTGGCAAGCTACCTGCCCGCCGACCCAACATACGCCTTTACCTATCGTCGCGTGCGCGTGCGTCGCGAAGCAGCGATGCGCTTTCTGGCAAGAGTTGCCAAACCCCGTAACGCTACCCTCGTGCTGGCAGGATTTAGCATTCTACTGACCATGGCCATCTATCAGACCCGCGAACGTCACATTGGCGACCTTGTGCCTGGATTTTCCGAACTGTGGCCTGCCTCCAGATACAATGTAGATACAGCATCAGTGGTAGGCGACTTCTCCATCTCCGTGGATGCTTTGGTCATCGTCGTGGAGACCCCCGTTGATGGCTGCGTTGACTATGCAACCATGCGTCTGGTCGACCGTTTCTCCTCACACATGGACAATGTGCCCGGTGTCACCTCTGTCCAGTCCTTGCCAGTTTCAGCGCGGTCCATCTCAGCGATCTGGCGGGAGGGCAATCTGAAATGGCAGGACCTGCCGCGAACGCAGTCCGACCTTATCCGCACAACCTCTCATATTGAGCCAAGCTCCGGTCTACTGAACGAGACATGCACCATCCTGCCCGTGATTGTGTACATGGATGACCATATCGCGACGACCATCGACCGCGTAGTGGCCGCTGTGGAAGACTTCACGGCACACGACACAGATCTCGCCAAACAGGATGGCATTAACATCCGCCTGGGCATGGGCGGTGTCGGCGTCATGGCGGCAACAAACGAGGTTATCGAGACCTCCGAGCTTCCCATGTTGCTCTGGGTCTACATCGCCATCATCGTCCTTGTGCTCATCGCCTATCGAGACTGGCGCGCGGTCATCTGTTGTTGCATGCCGCTATTGCTGGCGACATTCCTGGGATACTGGTTCATGACCTGGCTGGGCATCGGGCTCAAAGTCTCAACACTCCCGGTGCTCGTCCTGGCAACTGGCATTGGCGTCGATTATGCGTTTTACATATACAGCCGCATGAACATTTTCTTGGAACAGGGAAAGCCGCTTCAAGAGGCCTACACCCTGGCACTGGAGCAGATCGGGGTCGC
This sequence comes from Alphaproteobacteria bacterium, assembly GCA_021775935.1. Taxonomy (GTDB): domain Bacteria; phylum Pseudomonadota; class Alphaproteobacteria; order Parvibaculales; family Parvibaculaceae; genus Mf105b01. The sequence continues at coordinate 5,781 of JAJFGY010000242.1, forward strand.
TGTGGTCTTCACCGCCCTCACCCTCGCGGGAGGGGTCGCAACCTGGGCGTCCTCAAGCCTCAAGCTGCAGGCGGATATGGGTATCTTGCTCGCCTTTATGTTCATGGCGAACATGATTTCGGCTATCTTTGCCTTGCCCGCCTTCGCTGTGACCCTTGATCGGTTTGTGCCAAGAGCCTATGTCGCCAAATCGGCTGATTAGGGTATGCTCCAAGCGAAACTAGTCTAGGTAGAGGAAGCAGACCGGATGATCGACGAAAGCAAACAAGACGAAGAAAGCCTGCGGCCATTCGACATCAGCCCCTCCCATCCGCTTTGGACACAGATGGAGCGCGGCATCCAGATTATTTTGGGGTTCTCGCTCGTCACCGCCTTCCATTTTCTGGGGGAAAGTTGGGGCCAGCCCAACGTGCCCTATCAACACTTATTTCCCGCCATTGGCGCGGTAGGCCTGGCCTTTATCTACAGCATGCTGCTCACACCCATTGCAGGCTATGTCGGCATCCTTCTTCGTGCTTTTACCTCACTGCCGGGATATCGGATCAATCAGATCAGAGCGGTGCTGTTCAATATTGCCTTGATCGGTCTGGTAGTGGTGTTTTTCACCGAAGCCAGTCTCTTCATCGCCGCGCTTGCTGACGCAGCAGGTCTTGACCCGACCTCACCCGAGATGTGGGAACATGATTTCAGCGACCAAATGAGAGAGCGCGCGACGACAGCGCCCGCCACAACAGGAGACAAATGATGAGCTACAAGAACATCGACGTACAACCTGTCTCGGGAGCACTCGGCGCTGAGATTTTTGGCGCGAACCTGGATACAGATCTCGACAACGAGACCTTTGATGACATCCATCAGGCATTTTTGGACCATCAGGTGATCTTTTTCCGCGACCAGTCCCTTTCTCCTGAAAAGCACACAGCTTTCGGGCGCAGGTTTGGCTCGCTCAATGTCCATCCATACGTGAAGGGTATGAAAGAACACCCTGAAGTGATGGAGATCATCAAGGAACCAGAAGACAAGGTGAACTTTGGTGGCGGTTGGCACACCGACATGTCGTTTCTTGAAGAGCCCGTCCTGGGCTCAATCCTCCATTCAATTGAAGTGCCTGCTTTCGGCGGCGACACCTTGTTTGCCAGCCAGTACAAGGCCTATGAGGCCCTGTCGGACGGCATGAAGGAAATGCTCGATGGCATGACAGCCATTCACACCGCGGAGCGCGAATATGGCCAGGGCGGTGTGTCCGCGGAGAAGCGCTCCTCCATGGATATCGACAATGCAGGCGATGATGTGCCCAAATTTGAGCACCCGGTTGTCCGCACCCATCCAGAAACCGGCCGCAAAGCGCTGTATGTGAACCCTGCCTTCACCATGTATTTCAAAAACATGACTCGGCGTGAAAGCCGTCCGCTGTTGAACTTCCTGTTTGATCACTGCACCCAGGAACAGTTTACCTGCCGCTTCCGCTGGTCTGCAGGTGCCGTGGCTTTTTGGGACAAT
>JAJFGY010000243.1 GCA_021775935.1 Alphaproteobacteria bacterium
GGAAATTAGTGGGGACAGCATGGTGCCCCTCTATCGTCATGGGGACCGGGTCATTGTATCGCCGGCCGCCAATGTACGCAGAGGCGACCGGGTGGTTGTGAAAACGCAAGAGGGTGAAGTATTGGCTAAACTGCTAACAAAGCAGACACCAACCTCTATCGAACTTACGTCGCTCAATCCGGATTATGACAATCGCACGCTCGATGTCACCGACGTAATATTTATGGCAAAAATCATTTGGGCGAGCCAATAGGCGGTCTTATCTGGTGACGCTTCGGCGACACTCCTTCTCCCTTTTGTGCACGTATCACCGCATCGATGCGCACCGCGTTGTTGCTGGCCAAGGCCTCTTTCAATGCAGCAATGCGCTCAAACGTTAAGCGCTCGAGCGCGTCTGGCTCTTCGGGCAGGGTGACCTGCTGCAGCAATGTCATCGCACGGGTGGTGAGCGGCCCATCGTCCAACGCAGCAAGTTGCAGCGCGCATTGATAGACGATCATCAGATCATCAGGCTTTAAGGCAAGCGCCAGGTCATAGGCCTCTACACCCGCGGCTATTTCAGCGCCATAAATGGTGCGTCCAAGAAATCCGCCGACTTCTGAAATTTCCAGATGCCAGCCGCCGAGCAAAGCATGCAACCAGGGATTGTTCGGCTCGCGGGCGGCAACAAAGTCGAGATGGGCGCGCGCCTCGTCAGCGTACCCTTCCGCGTGCGCAGCAAGCCGCCCTTCCAAACGGGCCTTAAAGCCCAATGCCACAGCCAATTGCAGATGACCTTCTGCATAGTCTGGCGCGAGTGCGATGGCCCTACGGGCGTCTTCTTCCGCCTGTTCAATGAGGGGAAGACGGTCGCCTGCACTCGCCACAAGATCTGCATGTACCAAAAGGGCTCGCGCAGCAAAAGCAAACCCCTCAGCGGTTTCGGGTGCCCGCGCTGTATCAGCAGCTTTCACAAAATCGCCTTGCGCGAAGGTCGCGCGCGCGCCATCCAAGTCAGCTGCCGCATGTGTCCCACCTGCCGATATCAGGAATGTCAGGAGCAGCGCAGAGAAACGCAAAGACTTTCTCATCGCTGGAACGCCTCGTCGAACAGAAACGGATTATCAGCGTGGCGCTCACCCACAAAGGCGGTGGCATGGGTGCCCCATTGACGCATGGCACCTGGGCTAGAAATCCCCATAGGCCAGAGAATGAACCGCTCTGCCCGCTCAGTACCGCGCACAATGCCATTGGGTTCAAACAGGGAGCGGTGTCTCCCGTCCTCGTCTCTAAACGAGCGCAATCCAAATTCCGGAGCGGCATGTTCGTCGACAACACGAAGCGGGATTGCCGCACGCCAGTCTGAGGTAGCTGATAGCCCCTGCAGATAGTGACTCCCCGGCGCGATGTGAAGGACAATACGTTCGTCCTCACTCAATGCCGGTGAACTTTGCGGGGTCAAGGGTTCCTCACGCAGATCATCATCTTCTGCGACCGGCACCCGGGCGACACCACTCGCCGGGAAAAAGAGATGATAGCACCCGCAGGCATGAAAACTGTCATAGATGAGCGGCTTACCATCGCGGTCCAACGTTACACGCCAGACAAGACCGTCCAGCGCGCCACCGAGAATGTCAAACGGTCCTTCTGTTGGCCTTGCAGGAAACCACACTGTGTAGACCAGCTGAGGCAGCACGTCTCCGTCCATCCTTGTATGCGCAAGACGTACATAGAGCGTCGGGTCCTCCATATCCGTTCGCGGGGCAACCTCATCTTCCTGCCAGAATGGACGACCGATTTGATCTGCGCCCGTGACTTCTCTCACCGCAAAGACAGGAGCATGTCGTGCCGCCATGCCAGCCAACACACTGCCTTCAAGGTCTGGAATGTTGAGAGAGTTTTGGGCAGACAGAGCGATGAATGTTGCAATGTCATCTTGGTCATCTTGCGCGGCAAGCACTTGCCCCTTAAGGGTGTATCTGGTCTCAGCACCTGCCCAGATGTCTGCGTCCTGCTCAAACGTCGGCAAATTGTCTGCCTTCCAGCGATCAAACCCAAGAGCCACCCCCATATGGGTCAATGGGTAGAGCCCGACTGCACGGGTTGCATCATCATAATGTCGGGGTGCGCGCACTGCAGCGATTAATCTTTCTCTAAACCCCGGCTCCTGAAGGTCGGTCTCCAGAAGGAGCTCCGCACAAGCCTCCACTGACGCGATGATGTTTGCAGCACCCAGATTTTGCAGTTCAACCTGTCGTCCCTCTCGGTCCAGCGCGCGCAGCCTGCGAACCCACTCTGCGAACGCGGCCTCCTCCCCCACATCATTTTTGAAACTTGCGAGAAAACGATTGATGCGGAGAGTAGGAAAGCCTTGAACGCGAGAGGCTTCAGCGTCGCCCACTTCCCGATCTGATATGCGTTGATCCACTCTGTCGAGCAGGTACGCACACTGCGCGCGTTTGTCAGCCCCCTCAGGCAATGCCGCGCAAGCCGCCGCACTGAGCGCCAAAGCGCCCACCAACATGAATTTCCGCACCTGATCAATCATGGGCCGGATCATGGGGCTTTCGCCCTGTCATCACAATGGCGGGCCCTTCAAGAAACCGTCAACCGCTTATCCCTGAGACAGGTCTTCACCCGCAAGTGCCCGCTGGATCAGAGCAACGGTTTCGCTCACGCCATACAGTGCAATAAACGACCCAAAGCGGGGTCCCTGGCTTTCACCCAACAGCACCTCATAGAGCGCTTTGAACCAGTCGCGCAGGTTTTCAAACCCTTGTGTCTTGCCAACGTCATACACTTCCGACTGGAGCTCTTCGGCGGTCGCACCCGGTGCGGCTGCTTCGAGTTTAACCACGAGCGCTTCAAAAGCGGGCCGCTCCTCCGCTGTCATCGCGCGGTAGGATTTGTTCGGTTTTACAAAGTCATTGAAATAATTGATCGCGTACCCAACCAGATCATTCAACTTTGGATGATTTTCCGGCGTCGCATCGGGCGCATAATTCTGGATAAAGCCCCATAAAACAGCTGGGTCATCTGAATGGCTGGCGCTTACCAGGTTCAAGAGAAGCGAGTAGCTGATGGGCACATCGACACTTGGTGGCGTGCCATCATGAATATGCCAGACCGGATTGCCGATCTGTGCTTTTGCCTCCTGGCCGGGAAACCCGGAAAGGTGCGAGAGATATTCATCCACATTTTTGGGGATGACATCGAAATGCAGACGCTTTGCCTTGCGCGGAGACTGAAACATAAAGAGCGAGAGGCTCTCCGGGCTGGCATAACGCAGCCATTCATCAATGGTCAGGCCGTTGCCGCGAGACTTTGAGATCTTCTCGCCGTTCTCATCGAGAAAAAGTTCATAATTGAAACCCTCTGGAGGCTGTTCGCCCAGGGTGCGCGTGATCTTGTTTGATAGTTTCACGCTATCGATGAGGTCTTTCCCAGCCATCTCATAGTCAACATTAAGGGCCGCCCAGCGCATCGCCCAATCGGCCTTCCATTGCAGCTTGCAGTGGCCGCCGGTGATCGGCACTTCGGTCTTCTGTCCGTTTGCGGGATCTTCAAAAATGACCGTCCCTTTTGAGGCATCTCTCTCCAATATCGGCACATATAGAACCTCGCCTGTCACTGGTGAAATCGGCAAGATTGGCGAGTAGGTTCCACGACGTTCCTGACGCAGGGTGGGCAGCATGATGTCTAAGATGTCATCAAACTTTTCCAACACTTTCAAAAGAGCTTCATCAAAGCGTCCGGACGTGTAGTAGTCGGTCGATGAGGCAAATTCGTACTCAAAGCCATAACTGTCGAGAAATGCCTTGAGCCTTGCATTGTTGTGCGCGCCAAAACTGTCATGCGTGCCGAACGGATCCGGCACTTTCGTCAAAGGCCGGTTCAGATGCTCGGTCAACATGTCCTTGTTGGGCACATTGTCGGGCACTTTACGCAATCCATCCATGTCATCTGAGAAACAGAGAAGCTTGGTGGGCACGTCAGGCATTAGGATTTGAAAGGCCTGACGCACCATGGTGGTGCGGGCCACTTCGCCAAATGTCCCAATATGTGGCAATCCGCTGGGGCCATATCCTGTTTCAAACAGGACGTGGCCTTTGTTTGAGCCGCGTTTTTCCAGGCGTTTGACCAGCTTACGGGCTTCTTCAAACGGCCAGGCCTTTGCGGACTGACCGAGATCTTGGAGAGCTGCCATATCGGCAGGTGCCGGAACCGCTGAGCGATCGCTGGACATAAGGACCTCGACTTAACTTAAAGGTTTATAAAGCCCCGGAAACTAGGCTTTCGGCTGGTGTCAGTCAACGCAGCCTCGCACGACCCAAGACTTTAAGTAACTGAGATTTGGTCTGGGACGCGATGGCGGGAAAGGAGTGGCGGATTGAGTACTCCCGCTCAACCAGCCAAGCCCCATGAAAAAACCTCTGTGGACCTGTCCGCAGAGGTCGGTTCGTTGCACCTGGCCATTACTGACCAACGTGTGCTGAAAGAACAGGTGCGCCGCCTGTTCAGCCTGGGTCGAGCTGGAACCTATTCCATGTTCGTTGGTCTTATTGCGGCATGGCTCCCATTTATGGGCCATGCTGAACCTTGGACGCTCCTCCTCGTCCTGGGTATTCAGTTTGCGGCCCAACTCAGTTTCAGCACCTTGAGATCAAGATATGACGTAAGTCCCAGCCGCGACACCGAGCCGGGCAAATGGGGGAACCGTTACACGTGGCTGTGTGTCATCTCAGGATCAGCCTGGGGTGTTGCAGGTTTGTTGTGGCTGCCTGGCGCCACAATGCCTGCACAGGCAATGTTCGGTCTTATCATTGCAACACTTTGCCTCAGTGCCGTATTGACCAGGCATGTGTATCCCAAAGCTATGATTGCATACACCCTTGCCGCTATTGCTCCCGGCATGGGCGCCCTTGCGCTGTCAGGTGCGCTTGAGGGACAGATTTTGGCCGCTCTAAGCGTCCTCCTCTGGTGGGCGTTCTATGGCGGCACCTTGAACCTCAATCGTACCAATGTTGAAACGATCACCCTCCAACTTCAAAACGAGGAACTTATCGCTCGATTGGCGGACGCCAAGTCTGTCGCGGAGAAGAAGGCGGATGATGCTGAGCACGCCTATTCGATTGCGCGCAAGGCAGCCCGCTCGCGGCAGGATTTCCTGTCCATGGTCACGCATGAAATCCGTTCACCACTCGCGAGCCTCTCTGGGCTCGCGCACCTGCTTGAAGGCACAGATCTTGATCCCAACCAACGCAGCTATGCACGCGGTGTTGAAGAATCCAGTCGCCTCCTGAACCGGCTCGTTGACGACCTCTCCGACCTCACAGAGATGGAAGCTCTTTCGATCAAGCTCCGACCTTCGGATATGTCTCCGCTGGAGATTGCTCAGGCTGCCATTCACGTCACCCGGCATGATGCGTCGGGTCGCAATCTGTCCATCGAAGTTGATGAACTGCGAGGTACGCCGAAAACCATTCATAACGATCCAGACCGGGTCAAGCAGGCTCTGGTCAACCTGATCGCACGGGCCATTCGGACCACTGACACCGGAGGCGTCGTCGTGCGGATCTCTCCGGTCACCGTTCAGGATGAAATCGGTGTGAGGTTCTCGGTCACCGACACAGGGGCTGGCATGCCCTCTGAAGATGCAGCCCGGCTCTTTTCCTCATCGGAGAATGAAGGCCATCACGGACCGCTCAAACGCCGCGACGTCAATCTGACAATCTGTGACCGGCTTGTCAGACTGATGGGGGGCCGGGCCGGGGCTGACAGCATCGTTGGCGGCGGTTTCACTGCATGGTTTGTGCTGACCTCAAGTGTGCATAAGCGGCCGGGAAACTCTCCAGACGCCAAGCAGTCCACATCAAACGGGGGACAAGTCCTGGACTTCGACCGGATATATGAACTTGAGCAGGATCTCGGCACGGCCCGCATTGCGGACCATCTAAGTGATGCCATGGACACGATTGCTGATATGCAAAAAGCACTCGCCGAGGCGGTTCGGCGCGGTGATCACCGGGCCCTTCGGCCCATGGCTGAAAGCCTCGCACTCGAAGCAAATGCCATTGGTCTGACCGGCCTGTCGGGCAGTGCTGCCCATCTTCTTGATGACCTTCACGACAACACCAAAGAGCAGGTCATTGCCGAGCGGGTCACACAGCTAGAGGCGAAATTCCGCTCTGGGGTCGGGGCTATTACGCGGGCCTACCCCGCGCTTGCCGGATAAAACAATCCTCATCGAATTGGTCCGCTATAGTGGGACCGATGTCTGACCTATCCACCTCCGATTCTTCTCCTGAAGAGCCTGCTGCCCTCTCGCTGATGGCGGTCGTTCCCCGCCCCGGCGGGGGTGCAATTGGCGTGTCTGACGAAGGAGAAGTGGTTGAGTGGGACGCAGAGGAGGCCATTGCGGCCCTGACAGGTCAACCTCTCCTGGTCTGCCATCGCCGCTTCACCGCACGACGCGCAGCCGGTGCAGCGGGTCGCAGAGGTGCTGCGAGCGGCAAAAGCCTCTATGCGGGCCTGTTTGATGTCCTGGACCTTTATGCGTTCGTGAGGCCGGCGCAATTTTGTGTGCCGACCCCTGCTGGTCTGGCAAAACAAGTCGGCCTTGCCGACCCGACGCATCCAGAAGAGGCGGCTCTTACGCTTCACCTCATTGCCAAAGCGCTCCTCAGTGAGCTTGAACAGACAGGCTATCCAGACAGGGATGAGACCATCCGAATGGCAAAGGCCCTGGCGGACACAGGATGGCCCTGGGCCTCCCTCGTCCTTAACGCACTGGGCGATTTGCCAAAAAACTCTGTCGCTGCTGCACGCGCCCGCCTTGATGTCTGGTCCCACCTTCAGGAATGGGAGGATCAGCCACCGCCACCGCCACCAGGCGCCCATCCTGTGGCGCCCGATGCCGCGCGAGACAGACTTCGGATGCTCACCGGGGCCGAGGCAGAAGAACGGGTGCAACAGGCAGACTATGCCGCTGCCGTCACCAAGGCCTTTCAGCCACGGGAAACTGCGGGTGCGCCCCAACTTCTTCTGGCGGAAGCTGGTACGGGCACGGGGAAGACACTGGGCTACATCGCACCGGCGAGTCTATGGGCAGAGCAAAATGAGGGCACAGTTTGGCTGTCGACCTATACCAAAAACCTGCAACGCCAACTCGACCAGGAACTCACGCGGCTGTTTCCAGATCCCCGCGAAAAAGAAGAAAAAAGCGTCATTCGCAAAGGCCGGGAGAACTATCTCTGCCTGCTCAATTTGGAAGAAACAGCCGGGGGTCTTCTCACAGGTATTCAGGGCGCGGCATCCATCCTTATGGCACGCTGGGCCCGCTACAGCCGAGACGGGGACATGGTAGGTGGAGATTTTCCGGCCTGGCTGCCCGGCGCCATGGGGGCTGAAAACATCGCAGCGGGTCTCACGGACCGCCGCGGGGAGTGTTCCTATTCGGCCTGTGCGCATTACAAAAAGTGCTTCATCGAAAAGGCAGTCCGCAAAGCACGCCGCGCTCAGATCGTGGTTGCAAACCATGCGCTCATCATGATCCAGGCGGCCCTTGATCATACTCTTGCGCGGCCAGACCTTGCACCCGCTAGCCAGGATACGGCGGGAGGTGCAGAGGATGATGAACCAGCAAACCTATATGCACGGCGGCATATTGTTTTTGACGAGGGACATCACCTCTTTGATGCTGCAGACAGCGCGTTTTCATCCTTTCTAAGCGGCCGTGAAATGTCGGAGCTTCGGCGCTGGACGCGAGGGCCAGAAGATGGACGGCGACGACGCAGCCGGGGGCTTCAAGACCGATTGAGCGATCTCATCTCCGGTGATGAAGAAGGAGAGAGCCTTCTCGACGCTGCAACGCGGGCAGCGGCGTTTCTTCCGGCCCCTGGATGGCTCTCCCGATTGGGCTCGGATGCCAGCAAAGGGCCTGCGGAAGGTTTTCTTACCGCTGTACGTCATGAAGTGCTGGCGCGTTCCGACTATCCTGACAGTCCCTATTCTCTGGAGTGCGCCCTCCGGCCTGTCGATGACGCCCTGAGCGATGCAGCCGCTGGTCTTGATGTGGCGTTGGCCGCGCTTGGCCGGTCGTTCAGCGCCCTGTCAGATTGCCTGAGGCGGTTGATGGATGCCCACAATGAAACCCTTGAGAGTTCCACCAAGACACGGATGGACGCAGCGATAAGAGGCCTTGACCGGCGCGGGCGGGCGACACTTCCGGCCTGGCGTATGATGCTTTCTGATCTGATGAGCGATCCGAAAGAGAGTTTTGTCGACTGGCTTGCCATCGAACGCTTTGACGGAAGCGATTTTGATATCGGTCTCCACCGGCATTGGGTGGACCCCAGCCAACCTTTCGCAGAGGCTGTGCTTCAGCCGCTGCATGGCGGTCTCATCACATCTGCGACGCTCCGGGACCGGGCAACCTCAGAAGACGAGCAGGGTGAGACCTGGCAGACAGCAGATGTTCGCACCGGTGTTGTGCACCTGCCAACGCCGGTGGAGCGGGCCCACTTCACCTCACCCTTTGACTACGCCGCGCAATCGAGGATCTTTGTGGTGCAGGATGTGGCCCGTGATCGTTCCGACCAGGTGGCAAGCGCCTACCGCGATCTGTTCTTGAACGCGCGAGGTGGCGGGCTTGGTCTCTTTACAGCCGTCAACCGGTTACGCGCAGTTTATGGCAAGCTTGTCGAACCTCTGGAGACTGCCGGTCTCCCTCTCTACGCCCAACATATTGACGCTATCGATACAGGCACGCTGGTCGATATTTTTCGTGCTGAAGAAGCATCCTGCCTTTTGGGTACGGACGCCGTGCGCGATGGTGTGGATGTGCCTGGCAAATCCCTTCAGCTCATTGTTCTCGATCGCACACCCTGGCCGCGGCCAGATATTCTCTACAAAGCCCGCCGGTCAGCCTTTGGCGGCGGCCGCTACACAGACATGATCACCCGTCTGCGCCTCCAGCAGGCGTTTGGGCGCCTGATCCGCACGGGCACGGACAAGGGCGTCTTTGTCCTCTTAGACAACCGCTTACCAACCCGGCTTACCACCGCCTTTCCACCTGAAACGCCTATTGAGCGGCTGAGCCTTTCCGAAACCATTATCGAAATGCGAAAATTCCTCACAAATCCTTGATTTTTTAGCTTCTGCTGGCCTCTTGCTCTTCTGCGTCCAGCTTCTTAAGTTGCGGGTTCCTGCCGCCCTGCTAGATCCAGATCCGGCGCTTTTGAAGAGATAGGCTTGTTTCATGTCGCAGACGATTAACCCCCACACCGCTCTCATCTACGTCATGGTGACCATGTCGGCCGTTGATGCCGCGATCAGTGATAATGAGACCCGAAAAATCGGCAATATCGTCACCAACCTGCCGGTGTTTAAGGATTTCAATCCAGACCGGCTCGTTTCTGTCGCTGAAGAGTGCGCTTCTATCCTGGCTGAAGAAGGTGGTCTGGACGCTGTTTTTGGTCTGGCACGGGACGCCCTTCCCCCTCACATGTACGAGACAGCCTATGCTCTGGCAGTAGATGTGGCCGCAGCCGACCTTGCGGTCGGGCAGGAAGAACTTCGCCTGCTACAAATTCTCCGCGATACGTTGGGCATTGAGAAACTCTCTGCTGCTGCGATTGAACGCGGCGCTCGGGCGCGACACGCCACTCTCTAAATCAACGACGCCACCCTCCTTCTTCACACTTAGGCTCAGGCGATGGAAGATGCTCTTCTCAGTATTGAACCTTCGCTTCGCCTTGGTGTCTTTCTAGGTGTCCTGATCACTATGGGTGTTTGGGAAACCGTGGCACCACGACGTACCGCGACCTATTCCAAATTCTTGCGGTGGACGACCAATCTCGGGCTGAGCATTGTTAATGGTCTGGTCTTGCGTGTGCTCGTTCCCGTCTTGGCTGTGGGGGCAGCAACCTGGGCGGAGGGCCAGTCACTTGGCCTGCTCAATCTGGTTGAGTTGCCCTTTGTCGTCTCCTGCATTTTCGCGTTCCTGGCGCTGGATCTCCTGATCTATACGCAGCATGTCGTCTTTCACCATGTGCCACTATTTTGGCGATTGCACCAGGTTCATCACGCCGATCCTGATATCGACACCTCAACCGGCATCCGGTTTCACCCCGTCGAAATTCTGTTGAGCATGGGGATAAAAATTACGGCTGTCATTGCCCTTGGCGCACCAGCTGTTGCGGTCATTATTTTCGAAATTGTCCTCAATGCGACCTCGCTCTTTAATCACGGGAACGTTCGCATCTCTGGCGTGGTCGACAGCTGGGTCCGCCGCGTCTTCATCACACCGGACATGCACCGGGTCCACCATTCCGTGATCCGATCAGAAACCGACAGCAATTTCGGCTTCAACTTCTCCTTCTGGGACAGGATTTTCGGCACCTACTGCGACGCACCGAAAAAGGGCCATCTCGATATGGAAATCGGCCTTCCCGAGCACCAAAATGGTGCGCCGACCAAGATCATATGGAGCCTGGGCTTGCCTTTCC
>JAJFGY010000244.1 GCA_021775935.1 Alphaproteobacteria bacterium
ATGCGTTCGGGCCCGAAGGTTTTAAGCAGCTTGCCCATGGCGTGGGCGGCGGCTTCGGGCTGGGTCATGTGCTCGCGCCACAGGCCCCCCATCTCAGCATAGAGATTGCCTTCATTGGGACGGAAGCCATTTTCTTCGTGCGCGCGTATCAGCCGATCGATGCCTTGTGTATTGTCTGGATTGTAGGCGCCTTCTGCATAGTCAGGCTCGAAGCCTGAATGGTAGCAGATGAACGTCAGGTCCGGGTTTGCGCGCGCGGCGCGGGCTATGTCTCCGGGCAGCGAATAGTTGTGATCAAGCATGGGCAGCGGCAGTCCGCGGTGGGAGCAGATTGTGGTAATGCCGAGAGCTCGGGCTTTCTCATAGAAGGGGGCCGCCTGGTCGGGATCATCCATGTGATAGCCGACACCGTCTGGTCCCCATTGCGGATAGAGCTTCCAGGCAGCGACCTTATGGTCTTCGGCCAGCTCATCCATAAAGTCTTCCCAGCCGGGTTCGTTGGGGAAGATACCACCATGAATGAGGCCGCGTTCGCGATTGTCCACTTCATTCATCAATGTGCGGGCTTCGCCGGCATAGTCGATGGGCGTGGGGTTGTTTGCCTTACCACCCCATAGGGCAGAGAGCACAGCAACGTCTGTGTCACTGTCGAGGAAGACTTCCTTGATCATGTTCTGTGCGTCAAAACAATCAAAGTCGAACCAGCCGCATTGGCGCGCGCCTTCTTCGAAAACGAAGTTAATCGCGACGGTCCAGATGAGACCATCCATGCCGGAATTCCACGCACCGGACGGATCAACACAATGGGTCTGAATGTCAAAGATAAACTCATCGCCTTTAACTGTGGCGTCTGCCAGCATTTCGTCTTCGGCTGCATCGAGCGCTATGGTGAACCTGCCGCCTTGTGCGCCACTGGCAGCGGACGCTTCGTTGATGGCAAGAAGGGTGGCGGCAGTCCCCATGGTGCTTTTCAGAAAGGCGCGACGGTCCGTGTTCAGACGTTTGGTGGCGTTGGCAACTTTCTCAAAGGCCAGGAGCTTGGCAAGCTGTTCGGCTTTGGTGAGTGGTTGCGGCAGATATTCGCCATTTGATGCTGTGTCAATTTTGACAGGCAGGCGTGTGCCTTCAGGATCGAAATCACGCATGGTTCTCTCCTCGTTTGGCCAAGTTATTGGTTACGAAGGAGAGGCTAGAACATGTGGAACAGGGATAGGAAATACTTTTCAGATGCTTGGGTGAGGTTCGGCTGCCACTGCTTATGGCTTCTCTTCGCAAAAGCCTTTCAGGCCAGTGTTCTCGGTCTCAAGTGTCTTGAGTGCCTGACGTTTTGCCAGCGGCCAGAGTAGGAAGGCGAGCACGCCTTTTAGCTCAAGACCAAGAAGGTTCGTGCAGCCGGACGCCGTTGGCGTGGTGTGATGGGTGGCGATGAAGTGCATGCCCCGTATGTCAGCCTCCCAGACGAAACCTTGTCCCGGCGTGAGTGAGGTCACTTCCCAAATGGCTTCGGGCATGCCTGGTTGTTTGATGCGCGCATGACTGCCGACGCTAAAGGGTCCGTCATCCTGGCGGGCTGCGCTCTCAACCGTGGGCGTCCAGTCCGGCCAATTGTCGATGTCTGTCGTGACCGCCCAGACAGTTTCGGCCGGCGCGTTGATTTCGATGCTGTGTTCAACTTTCATGTCGAACGTCTCCGTAACGATGGTCTCTGTAGGGATGATCTCTGTAGCAACGGCATGCAGCCCAGCAACGGTTGTTCGTCGCCGAGGGAAGCGTGTGAAACTACCGTCAAACTGAAATTACGTATAATTTGAAGTCACTTACAATTTGAAATCACCTACAATTTAGAATCATTGGGGCTTTGTTATGTTTCGAGCGTGCTGGGCCGGGCCGAAGAGTTGTGAGCGGTGTTCATCGTCGAACCCTTTCATGCCGCCTTCCACGATCTCGGGCCGGACCTTGTCTCGCAACGCGTCCAAACCGCGCTGAACAGCCGGACGGGCCTTCATGCGGTCGACCCATTTTTTAACGTTCGGCCGAGAGGGAAGTTGGGGATTGTCAACGGTGCCTTCAACCCAAGGGAGCATCGCCATGTCGGCGATGGAATAGCTCTCGCCAGCAAACCAGGTGCGCTCTTCGAGATGGCTATCCATGACCGCGAGCAGACGCGTCATTTCATTGCTGTAGCGCTCTATCGCATAGGGGTGTTTCTCCTTGGCGTAAAAGACAAAGTGGGCCAACTGACCGAACATGGGGCCGATCCCGGCCATCTGGAACATCAACCACTGGTTTGCATGATGGCGCGCCGCCCCGGATGCGGGCAGGAACTGGCCTGTTTTTTCGGCTAGATACCAAAGAATTGCCCCAGATTCCCACAAGGTCATTGGGCTGCCGTCAGGGCCATCAGGGTCGATGATCACCGGGAACTTATTGTTGGGATTGAGCGCCAGAAATTCCGGACTGTGCTGGTCTCCCTCCAATATGTCGACATAGCGGGCTTCATAGTCCAGGCCCATCTCCTCAAGAGCGATGGTGACCTTGCGGCCATTGGGTGTCGGGCCCGTGTAGAGTGTGATGCTGGAAGTCAATCGTGTTCCCCTCGCGTCCAAAAATCAGAAATTAATTCAACCTCGCCAGAAGAACCTTACACTGATCCGGTTTGACCCTGATCCGGTTTGACCCTGGTCCGGCTCGATCATCGGCCAACGCCTGATGGGTCTTTGTGTCTCTCATCATGACGAACGGATCTTCGCACGCAACCGGTTCGTTCACTCATTTTGCTGTCCTCAGCAGCTTCCTGTTCTCAGCAGCGTTTCGATCAGAGGTGCGGCAAGCGTGACAGGGAGACTCAGTATCGCAGCCTGGCGCTTCTATGCTTAAACAGGAGCAATAGGTTTGAGGCCTGGTTTGTTCTGGTTGGGGCGCATGAGAAAATTTCATATTGGGATTGCAGGCTGCGGGCCCGCCGGTTTGTCGGCAGCTCTCTTTCTGCATCGGTCAGGCCATCGCGTCACGCTGGTTGATCAGCTCGACGCACCGCAGCCCATTGGCTCGGGTCTTGTGCTGCAACCAACAGGCGTTGCTGTGCTGGCGGCGCTTGGACTTGAAAAGGAGATCCGCGCGCTCGGTGTAGAGATTGAAGCCATGCTGGGGCGGGCGTACCCGTCTCGTCGACGGGTGCTTGATGTGCGGTATGATTGGGCGCGGCCCGGCAGGCACGGGCTGGCTGTGCATAGAGCCGCGATCTTTAACGTCCTGTTCGATGCGATCGCTCGCGAAGGCATTGAGATCATCACGAGCGCCACTGTGAGCGGTGTGCGTGAAGAGACAGACCGTCGGCCCAGATTGGAAACGGCTGAGGGCGCGCTTGTCGGGCCGTTTGACTTTGTTGTCGATGCGCTGGGGTCCCGCTCAAACTTGCGACAGCAGGTCTGGCCGCGCCACAAGATGCGTGACCTGCCGTTCGGGGCGCTGTGGGCCAGCCTGGAGACAAATGGCGGGGAGGCCGTCGCAGGCTTTTCAGGGTCAACACTTGAGCAGGTGTATCATCGGTCCAACAAAATGGTCGGCGTGTTGCCCATCGGAAAGATCACACCCACAAGCAGCAGCTATACCGCCTTCTTTTACAGCTTGAAGCAGGATGACTTTGCGGCCTGGCAGGCTGGGGGTCTTGATGTTTGGAAAGAAACTGCGCTCACCCTCTGGCCTGATCTGCAGAAGCTGCTCTCTCTCATTGCCGAACCAGAGCAATTGGTTTTTGCGCGCTACGGGCATCACACACTCATGACGCCACACAAGGGACGGGTGGTGTCTATTGGCGATGCGGCCCATGCCACCAGCCCGCAATTGGGGCAGGGGGTCAATATGGCCTTGCTTGATGCTTATGCGCTGGGCCAGGCGTTTGGCGCTGCAGCTGAACCGGAACAAGCGTTCAAAGCCTATGCCCGCGCGCGGCGGTTTCATCTGCGTTTCTATCAGGCGGCGAGCCATTTCTTCACGCCGGTCTATCAATCAGACAGCAGGCTGTTGCCCTTTATGCGCGACTGGTTGTTTGCGCCTGCGACCAAGCTCCCTTTGGTGCCCAAGTTTCTAGGCCATATTGCCGGGGGAACATTTGTGCCGCCTGGCATCAATTTGCCCTGACCTTATTCCGCAACGCGTTTTTCGCGCCAGAGGAAGAAGATGACAAGGGCCACGGCGAGAATGCTGTAGCCCAGCGAAATATGCGCGATCATATTGGCGCCCAACCCTGCATCAATCAGCCAGCCAAAGGTGACGGGGGCGAGAGCCGTTGCAAACACCATGAGTGACACGCTGAGCGAGCGAATGGCGCCCAGATGTTTGGTGCCGTAAAGCTCTGGCCAGAGAAGCCCGCCAACAGCCATCGCCCCACCCGTCGAAATGCCTGCAAGGGTGAAATAGAGGAAGATGCCGTAGGTCGCCTCCACCATGCCCAGAGCCACCATCGAGAAAGCCAGCGGCACCATGTAGAGCGCGATGAGCGGACGGAAACCAAACCTGTCGGCAAAGGGGCCAGCAAGAAGGGACGCCACAAGTTTCACAATGGCAAAGACAGAAAAGCCTGCCGCCACCAGTTCAATAGGCCAGCCTTTGGATTGGGCGAGATAGCCTTGATGCACAAAGAAGCCGGTGAGGATAAAGGCCGGGGCCATCATCGCGGGCACCAGAATGTAGAAGCGGGGATCGCGCATCACCTCTGCTCGGGTCCAGTCGCGTTTGGCGGTGCGATCTATGGCGTCGGTCTTTGTGCCTTCCGTGTCGATCGCTTCGGGGGTTGGGTCCTGGTGCACAAGCCCAAAGGTGAGGGGCAGCAGAACCAGCAAAAGCAGCGCGGCGTAGATTAGCCAGCTCTCTCGCCAGCCGACCATGGCGATAAGGGCGATAGCGATGGCGGGGAAGATGGCTTCGCCAAAGCTGTACCCAGCCGCAGAGATGGTCACCGCCTTGCCACGGTTGATCGAGAAATAGCGCCCCATGGCGGTGGAGGATGTGTGTGACATCAAACCCTGGCCAAAATGGCGCAGGAAAAAGAGAGCGACCACAAACATCCAGAACGAGGGAACGAAAGCGATGGCCAGGGTGGCGCCGGTCAGCACGAGGATGACGGTGGTGGAAAATGTCCGCAGCTTTACCTGGTCAATGATCCGCCCTGTCCAGGGCAGCGCCGCCGCGCTTAGGAGCGTGACAAAGGAGAATGCTCCTCCAAAAGCAGATGCAGAGAGGTCAAAGGTTTCGCGCAGCGGCATCTGATAGAGGCCGACAAAAAACGACTGCCCAAAGCTCGACCCGAAGGTCATGAGCAGGCCGAAGGTGAGCAATGACTTATTGTCTCTGATGAACCGCGCGTAAGTCAGGAAGGGTTGGAACATGGCCCCCTGCTACATTGCTCCTGCGGCGAATGCAACTTCAGCGGCGCTCGTGGCGAGGCGGTTGGCGCTGAAATTTCCCCGTTACAAAATGGGTGTCTCCTTCTCCAGAAAGTTCTGGTTTTCCAGAAAGCTCTGGAAGAGGGATGTCTGAGATGTGTGCACACATGTGGCGTCTGATCGTGCTGGTGGCGGGTGGGCTTATCCTTGTCGGCGTGCCTTCCGGCGCTGGTGCTGAAGGCACGCCCTTCCCCTCGCCCATGCGCGTGTGGGTTGATACGGACGCTGCGTGTGGTGTGCGGGGGCGGGTCGACCCAGATGATTGTTTTGCGCTGGCCTATCTGATGGCGCGTCCTGATCTGGAGATCGTTGGGGTGTCAACGGTGTTTGGCAATGCTCCGTTGAGCGCCACGGACCGCATCACCCGAGAAATCGTCGGCGAGCAGGTGCCGGTCTATCGGGGGGCGGCAGAGGCGGGCGATGTGGCTGCTACCGATGCATCCCGCGCGATCATTGCAGCGCTTGAGACGGGGCCTCTGACGATTTTGGCGTTGGGGCCCTTGAGCAATCTCAGGGCGGTTTTTCAGTCTCGTCGGGCGGTCGCGGCACGGGTTTCTGAGCTGGTGGTTATGATGGGAAAGAGAGAGGGCCACCTCTTTCATCCGTCGGAAGGATCGAAGGCCGCAGCTTTCTTTGGTCATGGACCTATCTTTCGCGACTTCAATTTTGCCCAGGATCCAGACGCTGCGCGGGCCGTTTTGGAGCTTCGGCTGCAGGTCACGCTTGTGCCCTACGAGGTTGCGCGGCGCGTGACCCTCTCCCGCGAGGATATAGAGGCCCTGGCATTCCAGCGCGATGTTGTCGGGGACATTGCCATGCGGTCAGTGGACTGGCTCTCGTTTTGGCAAGAGAGCGTCGGGATAGATGGGTTCTATCCCTTCGACCTTGTGGCTGCTGGCTATCTTGGTGCGCCGCATTACTTTGGCTGTAGAGCGACAGGGGTGCGGATCGGGTCGGACCGGCGGGCCTATGGTCCGCTACCGGGGCCACTCTCTCTAATGGTCGGCGGGCTTGCCGGGAGCGAGAGCGGCGTCCTTGGGCAAGTCCGGTATTGCGACAGGCTTGAGGCGGGGCTGCACGCTCACCTTATGACGGCTCTAGGCGTCGGTGGCGCTGGCGGGTCTGGCGACTGACATGTCACCGCTTTGTGATTGGTGATCGCTTTGCTTACCCCCAGATAAGATCGAACAGATATGATCCAACCAAGATCAGACCTACGAACGGGGAGATGAGACATGTCACTTACAGAACAATTGGAAGCCATGAGTGCAGGATCTGCCAAGCGCATTCCCGAAGACGCGCTCGCGGTGATGACAAAGGCAGCCCAGGAGCTTGACGCTCAGGGCATTGGCGACAAGGCGCTCAGCGTCGGTGACACGTTCCCTGATGTAGGGCTTTTGGGCGTTGAGGGCGGTGCTGTCAGCCTGTCTTCGTTGCTCGCAAAAGGCCCCCTGGTGATCAATTTTTATCGCGGGGGCTGGTGTCCCTACTGCAATTTGGAGCTAAAAGCCTACCAGGATGAATTAGAGACTGTTCGGTCTCTTGGGGCGGAACTGGTTGCCATTTCTCCTGAATCGCCTGACCGGGCAACGACAACGACTGAAAAGAATGCTGTGACCTATCCGGTGCTGACAGATCCCCAAAACAGTCTCGCCGAGGCTTTGGGCATCGTTTTTGATTTCCCCAAAGAGCTGGCGGCTTTGTATGAGAGTTTCGGCAATAATCTGCCGGAAGCGCATGGTGAAGCGGGATGGCGCCTGCCGATCCCCGCGACCTATGTGGTGGGCGCGGATGGGGTCATTCTGTTTGCCCATGTTGCGCGCGATTACCGCACGCGGGCCGAGCCAGCAGATGCGATTGCTGCCCTCAAAGGACATCAGGCAGCGGCCTAGGCGCATCAGGCAGCTTGGGCTGCCCCCGTCTGATCCCGTCTGCCTCTGTTTTCACGGGTCACCAGCGCGGTGTTGGGGGGCACCCGATTTCGGGATTATTACGGGTCCGGATTAACCATCCTCAGGCCCGCTCCCGCGTGTGTTGCACGCCGGGGTCCTGACCTCACGCCGCCTCACGCTGCGGCGTTTTTCGCCCTCAGATTGTGCGTCTCGCGCCCATTTTATGAGCAGGGAACGCCTGGTTATGAGCAGGGAATACCTGGCGTTTCGATGGCACCCGGTGGGGTCTGATTGTTGCTTTTGCGCATGGCGGCGCACCAGAAAATGCCGTATATTTCCAAGGTGTTAACGGGTGTTAACATTGATTCTCCCGGGTTTCTCCCGGGTCCAAAAATGGCGCCGCCGGGCTGAGAATGTTTCCCAATCCTTAACGCGGTGATCAATTGCGTGGCATAATTGCCATACATGTCACGCAACCGTTACCTCAAGTGCGACAATTTTATCCAAACACCTTGACTCACTTGGCCTTTCGCTGCGGGATGTAGGGGAGGGATGCTGACTGGCCAGGGGGGACCGTTTGCCTATGAGGGGACAAACACCGCCTCCCGATCCAGCTGCAATGTGTAAACGCATCGAGGATCGAGGAGGATCGTTCCATGTTAACAAGCAGAGTACGCTCTGCACTATTAAGCACCGCCGTAGGCGTAGGCTTGATAGCTGCATCGACTACTGCGAACGCGCTGGAATATAATTTCGGCGGAGTTCAAGTATTCTTGGACACAACAGTTTCGGCTGGTGTGTCCATG
>JAJFGY010000245.1 GCA_021775935.1 Alphaproteobacteria bacterium
CGGTGTGCCCGTGGATAAAGTGATCGAGCTCCACGGGAACAGTACCTATGCGACCTGCCTGAATTGCGGAGCGCGCTATGAGCTTGCGGAAATTCGCACGCATTATGAAGAGCATGGCAAGGCGCAAGATTGTACTTTTTGCAGCGGGATCATTAAGTCAGCGACAATCTCGTTTGGACAAGCCATGCCCGAAGCAGAAATGGAACGGGCGACTGAAGCGACGCTTGATTGTGATCTCTTCATTGCCATTGGATCGTCATTGCAGGTTTATCCTGCGGCGGGGTTTCCGATCATGGCAAAAAAGAACGGCGCCAAGCTCGTCATCCTCAATCGCGAAGAGACTGAGCTCGACCAGATTGCTGATCTTGTTGTGCATGAAGAAATTGGGCCAACACTTGCGCCCATCGTTCAGCTCAACTAACGCGCGTTTGCCCAGCCGCCCGCAAACGGGATGACCTGGCCGGTAATGAAGCCTGAGCGGGGTCCGGCAAGGAAGGTGATAAGGGCCGCAGCTTCTTCCGGTTTGCCAAGGCGGCCGAGCGGAATGTTTTTCAGGATTTTGGCTTTGGATTCTTCGTTCGCGAGCAGCTCTGGCGGGAAATAGTCAGGGCTCTCAACATAGTTAGGCGCAACAGCATTAACTTGAATGTTTTTAGGCGCGAGTTCTCTCGCCAGGGACAACATCAGGGAATTTGTAGCGCCGCGCGCAGACGCATACATGGAATAGTTGGCGAGGCCGTTGAGCGGCGCTGCAGATGTGAGAAATAGTACTTTCCCCGCACCGGCAGATTTCATGGACGGCACAACCGCACGGGTCACACGAAAGGGTTTGAAAACGAGCGCGTCGTAGGTCGCCTCCAAATCCTCATCTCTGGCGGTGTCGAGAGGGGCCCTCAGTGCAGGAAAGGCATCATTGTTGACGAGCACGTCAATGCGGCCCGCTGTCTCCAACACGCGACCAGCGGCTGTAACGGGGTCACTGCCACTCACAGCATTCAACCCAGGAAGTGCTGCTTCAGCTGCGTCACGCGCATTGGGATCATCAAAGGCGGGGTCAGTGCCATAGACTGTTGCACCCGCATCAAGCAGGGCTTTTGTCGCTGGACGCCCTACAAAATGCATCAGATCGGTCACGAGGACATTTGTGTCTGCCAGTCCGCTCATACTCTCCTCCAACATGTCAAAACTGCTGTACCTGATGTATCATCAAAGTGGTGTTGAGCGCGATGTTGTAGGGGGTGTTATGAGCGGAGCAGCAACGGTGCCTTGGTGGAAAGGGGCAGTGGTCTATCAGATATACCCCAGGAGCTACGCAGATAGTACTGGATCTGGCGTCGGTGACATTGAGGGCATTCGGCAGAAGTTAGACTATATCAAGTCGCTTGATGTCGATGCGATCTGGTTGTCGCCGGTTTTCCCTAGTCCCAATAAGGATTTCAGCTACGACGTTTCCGACTATTGTGGCATTGCGCCGGAAATGGGAACCCTTGATGATTTTGACCGGTTGGTGGATGCCATCCATGAGCGGGGCCTCAAACTGATTTTGGATCAGGTTCTGGCGCATACCTCAGATCAGCATGCCTGGTTTGAGGAGAGCCTGCTCTCACGGGACAACGACAAAGCAGATTGGTATGTCTGGGCGGACGCCAAGCCAGACGGAACCGTGCCGAACAACTGGTTGTCGGAGTTTGGTGGGCCTGCCTGGTCGTGGCATCCGGTTCGCCGCCAATATTATCACCATCGGTTTTTGACCTCCCAGCCCAAGCTCAACTTTCATCAACCCGCTGTGGTGGATGCGTTGATGGACAGTTTGCGCTTCTGGCTGGACAGGGGCGTCGACGGATTTCGTTTGGATGTTGCGGATTCATACCTGCACGACGCAGATCTTACTGATAACCCAGCAGTTCCTGAAGATGAGAAGACCGGCTTTGAGTGGGCCCATGCGCCGCGCCTGCAACGTCATGTCAATGATGCGGGGCGGGCTGAAAACAAATGGGCCATGCAGCGGGTGCGTGCAGTGGTTGATGAATATGATGCTCGGATGGCCTTTGGGGAGTTTGATAAGAGCC
The DNA here is from genome assembly GCA_021775935.1 of Alphaproteobacteria bacterium. Lineage (GTDB taxonomy): Bacteria > Pseudomonadota > Alphaproteobacteria > Parvibaculales > Parvibaculaceae > Mf105b01. The sequence continues at coordinate 2,070 of JAJFGY010000245.1, forward strand.
CTTCTATGTTCTCGATCTATGTGGGGGAGCCGGACCGGCTGAACACGGCATATACGTTTGATTTTCTCGATGATAAGAAACTGCAGCCAGAGCTCTTCCGTTCCTATTATGAAGACACCATCGCGGCCAGCGGAAACCCGTGGCCGTGTGTAACCTTTTCAAACCACGATGTTACACGACCGGTGACCAGATGGGGCGGGGGGCTCGATGGAGATGACGCCTTAGCCAAGTTTGGTCTGGCATTACTGATGGCCTTAAAAGGGACGGTTCTGCTCTACCAGGGGGAGGAACTCGGTCTGCCGAATGTTGATTTGGATCGCTCGGATATTCAAGATCCGGTCGGCGAGCTGTATTTCCCGTTTGGTAAAGGGCGGGATGGCTGTCGTACACCCATGCCCTGGATTGGGCGCGCGCCGAATGCGGCGTTTACAAGCGGGACGCCCTGGCTGCCTATTCCAGAGACCCACACGCGCCGCGCGGTTGACGTGCAAGAAGCAACGCCCGACACTGTCCTGAAGTTTGCACGCGCAGCGATCGACTTTCGTCGCTCGCGGCCCTGCCTCAAAACGGGCGATGCAAAATTCCTGGAGAGTACAGGCTCTGTCCTGGTGTTCGAACGGCTTCTGGGAGGGGAACGTCTTACCTGTATTTTCAACTCAAGTTCTGAGAGTGCTGTTTGGCATGGACAGAAGGCGTCAGATTTGGTCACGCTGGGTGCGAAACAGTTGAGTTTTGGAACCGGCACAGCCTCAATAGTCGGGTCTGAAATTATCTGCGGACCGCGAAGTGCGGCTTTCTTTTCAAACAGCTAGTCGCTATTTCGATTGCGCAATGCCTCGCGGGTATCGAAGTCGGTAAGGCTGGCCTCGCCCACTACAGCCACTTCGCAAACGAGGTCTGCGTTTTCAGCGATGAGCGGTTTTGCACCAACATCACCGTTGAGATCCTGCAGCTCGCGAAAGAATGCTGCGTCCCACAGGACCGGATTTCCGCGCTTGTGACCAACAGTTGGAATGCAGATGTAGCGATCTTCATCTGGATCATGGGCTGCGATGAGGCGATCAATCAGGTTGGCGCTGATGAGTGGCATGTCGCCTAGCAAGATGAGTGCTGCGTCGACCGGAGGGTCGAGCTCGGTTGCTGCTTTGATGCCGGTTTTGATGGATGTGCTTAAGCCTTCGGCAAAATCGGGATTGTGTGCATAGGACATCGGTCGCCCGGCAAGGGCTTTCAGGACGTCATCTTTCTGGTGGCCGGTAACGAGGATGATCCCGTCTGCCTTGGAGGAAAGGGCTGCGTCTGCGACATGGGCAATCATCGGCTTGCCGTCGAATTCTTCTGTGAGTTTGTTTGCGTCTCCCATTCGGGTTGACCGGCCCGCGCCCATGATGATCGCAGCAACGCGAGGTGCTGGCCCATTCTTGGGTTTGCGGTCGCGGGGTTGGGGCCGGGAAGGTATTTCTTTCAATAGACCTCCGACACCCATTGCCTGGATGTCCTCGGCGCCGACGGTCAAACCGGCTGCAAGGCGCTGTAGAATCCAGTCTGCGCCGTTGAGTTTCGGAGAGCGGGCACAGCCGGGCAGACCCAGCACCGGACGGCCTTCATGTTCTGCCAGCAACAATAGGTTGCCGGGATCAACCGGCATGCCGAAATGTTTGATGGTGCCTCCCGCGCGCTCAATCGCTGCGGGCACGACATCGTGCCGATCACCCGTCGCCGATGCGCCCAGGATCAGCGTCATCTCCGCGTCAGTTGACGACTTTGAGATTGCGGCTGCGATGTCAGTTTCTGTGTGCTGGCAGGTTTCGACAGACGTCAAGGACATCCCGAGTTGAGCGATACGGGCGGCAATTACTTTATGGGATTTTGTAATCAGAGAAGGTTTCATACCTTCTACGGTCGTGAGGATCAGATTGGCCGTCGCGACCTGAAAGCGGTTCAGTGCAAGGGCGGGTTTTGCGTCTTGAGCGTATTGGACAGTGGCGCTGAGCAGCGTTTTTGGAACGGCGAAGGGAATAATTTTGACTGTCGCCAGCATTTGGCCTTCTGTGACTGCGTCGTAATTGGGCAGTGTGGCGACGGTAATCGCTTCGTCCAGCGCATTGACTTTGTTGATCGCATTCTCGTCAAGCGCCACGATGCCTGCTGTGTCAGCGTAAACATTAGCGCGGCCTGTAAAGGGTGTTTCTACGCGGACACCCGGTCCAGCCAGGGCCGTAGCGAGGGTCGCTGCCGCCTCATCTTCTGAGACATCATCTTCGTCAAGACAGGCAGCATAAACGCTTTCCATCTTGGCTTGAGTGAGGCTTTGCACATCGGCTTGACTGAGCAATCGGCCCTTTTTGAAAACACGTCCGGCGACCGACACGGAATGCGCGAGAACCATTCCTTCGGTTTTGGAAACGGGAAAAGAGCCAAACTTCATGGATGGCCTCGACGTAGCGTCTGGGTGATTTCGGCCAGGATAGAGATCGCGATTTCGGCTGGGCTCTTGGCGCCAATATCAAGACCAACGGGCCCGCTAATGCGCGCGCGTTCAGATTCTGAAAAGCCTGCTTCGGACAAACGTTCCTGCCGTGCGTTCTGCGTCTTTTTGCTGCCAAGCGCCCCGATATAAAATGCTGGGGAGCGTAGCGCCACGAGGAGTGCTGGGTCATCAAGTTTAGGATCATGGGTGAGGGTGACGATGGCAGTTCTTGCGTCAGGCGCGATATTTTCTAGCGCTTCGTCTGGCCACTCAGATCGCAACGTGACGTCAGGAAAGCGATCGGGCGAGGCGAATGACTCTCGTGGGTCAACTACGGTCACATCATATCCCGCATCGACGCCCATGCGGGCCAGTGGTTGGGCTATGTGAACGGCCCCGATAATGACAAGGCGAAGTGGAGGGTTGAAGACATTGAAAAACCACGGCGTGCCGTCAGGTGCGGTTTTTGTGCGACTTTTGTCTGAGCGAATGGCCTCGTGGACCTCAGCCATCATCCAGTCTTCCTGGCCTGATAATTTCGCGGTCAGCTCAACCTGCTCGTGGGTTTTAAGATTGATTGCCAGGACAAAGGGTTGTTTTGCCTTTTGTGCGTCCAGGACCCGTGTGAGTGTGTCGCGCTTCATATTCTTACGCGCCTGCCGCAGGATCGGGTATCAGGGGGTTAAGTGTCAGAGGTTCGAGATAGATCTTGATTTTGCCACCACAGGCAAGACCTACCTCCCAGGCCATGGCGTCTGCGACGCCATATTCCAGAACTTCTGACGCCCCCGTCTCAATGCTATCCAGCGCCCGGGTGACGACATCACCTTCAATACATCCACCCGATACCGACCCGACAAAATTTGCATCCTGGCAAATGGCCAGCTGGCTGCCCACCGGACGGGGGGCCGAGCCCCAGGTTTCTATCACGGTTGCGAGTGCTACCTTTTGCCCTGCGTCAGCCCAGGCCGCGGCCTGAGCCAGCACATTGTTGTCCAGTGGTTTTGATCGTGCGTTCATGCGGCATTCGGCCATTTCTTTTCCGGAGCACTGAGGGCTGCAACCAGTTCATCCAGCGACGCGACATTATGCACCGCTCTGAATTCATCTACATGGGGAAGCATCGTCTTGATGCCAAGAGCCTTGGGCTCAAATCCATCGTACCGCAGAAGCGGGTTCAGCCATATCAGGCGACGGCTGGCTCGGTGGAGACGGGCGATTTCAGTTTCCAGACCACTTGCGCCATCCCGATCAAGGCCGTCTGTCACCAGCAAAACAGTGGCACCCTGACCAAGCACGCGTCTTGCCCAATCCACATTGAACCGACGCAGAGTTTCCCCAATTCGGGTGCCGCCATCCCAGTCTTCGACACTGGCTGAAACTTCCCTGAGTGCTTCATCCACATCCTTGTGGCGGAGTTGCCGCGTGACATGGGTGAGCCGGGTGCCGAACAAAAATGTATGAACGCGGTCGCGATCATTTGTCAGTGCGTGGAGAAAATGCAGGAACGTTCTGGCATAGATGCTCATAGAGCCTGATATGTCACAGAGGATTACGAGAGGTGGTGGACGGCGGCGGCGTTCTCGTCGCCTTAGCGGAATGATGTCACCTGCCCGCAAGGATGCACGGAGCGTCGCGCGCATGTCGACCTGCGAGCCGTGGGCCGCAGGACGGGTTCGACGGGTGAGCACCTCGTCATGTTTCAGTCTGAGTTTTGTGAGCGCTTGCTTCGCCTCTGCAATTTCAGTTGCAGACATTTGCTCAAAATCTTTGGTTCGCAGAATTTCTGCTGCGGACATTGTCTCGCGCGCATCAATCTCAATGTCAGGTTCTGGAAGCGATTGCGGCACGTTGTTCTTGTTCATGAGCGCTTCAGCGAGCCGACGGCTGGTTTGGTCTTCAGCTTCTTCAGGCTGCGTCGTGAGTTCTGGCAGCATCAGCGCCATCATCCGCTCCAGCATACGCGGATCTCGCCAGAAAACATGGAACGCCTGATCGAAGATCTCTGCCATGTCTTTGCGATGGATGAGCGTGGCGTGGAGCGCCCAATAGAGGTCGCTCTCTGCCCTAATGCCAGCCTGTTTTACAGCTTCAACTGCATCTAGAACCTGGCGGGGTCCGATGGGAACACCGGCCCGACGCAGCACCCGCGCAAAATGCACGATATTCTCAGCGATATGGCCTTTGACGTGGCCCGGGGGCTGATCTGGCGGCTCGGTCATTCGGCTGCCGTTTTCAGTTCATCCAAAATTTGCGCGGCGTCAGACCCTCGAACCTGCGCGATATCGTCCTGATACTTGAGGAGGGTGCCAAGGGTGTCATTGATATTGCTCTCGTCCAACGACACAGCGTTGAGTTGTGTGAGAGCGTTTGCCCAATCCAAGGTTTCGGCAATGCCCGGCTGCTTGTAAAGGTCCCGCTCCCTGAGCGCTTGGACGAATGCAACGACCTGACGAGAAAGGTCTTCGGCGGCATCTGGTGCTTTGAGGCGTACGATTTCAAGCTCCCGGTCTGCATCGGGATAGTCCACCCAGTGATAGAGGCAGCGGCGCTTCAGCGCGTCGTGAATTTCGCGGGTCCGGTTCGATGTCACAATAACGATCGGCGGCTCAGCGGCTTTGATTGTCCCAATCTCTGGGATGGTTATCTGATAGTCCGACAGGACTTCCAGAAGGTAGGCTTCAAAGGGTTCGTCAGTCCGGTCCAGCTCATCTATGAGCAGGACAGGCGGGCCGTTTTCATCTGGCTCCAGGGCCTGGAGCAGAGGACGACGAATGAGAAAACGATCATCGAATACATCTTTGGCCAGTGCGCCTCTGTCGTCGACGCCTTGCGCTTCTGCCAGGCGGATTTCGATCATCTGCGCCTGATAGTTCCATTCATAGACGGCTGCTGCCGTATCCAGGCCTTCATAACATTGCAGTCGGATGAGTTTGCGTCCCAGAGCACTTGCCAGAACTTTAGCGATCTCGGTTTTTCCAACGCCGGCTTCGCCCTCCAGGAAGAGGGGACGGCCCATCGAAAGTGCCAGGAACAAAACGGTCGCGAGAGAGCGGTCCGCAACATAGGCCCCGCTCGACAAAAGCGCCGCTGTCTCATCAATAGAGGCAGGAAGTTTAATGGTCATGGCACCAGTTTACTGTGAAAGAAGCATCAGGTCACCCAGGTCGCCTAAATCACCGAGGTCACCCGGGTCACCCGGGTCACATCGTGGCGGCAACAGCGCGTTTTGCCATCACGGTGATGAGGTGGCTGCGATAGTCCGCTTTCCCATGCAAATCAGACAGAAGCCCGTCTTCTGGAACTTTGATTCCTGCCACTGCGTCTGGTGACCAATTGGCGCCAAGCGCATCTTCCATTTCTTTTACCCGGAAAACACCGTCAGCACCTGCACCGGTCACAGCGACGCGTATATCGATGGCAGTCTTGGCAACGAAGACGCCAACCATGGCATAGCGCGACGCAGGATTTGGGAATTTTACGTAGGCTGCTTTTTCAGGATGAGGGAAGGTTACCTCTGTGATGATTTCATCCTCTTCCAGGGCTGTTTCAAACATGCCCTTGAAATAGGGGTCCGCATCGATCAGGCGCTTGTTGGTATGGATTTTTGCATCCAGACCGAGTGCCGCAGCCGGATAGTCCGCTGCTGGATCATTGTTGGCAAGAGAGCCGCCAATTGTTCCCCGGTTGCGCACGGCGGGGTCGCCGATATGGGCGGCCAGGTGGGCAAGTGCCGGTAGATGCTTTGCTACATCGGCGGAGGTCGCCACATCGGCATGTTTCGTTGCAGCGCCAATGGTGATTGCATCGCCTTCGGCTTTGATGAAATTGAGATCCCCAATATTTCCAATGTCCACGAGGGTGGCTGGCATCGCAAGGCGTTGTTTCAATGTGGGGATCAATGTTTGACCACCGGCCAGCAACTTGTTCTCGTCGTTGGCGGCGAGGAGCTCTGCGGCTTCAGCGACTGTTTGTGCGCGATGATAATTGAACTGATACATGGGAATTCCTCAATCAGAGCCAGCTGGCTGAGCGGCCAGCGCCGCCCAAACACGTGCAGGGGTTGCGGGCATTTTAATATCTCGAACGCCGAGCGCGTCCGTAATGGCGTTGATGACAGCAGGAGGTGAAGCGATGGATCCAGCCTCCCCGCAGCCTTTCATGCCCATTGGATTGGATGGGCAGTCTGTCTGGGTGAAGCCCAGATTAAAGTCAGGCATGTCGTCTGCGCGGGGCATGCAATAGTCCATGAAGGAGCCAGTGATCAGCTGACCGGTTTCATCATAGTGAGCAGCTTCGAACAATGCCTGGCCGATGCCCTGTGCGATGCCACCATGGACCTGACCTTCGACAATCATCGGATTTACAATCACGCCAAAATCATCAACGGCGACAAAATTGGCGATCTGCGTGATGCCGGTTTCGGGGTCGATTTCGACCTCGCAAATATGACAGCCCGACGGAAAGGTGAAATTCAGCGGATCGTAGAAAGCATTTTCTTTAAGGCCGGGCTCGATTTCAGAAGTTGGAAACCCGTGACCTGTATAGGCGCCGAGCGCGAGTTCTGCCCAGGCCAGTTCCTTGTCTGTACCTGCAACGGTGAAGACACCGTCTTTCAATTCGATGTCGCCGTTGTCTGCTTCCATCAAATGGGCTGCGATCTTTTTGGCTTTGGCCTCGATCTTGTCGAGAGCATTGGCAAGAGCGCTCATGCCAACCGATCCAGATCTTGATCCATATGTTCCCATGCCGAACTGAACACGTCCCGTGTCGCCATGAACAATCTCAACATCGTCGATAGGCACACCAATACGCTCACATACGAGCTGGGCAAACGTAGTTTCGTGGCCCTGGCCGTGGCTGTGGGAGCCTGTAAAAACTTCGATCTTGCCGGTCGGGGTGACTTGTACTTCAGCGCTTTCCCAAAGCCCCACGCCTGCGCCAAGGGAGCCTACGGCTGCAGACGGGGCGAGACCACAGGCCTCAATGTAGGTGGAAAAACCGATGCCGCGTCTTTTCCCACGGGCTTCCGCTTCTGCCTTGCGGGCAGAGAAGTTTGTGTAGTCGATCAGATCAAGTGCTTTGTCGAGGCAGGCATCATAATCACCGATGTCGTAATTCATGATGACAGGCGTCTGGTGCGGAAACGTGCGGATGAAATTCTTGCGTCGGAGTTCTGCTGGATCAAAACCAAGTTCGCGTGCTGCCGTCTCAACAATCCGCTCAATCAGGTAGGTGGCTTCCGGACGCCCGGCGCCGCGATAAGCATCGACAGGCGCTGTGTGAGTGAAAATACCGTCGACCTCAACATAGACTGCGGGGAAGGCATACTGGCCCGAGAGCAGTGTGCCGTAGAGATAGGTCGGCACGGAGGATGCGAAGGTCGAGAGATAAGCACCCAAATTCGCCTTGGTTTGCACGTGCAGCCCAAGGAACGTCCCGTCTTTTGCGACCGCAAGTTCTGCATGGCTTACATGGTCGCGGCCATGGGCGTCAGATAGAAAAGACTCGCTGCGTTCTGCCGTCCACTTGATGGGACGTTTGATTTTTGCAGACGCCCACGTGCAAGCTGTTTCTTCGGCGTAGATAAAAATTTTGGACCCAAACCCACCGCCAACGTCGGGTGCGATGACCCTGAGTTTGTGTTCAGCGGCGACACCAACAAAAGCGGAGAGCACAAGGCGGGCCACATGCGGATTCTGGCTTGTTGTCCAGAGCGTGTATTCGTCTGTGCCACTGTCATAGTCGGCCAGGGCCGCGCGCGGCTCCATCGCATTGGGGATCAGACGGTTGTTG